>DATJOK010000038.1:0-15138 GCA_035507155.1 Allostellaceae bacterium
CTCCGCACCTTCCCAATGACCCCCGCCCTCGGCCTCGATCCGCGCATCATCGCGCTGGTGCTGCTGGCGGCGCTGCTGCACGCGTCGTGGAACGCGCTGCTCAAAGTCTCGAAGGACCGGCTCACCACCACCGGGCTCATGAACCTGACCGGCGCGGTTGCCGGCGCCCTCATGCTGCTCTTCGTCGCGAGCCCGGCGCCGGCAAGCTGGGTCTTCATCCTGCTCTCGGTGCTGATCCATTTCGGCTACTACATGTTCCTGCTGGGCTCCTACCGCTTCGGCGATCTGAGCCAGGTCTATCCGCTGGCGCGCGGCGCGGCGCCGCTCATCGTCGCCTTCCTCTCGCCCTGGCTGGTCGGCGAGCGCCTCGGCACGGTGCAGCTCCTCGGCGTCATGCTGCTCTGCCTCGGCATCCTGAGCCTTGCCTTCAACCGGTTCCGCTGGCGCGAGCTGGTCGACTGGAAGCCGGTGAGCCTGGCGCTCGCCAACGGCTGCTGCATCGCCGCCTACACCATCGCCGACGGGCTCGGCGTGCGGCATTCGGCGAGCCCCGGCGGCTATATCGCCTGGCTCTTCCTCATCGACGGCCTCAGCATGGCGCTGATCGCGGCGGTGGCGCGGCGGCGGAGCCTCGCGAGCGCGGTGCGGTCGAGCTGGAAGCCCGGCGTGCTCGGCGGCCTCTTCGCGATGACGGCCTATGGCGCGGTCATCTGGTGCTACAGCCTCGGCGCCATCGCGCCGATCGCCGCGCTGCGCGAGACCAGCGTCATCATCGCGGCGGCGATCGGCACCGTGCTGCTGCGCGAGCCCTTCGGGCGCGCGCGCATTCTCGCCGCCTCCTGCTGCGCCGTCGGCATCCTCGCCATCAACCTCGCCGCACATTAGAGTGCCGCCATGACGCGGCGGAATATCCTGCTCATCACCTTCGACCAGTGGCGGGGCGATTGCCTCTCCGCCGTCGGGCACCCCTGCCTCAGGACGCCGCACCTCGACGCGCTGGCGGCGGACGGCGTGCTGTTCCGCCGGCACTACACCCAGGCGGCGCCCTGCGGGCCGGCGCGCGCCTCGCTCTTCACCGGCCTCTACATGCACACGCACCGGTCGGTCAGGAACGGGATCCCGCTCGACGACCGCCACGCGAACCTGGCGCGTGAGCTGCGCGGCGCCGGCTACGATCCCGCGCTCTTCGGCTATACGGACACGTCGCTCGATCCGCGGCTGCTGCCGCTGGGCGATCCGCGCCGCAACAACTATGAGGGCGTGCTGCCAGGCTTCACGCCTGTCGTGGCTATGGAGGAGCGGTTCGCGCCCTGGATCGACTACCTCGCCGCCAAGGGCTATGACGTGCCGAAGCCGCCGGCGCCCGGCAAGGACATGTTCCTGCCGCTGCGCCAGCCCGGCGACGCCCCGGGGGCGGGGCCGAGCTTCGCACCCACGCGCTATCCGGCCGTGGACAGCGAGACCAGCTTTCTCACCGACGCCGCCCTCGATTACATAACCGGCCGCGACGGCTGGTGCGTCCATCTCTCCTATTATCGCCCGCACCCGCCCTATATCGCGCCGGCGCCCTACAACGCGCGCTACAGCGCAGACGAAGTGCCACCGCCGCGCGGCCGCGCCGATCGCGCGAGCGAGGGCGCGCAGCATCCCTGGCTGAAGCAGCATCTGGAGCGGCAGTGGGCCGGGCCGATGCTGCTGCAGGAGGGAAGGCCGATGGCGGAGCTCGACGCGCGCGCCATCCGGCAGATCCGCGCCACCTATTACGGCATGATCGCCGAGCTCGACGACAATCTGGGCCGGCTGATCGCGGCGCTGAAGGCCGACGGCAGCTATGACACGACGCTGATCGTGGTGACATCAGACCATGGCGACCTGCTCGGCGACCACTGGCTCTTCGGCAAGGATGGCTATTTCGACGGCGGCTTCCACGTGCCGCTGATCGTCCGCGATCCCGAGGCGCCGAGATCCGCGCGCGGCCGCGCGGTCGACGCCTTCACCGAGGCTGTCGACCTCATGCCGACGATCCTGGAATGGAGCGGCCGCCCGGTGCCCTGGGCCTGCCAGGGCCGCTCGCTGATGCCCTGGCTCCAGGGCGAGAGTCCGGCGGACTGGCGGCGCGAGGCGCACTGGGAATACGACTTCCGCGACCTCCGCGAGCCGCTCGCCGAACGCGCCCTCGACCTCCCGCCCGACGCCTGCAGCCTCGCTGTCATCCGCGACGAGCGATACAAGTACGTCCACTTCGCGGCGCTGCCGCCGCTGTTCTTCGATCTCCAGCGCGATCCCGACGAGCTCGAGAACCGCGCCGAGGATCCCGCCTGCCAAGCGCTGGTCCTCGCCTATGCTCAGCGCCTGCTGTCCTGGCGCCTCCAGAGCGAGGACAGAAGCCTCACCCACCTCCACCTGGGCGCCGGCGGCGTCTTCGAGCGCCGCGGACCGTGGGACGCGAGGTGATGCCGATCGTGCCTCCTCAGCGCGCCGTCGCGGGCTTGAAGAGATCGATGTGGCCGGCGACGAATTCCTGCACCGTCATCGGCGGCTTTCCGGTCACTCGGCCGATCACCTCGTCCGTCCCTTCGAAGATGCCGTTCTGATAGTCCTGCGCCACCGCGCAGAGGTGCTGGATCAGGAAGGGCGGCATGACGCCCGAATCCTCCAGGCGCTTGCGGTAGACCTCGATGGTGATCGGTTCGTAGCCGATCGGCCGTCCGATCGCCTCGCTGACCGCCCGCGCGACGCCCGCCTGGTCCATCTCGATCGGGCCGAACAGCGGATAGGTCTTGCCCTTGTGGGGCGCGGGATCGGCGAGGATCGCCGCGATGATCCGCGCCTGGTCCTCGGCCGCGATCGGCGCGTGCCGGCCGTTGCCGAGCGGCAGGCTGATCACGCCGCGCTCCACGATCGGCTTCAGATGCAGCGGATTGATCAGCCACTCGGCGAAGAAGGTCGGCCGGATGTGAATGACCGGGATGCCCGACCAGTCGAAGACGCGCTCGGCGACCCAGTGGTCGCGCGCCGCGTGGCTCTTCGAGTCCCGGCGCGCCGAGATCTGCGACATGTTGACGACGGCGTCGAGCCCGGCCTCCTTGGCGGCCTCGGCGAAATAGGCCGTGGCGTCGATCAGGCCAGGCCGGACCGGATAGACGAAGTAGGCGGCGTTGACGCCATCGACCGCGGCGCGGACGGCGTCGAGATCCAGGAGATCGCCGACGACGACCTCCGCGCCGATCGCCTTGAGCCGGTCCGAGCGCTCGTCGGCCTTGTGCACGAGGGCGCGCACCGCGTAACCCTGCTTGAGCAGCAGGCCGGTCGCGTGGCGGCCGGTCTTGCCGGTGGCGCCGGTGACGAGAATGCGTCGGCTCATTGTTGTCTCCTCGGGTTTCGATGGGTGGTGAAGGGCCGTGGCTCAGGCCAGCTTGGCCCGTTCGAGCACGGCGAGATGCATCTGCCGGCGGAGCGCAAAGCCCAGCTTGCGGTAGAGCGCGATCGCCCCGCGATTGGCGCTGAACACGTGCAGGAAGGGAACTTCGCGCCGCGCCGCGATCGATGCCGCGAGCGATCGGACCAAGTCGGCCGTGAAGCCGTGCCCGCGATGGGCGGCGTCGACGCAGACGGCGCTGATCTCGGTGAAGCCGTCGAGACGCATGCGCTCGCCGGCCATGGCGACCAGCGCGCCCTGCCGCCGGACGCCGATGTAGTCGCCGAGCTCGATGGTGCGCGGGCCGAACGGGCCGGGCTGGGTGGCGCCGGCGAGCGCCATCATCGCCGGGACGTCCGCAGCGCCGAGCGCCGCGATCGGAGCCGCCGCCGATGCCGCGCCGGCGGCTCGGCCGTCCAGGACCATCTGGTCGATCCGCTCCCGGCGGATGACCGCGAAGGCGGGCGGCAGCTGCGTCTCGGCCGTGGTGGCCAAGGCGATCCGGTCGCTGGGGCCGAGCAATTCCAGCAGCGATCGGAGCGCGGCCGGCTCCAGGTCGATCGTCGCCGCGAAGGGCGCGATCGCCGCGGGATAGCGGCGCGCGCGCCCGTCGCCCTCGGCCAGGCGTGCGTGGCTGCTCGTCAGCGCGCGCCAGATCGCGTGATCAAGCGGATGCTGATCCGGCCTGCCCGATGTCGATGCCGACGATGCGCCGCCTGGCTTCGGCAAATTTCCGCTCCCGCGCCGCGAATTTAGATGTCGAGTGACATCTGATAAGATGTCGGCTATCATCTAAATTGTCAACCGCCGAGATCGGCGACGATCGGAAAGGAGCGAGGGTGCGAAAGTCGAAGCAGGAGGCGGCCGAGACCCGCCAGGCGATCGTCGCCGCGGCGGCGGATCACATCCGGCGCACGGGGATCGCGGCGGCGAGCCTCAACGACGTGATGGCGGCGGCCGGCCTCACCCATGGCGGGTTCTATCGCCACTTCCGCGACAAGGAGCAGCTGGTCGCGGAGGCCGTGGGCGCGGCGGGGGACAAGGTCGTCGCGACCATCGGCCGGACCATGGCGAAGGGCGGCTTCAACGCCGCCGTCGACGGCTATCTCTCGACCGCGCACCGCGACGCGCCGACGCCGACTTGCCCCTTCGCCGCCCTCGGCAGCGAGATGGCGCGATCGGGCGACGAAGCCAGGGGCGCGGCGACCGCGGTCCTCGAGCAGCTCTTTCTTACGCTCGCGGGCGATGCGCCCGATCGCGGGCGAGCCCGCGCCGACGCCATCGCCGCCCTCTCGACGATGATCGGCGCCATGACCCTGGCCCGCATGGTCTCCGACAAGGCTCTCTCGGCGGAAATCCTCGCGCGCGCCCGGGAGCACCTGCGCCAGTAGGCGTGCTGTCCGGCGCATGAAGCGCTCTCGCGCGGCTGCTAGAAGCTGAGGCAGTCCAGGAGCGCCGTCAGGGCGGTGAACAGCATATCGAGGATCGACATCCAGCGTATCCGGCGCCAACCGAGGCGATCGGCAAGCACCCAGTTGCCGAGCGCCGACAGAAGGAAGGCCGCGATCCAGGCGATGGTCCCCCATACCCAGTCCATGGTGTAGAGGCCAGTTCCGAGCCCGACCGCCAGCGAGGGAATGAAGACCAGGATCGCGGCCACCCCATCGCCCGCGCCCTCCCGCGTCTCCTGCAGGAAGGTGGACCGCTCCGAAGGGGACGGCTGCTGATGTCGGCGAATTTCGGCCGCGTTCGGATCGCGCTGGTGCAAGCGAATGGCGACCAACGCTATTGACCCGCCCTTCGTCAAAAACGGCCATGCGGCGGGCGAACGGGCGCGCGAGTTTCGAATCTTCCTCCTCTGACTCCCGCTTGCGATCGGAGTAGTATCCGCCGGCCTTCAAGCACGGAGTTTCCCCATGTCCGACATCGCCTCGCTGCTCAGCTCCCTCGGCGTTCCGCCCGCTTCCGTCGCCGACGGCGACATCGTCGTGCGCTCGCCCATCGATGGCGAGGTGATCGGGCGGGTGAAGAGCGACAGCGCCCAGAGCATCGACGCGAAGATCGCGCGCGCCACGGCGGCGTTCCGGCAGTGGCGGCTGGTGCCGGCGCCGCGGCGGGGCGAGCTGGTGCGGCTCCTGGGCGAGGAGCTCCGCGCCGCCAAGGACGCGCTCGGCCGGCTCGTCACCTTGGAGGCCGGCAAGATCATCGAGGAGGGGCGCGGCGAGGTGCAGGAGATGATCGACATCTGCGACTTCGCGGTCGGCCTCTCGCGCCAGCTCTACGGCCTCACCATCGCCTCGGAGCGGCCGGGCCATCGCATGATGGAGACTTGGCATCCGCTCTCGGCGGTGGGTGTCATCACCGCCTTCAACTTCCCGGTCGCGGTCTGGTCGTGGAACGCGGCGATCGCCTTGGTCTGCGGCGATCCCGTGGTGTGGAAGCCCTCGGAAAAGACCCCGCTGACCGCGCTCGCCTGCAAGGCGCTCATGGAGCGGGCGGCGAAGCGGCTCGGTGATGTGCCGGACGGTTTGCTGGAGGTGGTGATCGGCGAGCGCAAGGCCGGCGAGCAGATCGCCGCCGATCCGCGGCTCGCGCTGGTGAGCGCCACCGGAAGCTGCCGGATGGGGAAGGCGCTGGCGCCTGTCGTGGCCGGGCGCATGGGCCGCGCGCTCCTCGAGCTCGGCGGCAACAACGGCGCCATCGTCGCGCCCTCGGCGGATCTCGATCTCGTCGTCCGCGCCATCGCCTTCGCCGCCGTCGGCACCGCCGGCCAGCGCTGCACCTCGCTCCGCCGCGTCATCGCCCATGAGGAGGTGGCGCCGAAGCTGGTGGAGCGCCTGAAGCGCGCCTATGCCTCGGTGCCGATCGGCGATCCCCGCGAGAAAGGGACGCTGGTGGGGCCGCTCATCGACCGCCGCGCCTTCGACGCCATGCAGGCGGCGCTGGCGCAGGCGAAGAAGGAAGGCGGCCAGGTCTTCGGCGGCGAGCGCGCGCTCGGCGATCGCTTCCCGGAGGCGTGGTACGCGAAGCCCGCCATCGCCGAGATGCCGACCCAGAGCGCGATCGTCCGCGAGGAGACCTTCGCGCCGATCCTCTACGTGATGAAGTACCGGCATTTCGACGACGCGATGAAGATGCACAACGAGGTGGCGCAAGGCCTCTCCTCCAGCATCTTCACCAACGATCTCCGCGAGGCGGAGAGCTTCATGGGTGCTGCCGGCAGCGATTGCGGCATCGTCAACGTCAACATCGGGCCCAGCGGCGCCGAGATCGGCGGCGCCTTCGGCGGCGAGAAGGAGACCGGCGGCGGCCGCGAATCCGGCTCCGACGCCTGGAAGGCCTATATGCGCCGCGCCACTAACACCATCAACTTCTCCGGCGCGCTGCCGCTGGCGCAGGGGATCAAGTTCGAGGTGGGGTGAGATTGAGTTCCGGCCCGACCCCCCTCCCTGACCTCCTCCTCAAGGGGGGAGGGGCTACAAGCTGAGGCAGCGAGAATCCCCTCCCCCCTCGAGGGGGAGGGTAGGGTGGGGGGTGAGCCCCAAGCTCGAACGAAGGAACTGACGCAATGACCACCCAGATCGCCGATCGCTGGTTCGAGCGCCGGAGCATCGAGGACGGCATCACGCTGCTCTGGGAGCCGCATGTGCACTCCGTGCTCCGCTGCAACATCTGGCATGTGCGCGGGCGCGACCGCGATCTCCTGATCGACACGGGCCTCGGCGTCGCGAGCCTCGCGGAAGCCGCGCGCGACCTCTTCGAGAAGCCGCTCGCGGCGCTGGCGACGCACACGCACCTCGATCACGCCGGCGGCATGTTCGAGTTCAGCGAGCGCCTCGTGCACCGCGCCGAGGGCGAGCGGCTCGCCGGCGGCAATACCGAGGTGACGCTCCGCCCGCGCGAGCGCGGTGCCGACTACGTCGAGAGCCTGGAGCGCGCGGGCTACGAGGTGCCGGAGGAATATCTGCTGGCTTATCCGAGCGCCGGCTACGACGTGCGGCGCTACGCGGTGCGGCCCGCGCCGGCGACGCGGCTTCTTGACGAAGGCGACGTCATCGATCTCGGGGATAGAAGCTTCGAGGTGCTGCATCTTCCCGGCCATTCGCCGGGCAGCATCGGGCTCTGGGAGCAGGCGAGCGGCGTCTTCTTCTCGGGCGATGCGATCTATGACGGGCCGCTCCTCGACGATCTCGTGGGCTCGGACATCCCCGCCTATGTCCGCACCATGCAACGGATCCGCGATCTGCCGGTGCGCGTGGTGCATGGCGGCCACGACCCGAGCTTCGGCCGCGCGCGTCTCGTCGAGCTGGCGGACGCTTATCTCAGGAAGCGCACCTGAGCTGTCATTGCCCGGTAGCCGCGGGCTGCTCGAAGCGCAGCTCGCTCTCGGCGAGCGGCACGATGCTGTGACCGAGATCGATCGCGATGTAGCGGCCGGGAAACTCGGCGCTGGGGCAGGAGGCGGAGCGGTAGCGCAGCACGCGGCCCGGCGAGAACGGGCGGTCCCAGTTCCAGACGTAGCAGCGCTGCCCGTCGATCGTCACTTCGCCCGCCGCGCTCGCGGCGTAATTGCCGAATTCCGAGCCGTGGCCGCCGCCGACGGTGGGCGGCAGCCGCTTCGGCGGCTCGGCGGTGCTGCAGGCCGCGAGCAGGGATGCGAGCGCGGGGATCGCGAAGCGAGCGCGAAGAGTCATCGTCCGGAGGTCGTGCCGTCAGGTCGGCATGACCTCGCAGGTTTTTGCGGCGGAATTACGGCTCTCAGTCCGCCGCGTCGGCACTCGCCTTGAGCTGAGGATATTGAGCGGTCACGCGATCGAAGATCCGCTCGACCTCGTCGCCCTTGCCGGTGCGCTCGGCGGCGGGGAGCGCGGCCATCGCCTCGAAGATGCGGTGCTTGATGAAGAAGCGCCACTCCACCGGCAGCCGGCGCAGCAGCACCGTGAGCCGCTGGTAGTTGGCGCGGGTCCAGAGCGATTCGTAGTCGAGCCAGGCCTGGTTGAAGCCGAAGCCGTCGCTCCCCTTCTTGAGCGCGCGGCGCTCGGATGTGGCCTTCGCGTCGATGGCGTCGTTGCGGATGACGACGCCATATTCGGACTCCGCCCTGGCGAGCGAGACGAAGCCGCGGCGAACGTCGTCGAGTACGCGCTCCGCCTCTCGCTCGAAAGGATCGCCCCAGCCGCCGGCGCCCGCCGAGGTGATGCGGATGACGTCCCCGGGCTGCACCGTCACCACGTCGGTGTTGCCGAGGTTCACTTCGCGATTGGTGCCGGGGTTGAGCAGGAACTCGGAGGCCTTGCCGGCCTCGCCGCCGCAGCTGCCCCAGGGGGTGAAGCGGCTGCGGTCGCGGTTGCGCGCGGTCACCACCGTGTCGGGGGCGGAGACCTGGAATTCGAGCGTCGTGCCGGTGCCGCCGCGGTAGCGCCCGGCGCCGCCGGAATCAGGGGCGAGGCCATAGCGCAGGATCTTCACCGGCACCTCGGCCTCGTTGATCTCCACCGGCGTGTTCTTGAGGAAGGCAAAATTGGCGCCGGAGCCCTCGGTGCCGTCGCGGAACGAGGTGCCGCCGCCGCCGCCGGTGATCGGATCGAGGTTCGCCATGATGCGGCGGCCGGTGCGCGTGTCCGTGGTGCGGAGATTGATCAGCGGCCCACCGTCGCCGCAGGCCGCCGGCAGCACCTGGGGAAGCGCGCGGGCGAAGGCGCCGAACACCGTCGACTGGAGCCGCATGCAGGTGAGGCTCCGCATGCCGACCGCGGCGGGGTAGACCGGGTTCAGCACCGAGCCTTTCGGCAGCACTGCCGATGTCGCGCGCAGCAGGCCGGCGTTCAGAAGGATCGACTTGTCGAGGGTGTAGAGCGCGTAGATCACCGGCACCATCAGCAGCGTGTGGCGCGGATCGCCGCCGGTCGGCACGTTGATGGAGGATGTCAACTGCGGATCGCTCTCGGAGAAATCCAAGACGAGCTCGCCGGCTTTGACGACGAGGTTGACGGCGATCCGGCAGGGATAGCCTTTGACGCTGTCCTCGTCGATGTAGTCGGCGAAGAAGTATTCGCCGTCCGGGATCTTGCCGATGACGTGGCGAGCCTGCTGCTCGGCGTAGCCGAGGAGGTCCTGGATGCCCTGGCGGAAAGTCTCGGCGCCGAAGCGCTCGATCATCTCCAGCACCTTGCGCTCGCCGGTTTTCATCGCCGCGACCTGGGCCTTGAGGTCGCCCCAGTTCTGCTCGCGCATGCGCACGTTGAGCAGCATGATGTCGAGGACTTCGCGATTGAGCTCGCCGCGGCGATAGAGCTTCACCGGCGGCACGCGGATCCCCTCCTGGTGCACCTCGGTGTTGGCGCGCGACAGGCTCGCCGGCACCGCGCCGCCGACGTCGGTGTTGTGCACGTGGCCGACGGCGAAGCACATGAGCTCGCCCCTGTGGAAGATCGGCTTCCAGAGATGGATATCGGGCGAATGGGTGCAGACGAACCCGCTGTAAGGGTCGTTCGTCATGCAGATGTCGCCGTCCTCGTAGTGGTCGATCATCTTGAGGACGCGGCCGTAGTCCAGGCCCACGAACCAGGTGGCGCCGAGGTCGTAGGGCGAGGCGAAGGTCATGCCCTCGGGCGTGGCGAGACCGGTGGTGAAGTCCTCGGTCTCCTTGACGAAGGTCGAGTGCGCGGTGCGGAAGAGAGTCTGCGCCATGCTCTCGGTGGCGGCGGCGCAGTGGTTGGCAAGGATCTGCAGGGTGACGCGGTCGATGGCCATGAGGTGCGCTCCTACTTGCCCTTGCCGGCGAAGCTCAGGATCAGGTTGCGATAGGCGTCGACGCGGCCGGTGAAGCCGGCCGGGATGCAGGTGGTGCAATCGCTCTGCGTCACGATCGCCGGCGAGGTGAAGGTTTGGCCCGGCATGAGATCGGTGCGGGCGTAGACCGGAACCTCGCGCTCGGCGCCCTCGAGATAGACGCGCCAGCTCTCCTTCGACGTGGCCGCGCCCGGCTTCTCGGCGAGCTTCGGGAAGTTGGGCTTCGGGCTCTCGCCCGCGATCACCAGGCGGAGGTTGATGATCTGCACCGGCGCCTCGCGGTCCGCGTGGTCGTAGACCGCCTCGTGCCGGCGGTGGAAGGCCTCGGCCATGGCGGCGAGATCGCCGGCCTTGATGTGCACGCCGTCCAGCACCGTCTCGATCTCGTAGGACTGGCCCTGGTAGCGCATGTCGGCGGAGTAGACGAAGCGGTAGGGGCCGTCGTAGCCCTGCTCCTTCTGGAGCCAGTGCAGCGCCTTCTTCTCGAGCTCCGCATAGCCGCTCTGGATGCCGGCAAGCGCCGCCGGCTCCAGCTCGACGAAGGCGGTGGCGATGAAGTCGTTCTTGATGTCGGCGATGAGGCCGCCCAAGGCGCTCAGCACGCCCGGCGTCGTCGGCACCACCACACTTGCCATGCCGATCTCGCGGGCGAGGAAGCACGCCATCATCGGCCCGGCGCCGCCGAAGGCCTGGAGGGCGTATTCACGCGCGTCGACGCCATAGCGCGAGATGAGCTTGCTCACCTCCATGTACATGCCGGAGACGGCGATCTCGATGATCGCCTCGGCGGTGGCGACGAGACTCAGGCCGACACGCTCGGCGATGCCGCCCACCGCCGCGCGCGCCTTCTCCAGATCGATGCGGATCGCGCTGTAACCGAGCTCGCCGCTGCCGATCCAGCCGAGGACGGCGAAGGCGTCGGTGATGGTGGGGCGCGTGCCGCCGCGGCCGTAGCAGGCGGGACCCGGCGTCGAGCCCGCGCTCTCCGGCCCCACCTTCAGCACGCCCAGGTCGTCGACCCAGGCGATCGAGCCGCCGCCGGCGCCGATCGAGGTGACGGCGACGGTCGGGATGTAGATCGGGAACTCGCCGATGAGCTCGCCGACGCCATACTGGGGCGTGCCGTCCTGGATGAAGGCGACGTCGGCGCTGGTGCCGCCGATGTCGAGGCTCATGGTCTTTGGGAAACCCGAGAGGCCGGCAACGTAGCTGGCGCCGATGACGCCGGCGGCGGTGCCGGAGAGGATCATCTGGGCGCAGGCGGTCTTGCCGAGCTCGGCGCTCATCACGCCGCCGTTCGACTTCGTCACCATCGGCGCGGCCGGCACGCCAACCTCGCGCAATGCGGCCTGCAGCGACGTCAGGTAATGCGCGACCCGCTCCTGCACATAGCCGTGGATGAGGGCGGTGGTGGTGCGCTCGTATTCGCGGATCACCGACCAGACCTCGCTCGAGCAGTAGACCGGCAGGCCCGGCGCCAGGCGCTGCACCATCGCCTTCACCGCCTGCTCGTGGGCGGGGTTGCGATAGGCGTTGATGAGGGCGACGACGATGCCCTCGGCGCCCATCGCCCGCGCGCGCTCCACCGCCTTGGCGACGCTCGTCTCGTCGACCGGCAGATCGACGGCGCCGGCGCTGCTCATGCGCTCGCTGACCGGCAGCACGCGGTCCTTCGGCACCAGCGGCGCCGGCCGGCTCGAGTGGAGATCGTAGGGATCCGGCATCTTGAGCCGCGCCACTTCGAGGACGTCGGTGAAATTCTCCGTCACCAGCAGGCAGAGCTTGGCGCCCTTGCGCTGGATCACCGTGTTGACGCCGACGGTGGTGCCGTGGGTGAAGTAGGTGATGCTCTCGGGCGCGACGCCATAGCGCTCGCGGAGCTGCTTCACGCCCTCCATCACCTCGGCGCCGGGCTTGTCCGGACGCGACAGCACCTTCAGCGTATGCAGCTCGTTGGTCGCGTCGTTGAACGCGCAAAGATCCGTGAAGGTGCCGCCGATATCGACGCCGACGCGATAGCTCATGCCCGAGATGCCTCCTGGTGCCGCGAAAAAGCTAGCATGGCGGTAGGGGCGGGCCAACCGAGCCCGGGCGCATGGGACGCGCGCGAGGCATGCAAGCGTATCCCGTGGCGGCTCTACAAGAGTCACGGGTCAATTCGGAAGCCTCGTCTCTCTCTCTCTCTCTCTCTCATGGCCGGCACAAGGCCGGGCATGACGGCATTTGATGATTCGGAATCCACAGGCGCTCTCACAAATAGATGCTGCGCACGATGTCGGCCTCGGCGACGCCGCCCGTGCGGATGTCCTGGCGCTGGGTGACGCAGCCGTCGCGGAGGATCAGGAAGCGGTCGGCGACGGCCATCGCCAGCTTGATGTTCTGCTCGACGATCATCATCGTGACGCCCTTCGCCTTGAGCGCCAGCATGATGCTGGCGATCTCGTTGACGAAGGCGGGGGCGAGGCCGCCCGAGGGCTCGTCCAGCAGCAGGAGCTTCGGCCGGCCCATCAGCGCGCGGCCGATCGCCACCATCTGCTGCTCGCCGCCGGACATCAGCTTCACCTGCTGCTGCCTGCGCTCGGCCAGGCGCGGGAAGCTGTCGTAGATGCCGACGAGCAGCTCCGGGATCGGCCCGCGCCGGACCGAGGCGCCGAGGCGCAGGTTCTCCTCCACCGTCATGTCCGGAAAGAGGTCGCGCGCCTGGGAGACCTGGATCACCCCCTCGCGGAAGATCCGGTGCGCCGGCAATCCTGCGAGCTCGCGGCCCTCGAGGCGGATCGAGCCTTTCCAGGGCCGGACGAAGCCGCTCACCGTGTTGAGGGCGGTGGACTTGCCGCTGCCGTTGGCGCCCAGGAGCGCCACCACCTCGCCGGTCTCGATGGCGAAATCGACGCCGAACAGGATCTGCTTGTTGGGATATCCCGCCTCGACGCCGGCGGCGGCGAGCAGCGTCTCAGGCATGGCCGAGGTAGGCCTCCAGCACCTTCTTGTCGGCGCGCACCTCGGCGGGCGGCGCGTCGGCGACCTTCTTCCCGTAGTTCAGCACCACCACGCGGTCGGAGACGCTCATCACCAGCTCGATTGCATGCTCGATCAGCACGATGCCGACGCCGCGCTCCTTGGCGAGGTGGCGGATGATGGCGCCGAGCTTCTCCCGCATTGGCGGCGCCAGGCCCACCGCCGGCTCGTCGAGCAGGAGGAGCGGCGGGTCGGTGGCGAGCGCGCGGACGATCTCCACCATCCGCTGCTGACCGCCGGAGAGCTCGGAAGCGAGGCGGTCGGCGATGTGGTCGATCTCCATCAGCCGCAGCAGCTCGCGGGCGCGCTGCGTCGCCGCGTGCTCGGCCGCGGTGCTGCGGGGGCGGCCGAACAGCAGGCCGAAGAAGGCGCTCCGCACCTCGGTGTGAAGACCCACCAGCACGTTCTCCAGCGCGGTCAGATGGCCGAAGAGGCCGCCGTTCTGGAAGGTGCGGCGAATGCCCCGGGCGGCGATCTCGTGCGGGGCGAGGCGCTGGATCTCCTCGCCCCGGAGCCGTACGCGGCCGCTCTCGATCGGCGCGTTGCCGGCGATGGCGTTGAAGAGCGTCGACTTGCCGGCGCCGTTCGGGCCGATGAGGGCGCAGATCTCGCCCGCCTCGACGGCGAAGGAGACCTGGTCGACGGCGGTCAGGCCGCCGAAGCGCACCATGATCTCGGAGAGCTCGAGGAGCGCCATCTCAGTCCCGGTAGTAGCGGTCGCGGAAGGCGGGATGCGCCTTGGCGAGGAGGCTTGCGAGGCCGCGCGGCAGGAACAGCAGCACCAGGATGATGAGGAGGCCGAAGACCAGCTCCTGGAAGCCCGGGAAGTTCTGGAGGAACTCCGGCGTCGCGGTGATGACCGTGGCGCCCAGCACCGAGCCTATGAGGCTGCCGAGGCCGCCCACCATGATGATGGCGAATTCCAGGATGAGCTCGGTGAGGTCGAAGGAGATCGGCGTGATGTGGCCGACCAGCGCCGCATACATCGAGCCCGCGATCCCCACCACGAAGCCGCCCCAGGCAAAGGCGAGGAGGATGTAGCGGTCGGTGGGAATGCCCATGGATGCTGCCGCCTCCTCGTTGCTCTTGATGGCGAGGAAGGCGCGGCCGAAGCGCGAGCGCAGCAGCCGGTCGGTGGCGACGATGAGGAGAACCACGAGCGCCAGGAAGGTGTAGAATTTGTGGCTCTCCGGATCGAGGCTCCAGCCGAAGACGTCGGCGGTCGGCACCGCCATGCCGAAGGAGCCGCCGGTCAGCGGCTCCCAGCGGATATAGACCCAGCGCAGGAGCTCGCCGAAGGCGAGGGTCATGATGGCGAGATAGAAGAGCCGGACGCCGCGCAGCGCCGGCACGCTGGCGGCGATGCCGGCGACGGCGCCCATGAGCCCCGCCGGCAGCACCGTCACCCACCAGGGCAACCCCAGCTTCAGCATCAGTATGCCCGCGGTATAGGCGCCAACGCCGAAGAAGGCGACGTTGGAGAAGGCGAGCAGGCCAAGGTTGCCGACCACCACGTTGAATCCGACGCCCACCGGCACATAGACCAGGATCAGGTTCAGCACGTATTGCTGATACTGGTTGAGGAAGGCCGGCACCGGCAGCAGCAGAAGCGGCAGCAGCCAGAACAGCCGGCGGACGCGCGCCGGCGAGAGCCGCGGTTTTTCCATGGCCGTGCTCAAAGGCGCAGGCTCACCGGGCGGCCGAACAGGCCGCGCGGGCGGATCAGCAGGACCAGTATGGTGACGAGATAGGCCGTGATGTCGATGAAGACGGTGGAGACGTAGAAGCCGAGGAGCTTCTCCATGACGCCGAGCAGCAGACCGCCCACCACCGCGCCGCCGAGCGAGCCGAAGCCTCCCAGGGTCATGGCGGCGAAGCCCCGCAGCAGGACCGAGACGGCGATGTCGGGG
>DATJOK010000039.1:0-37464 GCA_035507155.1 Allostellaceae bacterium
CCCACACTCCAGGGCAGGTTCCCACGCGTTACTCACCCGTCCGCCACTCCCCTCGCGGGGCGTTCGACTTGCATGTGTTAGGCATGCCGCCAGCGTTCGTTCTGAGCCAGGATCAAACTCTCACGTTAGAGCTCCAGATCCCCTCAACCTCACCCTCGCGGGCAAAACCAAAGAAACCCAGATGACCCCAGCACCACAAACACCGCATCAGGTCCGGAATTGACATTCCATAACCAAGATGCGCGTCCAATGGTGCAAATACACCACCGCCCGCACATCCCTTCCCAAATATCCACAATGCCAAAGAACAGATCTCGACGGCCCTGGGGTCGCCGAGGGAGGCGGCTTATAGGCCCGGGCGGGCAGCCCTGTCAAACGCAAAATGAACGTTCTTTGACACTCTCGTAAAACCCTGATTCAGCGAGCGGATTCGCCGCCCGAAAGGCCGGTTTGGATTGACGCGTTAACGTTTGATCTGTCATTAACGATCCTTACCACCCGCACGGGTTCGACGGCAGACAGGGGACCGTTGATGAACACCGAAGTTGCGGCGAGGGGTGCACGTGCGCCAAGTCCAAGTGAACCCGCTCTCGATCAAGATGGAGGCCGGCCGCAAGCTCGCCGACGCCGAGCTCGCCGCCTTCCGTGCCGAAACCGAGGAGATCGGCCGCCAGCTGATCTCGCTGCGCCAAGACACCGTCGTCGCCACCTCGGACGCCGGTCAGCAGCGCTGACGCCGAGGCCTCAGCCCGGATCCGGGAAATCGTAGAGCCGCGCGGGATTGCGGATGAAGATGCGCTCGGCCAGATCCGCCGCGGGCAGCGCGCTGAGAAAGTGATCGACGAGCGTTCCGTAATCGATGGCGCGATAGGGCGCTGGGCTATCGGCGCCGAGATGCTGCTCCGGCGGTGGCGTATGCGGCCAGTCGCTGCCCCAGACGCAGCGATCAGGCGCCGCCTCGAGGATCGCCGAGAGCCACGCCGGATCGGGTCGCGTGTCCAGGGGATTGCCCGAGAGGCGGTAGGGCGCGGAGAGCTTGACCCAGACATGCCCGCGCCGCAGCAGGTCGAGAAACTGGCGACCCGCCGCGCTCTCGGGCGTCAACCTGCCCACCAGCCCATAATGGTCGAGCACAACCCAGACGCCGGCATTGGCGATGAGCGCGACATTCTCCAGCACCATGCCGAGGGCGGCGATCACCTCCACATGCCAGCCCATCGCGCGGGCGAGATCAGCCTGGGCGGCGAAGACGCGGTCAAGCGGCGCGAAGTCTTGCCCGACCTGCCGGCTGTAGAGATTGATGCGGAGCCCGCGGATGCCGCGCCGGTGCAGCATCGACAGCTGCTCCTCTTGCGCGGTCGCGGGATCCACCACGGCGACGCCACGCCCATTTCCGCTCAGAGCATCGAGGCTCTCCAGCAGCAGCGTGTTGTCGCTGCCGTAGAAGCTCGCCTGCGCGATGACGAAGCGGCTGATGCCGTGCGCGGCACCCTGTCGTCGCAGCTCCGCGAGGGGCGCCGGGCCGGCGAGATAGGGCCGCGTCGCCACCTGCGGATAGCGCGCGGGATCGCCGACGACGTGAACGTGGCAGTCGGCGCGCGCCCGAGGAGAGATCACCGCTTCGGCAGATCCTCGCCGCCGAGCCAGATCCGATTCCAGGTCGGGCTGATGACGATCTCGTTGAGACAGACGCGCGGCGGCATCTCCGCCACGAAGCGGATGGTGCGGCCGAGATCCTCGCCCTGCAGCATGCGCGCCATTTCCGCTTCGCTGGGCGGCACCGGCCGCTTCAGGAGGATCGGCGTTGCCACCTCGCCAGGACAGATCACGCAGGCGCGGATGCCGTTGACGCATTCCTCCATGTTGAGGTGGAGGGTCAGCGCCACCACCGCGTGCTTGGAGGCGTTGTAGGCGGCGCCGGTGAACAAGGGATCGAAGCGGCCGGCCCAGGAGGAGATGTTGATGACGAGCCCGTCCTTGCGCTCGCGCATCTTCGGCAGCACCGCCATGATGGCGTTGAGGGTGCCCTGCAGATTGGCGTCGATCACGCTCTGGAAGGCCTCGGGCGTCTGGTTCTTCCAGTAGCGGTTGGGCACGTTCATGCCGGCGCTGTTGACGAGGATGTCGACATGGCCGTGCTTCGCGATGATGCCGGCGCCCACCTCGGCGACCTGCGTCTTGTTGGTGACGTCGAGGGTTGCCACTTCCGCCTCGCCGCCCTTGGCGGCAATCGCGGCCTTGACCTCCTCGAGCTCGCCGGCACGCCGGCCGCTCACCACCACCAGCGCGCCCGCAGCAGCAAGCTCCTCGGCGCCGGCGCGGCCGATGCCGGTGCCGCCGCCGGTGACCCATGCGATCTTGCCTTTGAGCATCATTCCCTCCCTGCTCCCGTCCGCAACGGGATCATGGCTGCTGGAGTCCAGGCGCGCAACCGCGCGCCCTCAGACGCGATGGCCGATCACGAAATCGTTCTTCCCGGTGCGATCCTCGCCGCGCAGCAGCCAGAGCGGCCGCTGGCCGAAATCGGTGACCAGCCCGTTGGGCGCCACCGCGCGCGGAAACATCTCGCGATCGAAATGCGAGCTGCCGGGCATGTAGCGGATGGCGACGCCGGCGCGCCGCTTCGGCGATCGGTTCGGATTGGAGCCGTGCACCAGGAAGACGTCGTGCAGCGACATCTCTCCCGCGCGCAGCACGACATCGCGGCCGGCATCGACGTCGATCTCGTCGTCGTCCAGCGCGAGATCGAGGGCGAGATCGGCGCGGGCGTCCTTGCGATGGCGATAGACGCGGCCATCGTGGGAGCCCGGCACGTAGCGCATGCAGCCGTTCTCCGGCAGGGAGTCGTCGAGCGCCACCCAGGCGGTGCAGGTGGCGAGCGGCCGGATCGGCCAGTAGCGGCCGTCCTGGTGCCAGGGCACTTCCTGCCCGTCGCCGCCCGGCTTGCAGAAGACATGGCAGCCCCAGAGGATGATGTCGGGCCCGATCAGATCCTGCACCCTGTCGAGGATCGCGGGATCGTGGGCGAGTTCGAGGAAGGCCTCGTTGCCGCGCACCTTCTCGCCGCCGCCTGTGCTCACATGAGCGCTGATGAGCTGCTCCGGCCGGATGCCGGGGTTCTCGGAGATGAGTTGATCGAGCGCGGCGCGCATCGACTGCAGGCGCGATTCCGGCAGCCGATAATCGGGAATCACCAGCCCGTCGCGCCGATAGGTCGCGATCTCCTCAGGCGTCAGGCGCGCCATTCTTCCTCCCGTGCCGGTCCTTCGAATGCCGGTCGGGAGGCAGTATAGCGAAGGCCGCGGCGGCTCAATACTGCTTATAGGATAAGAACTTGCCGCTCATGGTGACGCGCACGCGATCGCCCTTCTGATCCGGCTGCCGCTCGACCGCCATGTCGAAATCGATGGCGCTCATGATGCCGTCGCCGAACTCCTCCTCGATGAGCGCCTTCCAGGTGGTGCCGTAGACCTGCACCAGCTCGTAGAAGCGGTAGATCAGCGGATCCGTCGGCACCGCCGTCGGCAGCGAGCCGCGATAGGGCACCTCCTGCAGCAGCAGCGTCTCCTCCGCGTCGAGGCCGAGCACGCGCGCGGCACTCTCCGCCTCGTTCTTCGACAGCTTCATCTGGCCGTGCAGCGCCGCCGTGTAATAGACCGGCGAGCCCGGCCCGATCTCGGCGGCGATCTCTTTCCAGCTCAATCCCTTGCGGCGCTTGATCGAGGCGATTTTCTCGGTGAGGTCGGCGCGAGTCATGGGGCTTGCTCCCGAAATGAAAAGGGCGCGACCATAGTCGCGCCCTTCCCTAGCAATGCTTGTGCCACTACTCCGCGGCGGCTTTGGGTTTGGCCTTCGCCTTGGGCTTGGCGTGCGAGGCGCCGATGGCGAGCCCGCCCTCGCCGGCACTCACCGTCACGGTCTCGCCCTCGCCGATCTTGCCTTCGAGGATGAGCTCGGCCAGCGAGTTTTGCAGCTCGCGCTGGATCACGCGCTTCAGGGGCCGCGCGCCATAGACCGGATCATAGCCCTGGTCTGCGAGCCAGCGCTTGCCGCTCTCGTCCACCTCCAGCGTGATCTTGCGATCGGCGAGCAGCTTCTGCAGTCGCTGCAGCTGGATGCTGACGATGCCGGTCATGTCCTGGCGCGACAGGCGCCGGAACAGCAGGATGTCGTCGAGCCGGTTCAGGAACTCCGGCCGGAACGCGGCGCGCACCACCTCCATCACCTGGTCGCGGACGGAGGAGGTGTCCTTGCCGTCCGGCAGGTTCGCCAGCACCTCGCTGCCGAGATTGGAGGTCAGCACGATCAGCGTGTTGCGAAAATCGACCGTGCGGCCCTGGCCGTCGGTGAGGCGGCCGTCGTCGAGCACCTGCAGCAGCACGTTGAAGACGTCTGGATGCGCCTTCTCGACCTCGTCGAAGAGGATCACCTGGTAAGGCCGGCGCCGCACCGCCTCGGTGAGGGCGCCGCCCTCGTCATAGCCGACATAGCCCGGCGGCGCGCCGATGAGGCGGGCGACCGCGTGACGCTCCATGTACTCCGACATGTCGATGCGGAGCATGGCGCTCTCGTCGTCGAACAGGAACTCGGCCAGCGCCTTGGCGAGCTCGGTCTTGCCGACGCCGGTCGGGCCCAGGAACAGGAAAGAGCCGATCGGCCGGTTCGGATCCTGCAGCCCGGCGCGGGCACGCCGGATCGCATTCGAGACGGAGATCACCGCCTCTTCCTGGCCGACCACCCGGTGCCGGAGGTTCTCCTCCATGTGGAGGAGCTTCGCCCGCTCGCCTTCCAGCATCTTGTCGACGGGAATGCCGGTCCAGCGCGAGACCACCGCGGCGATATGGGCGTCGGTCACCGCCTCGTCGATCATGCGATGGCTCTCCGCCGCCTCGGCCTCGCCGAGCTTGCGGGTGAGCTCGGGAATGATCGAGTAGGTGAGCTCGCCCGCCCGCGTCCAGTCGCCCGCCCGCTGCACGCGGTCGAGCTCCGCCTTGGCGTGATCCAGCTGCTCCTTGAGCTTCTGGGCGCCGGCGAGCTTGTCCTTCTCGGCGCGCCACTGCGCCGTCAGCTCTGCTGACTTCTTCTCGAGATCGGTGAGTTCGGCCACCAGCTTCTGCAGCCGGTCCTTGGAGGCGGTATCGCTTTCCTTCTTCAGCGCCTCGCGCTCGATCTTGAGCTGCATGATGCGCCGGTCGAGCTCGTCGATCTCCTCCGGCTTCGACTCCGCCTCCATGCGCAGCCTGGAAGCAGCCTCGTCCATGAGATCGATCGCCTTGTCGGGCAGGAAGCGGTCGGTGATGTAGCGGTTGGAGAGCGTCGCTGCCGCCACGATCGCGCCATCGGTAATGCGCACGCCGTGATGCAGCTCGTACTTCTCCTTGATGCCGCGCAGGATCGAGATGGTGTCCTCGACCGTGGGCTCGCTGACGAAGACCGGCTGGAAGCGCCGGGCGAGCGCCGCATCCTTCTCGATGTGCTTGCGATACTCGTCGAGCGTGGTGGCGCCGACGCAGTGGAGCTCGCCGCGCGCCAGCGCCGGCTTCAGCATGTTGGAGGCGTCCATCGCGCCTTCCGCCTTGCCGGCGCCCACCAGCGTGTGCAGCTCGTCGATGAAGACGATGATCTCGCCGGCAGCCGCGGTGATCTCCTGCAGCACCGCCTTCAGGCGCTCCTCGAACTCGCCGCGGAATTTGGCGCCGGCCACCATCGAGCCGAGGTCGAGCGCCAGCAGGCGCTTGTCCTTGAGGCTCTCCGGCACGTCGCCATGGACGATGCGAAGCGCGAGACCCTCGACGATGGCGGTCTTGCCGACGCCAGGCTCGCCGATCAGCACGGGGTTGTTCTTGGTGCGGCGCGACAGCACCTGCACCGTGCGACGGATCTCCTCGTCGCGGCCGATCACCGGATCGAGTTTGCCCTCGCGCGCCGCAGCGGTGAGGTCGCGGGCGTATTTCTTGAGAGCGTCATAGCCTTCCTCGGCACTGGCGCTGTCGGCCTTGCGGCCCTTGCGGATCTGCTCGATCGCCTGGTTGAGGCTCTGCGGCGTGATGCCGGCGGCAGCCAGCGCCCTGGCGGCGGCGCTCTCCTTCGCCATGGTCATCGCCAGCAGCAGCCGCTCGACGGTGACGAAGCTGTCGCCCGCCTTCTCGGCGATTTTCTCTGCTTGCTCGAAGAGCCGCGCCGTCTCCGACGAGACGTAGACCTGTCCGGCGCCCGCGCCCTCGACGCGCGGGATCTTCTGCAGCGCCGCCTCGACGGCATTGTTCGCGGCCTGGGGATCGCCACCCGCCGCGCGGATCAGATTGGCGCAGAGCCCCTCTTTATCCTCGAGGAGCGCCTTCAGGAGATGCTCGGGTGTGAGTTGCTGATGGCCGCGCCGCTGCGCCAGCCCCTGCGCCGCTTGGACGAAACCTTTGGCGCGCTCGGTATACTTTTCGAAATCCATGATGCCCACCTCTGAGAACCGCTGGGCAGCGCCCCCCAAGGGCAGCGCCACCTGCCTTCCGCTTCTCGATATGGGGCTAAATCAAGGCGGTGCAAGAGGCCGCATCCCGGAAGCGGGGATCTTCCGGGGCCGGTCGGATCGGTACAGTTAAGGGCCGGCTCAGGCCGGCGGCGGCTGCTGCTCGGGCTCGGAACCCGCGGCGCTCGGCTGCGGTGCCGGCTGCTCGCTCTCCGGCTCGGGAGCATTCATCTCGGTGTCGGCGGGGGTGGTCGGCCGCGGCGGCACCATCGGGTTGCCCTGGCCGTTCCCGTCCGCATTCATGATCCTGAAATAGTGCTCCGCGTGCTGGTAGAGATTCTCGGCTGCAATCCGGTCGCCGGCCGAGGCGGCTTCGCGAGCCAGCGCGATATAGCGCTCGAAAACCTGATAGGCATTGCCCCTGATCTTGACGCTGGGGCCGCTGCTCTCGAACACCTGCATCCGATGCGGAGGCCGCGGGCGATTGCCCTGCTGCTGATGGTGCCCACCACCACCGCCGTTGTTGCGGCCGCGATTCCGCTTGTTCTGGCCCTGTCTCATCATGCCCTTGAAGTCTTGGTACGACATCATCCCCCGCTTGGTTGAAAAGCCACACTTATCCCGTGGCCGTACTGGGCGCTCGTCCGCTATCGGCGGACTTCACGCCAGATCTGAGAAGAGGAAATCGTTTATCGCGCCTCAGCGCAGGGGAGCCCTGGGCTCCATCGTCATTGGGTGAAGGCTAGTCGGGACCGGTTAACATTCCAACAACTTTTTCAAGGGCGAGGACCGCTCGGCCCCTCAAGCCCTCTCGTGGCCAACCACGAGGCACCGGTCAATACCAGAGAGATCGGGTCGGAAGGTCCGGACTGCAAGCCCCTCCCCCTCCATGATTGTTTGCACCGCCGCCGCCTGCCCGGCCCCCAGCTCCAGGGCGGCTATCCCTTCCGGGGCCAGGAGCCGCCTGATCTCGGGCGCCAAGGCACGATAGGCGTCGAGTCCGTCGAGGCCACCGTCGAGAGCCCGGCGCGGCTCGAAGCGCGCGACCTCCGGCATCAGCCTCTCGATCTCGCCGGAAGGGATGTAGGGCGGGTTGGCGAGCACGACATCCCAGGCGCCGGCAACCGCCCCACCCCACGATCCCGCTACAAAGGACGCACGCCGACCCAGCCCGAGCGCCGCGGCGTTTCGCCGCGCCACCGCGACCGCCCCGGGCGCGTTGTCGATGCCGAGCCCCCAGGCATTCGGCAGCTCCGCCAGCAGCGCCAGCAACAGGCAGCCGGTTCCCGTGCCGAAGTCGAGCACCCGATACGGCCGCTCGCGGTCGGGCAGCGCAGCCAGCGCCGCCTCGATCAGCGTCTCGCTGTCGGGCCGCGGATCGAGCGTGTCGGGCGAGAGCTCGAAGAGCGCACTCCAGAATTCGCGATGGCCGAGGATGCGCGACACGGGCTCGCGCGCGGCGCGGCGCGCGATCATGTCGAGAAGCCTCGCCCGCGCCGGCGCGTCGAGCGCGACCTCCTCGCGCGCCAGCAGCTCGGCGCGATCCCAGCCAAGGGCCGCCGCGAGCAGCAGGCGCGCCTCGCGCCGAGCGTCCTCAATGCCGGCCTCGCTAAGCTGCCGTGCCGCCCCCTTGAGCGCCGCGGCGACGGTGATCTCGCCCTCGGCGAGGCTCATTCCACCTCCGCCAGCTTCGCCGCCTGGTCCTCCGCCAGAAGGGCGTCGATGATTTCGTCGAGCGCCTCGCCGTTCACCACCTTGTCGATCTTGTAGAGGGTGAGGCCGATGCGGTGATCGGTGACGCGACCCTGCGGAAAATTGTAGGTGCGGATCCGCTCGGAACGGTCGCCGCTCCCGACCTGGCTCTTGCGGTCGGCGGCGCGCGCCGCCTCGCGCGCCTGGCGCTCACGCTCGTAGAGACGGGCGCGCAGCACCTTGAGCGCCTTCGCCTTGTTCTTGTGCTGCGACTTCTCATCCTGCTGGATGACGACGAGGCCGGTCGGCAGATGGGTGATGCGGACCGCGCTGTCGGTGGTGTTGACCGACTGGCCGCCGGGGCCGCTGGAACGGAAAACGTCGATGCGGAGGTCCTTCTCGTCGATCTGGATATCGACCTCCTCCGCCTCGGGCAGCACCGCGACGGTGGCGGCGGAGGTGTGGATGCGACCCGACCCCTCGGTCTCCGGCACGCGCTGCACGCGATGGACGCCGGACTCGAACTTGAGCCGCTCGAAGACGTTGCGGCCGGTGATCGCCGCACTCGCCTCCTTGAAGCCGCCGAGTCCCGTCTCGGAGATGTCGAGGATCTCGAAGCGCCAGCCGCGGATCGCCGCATAGCGCTGGTACATCCGGAACAGCACCGAGGCGAAGAGCGCCGCCTCCTCGCCGCCGGTGCCGGCCCGCACCTCGAGGATGGCGTTGCGCTCGTCCGCCTCGTCTTTGGGAAGCAGCATGAGCTTGATGCGATGCTCGAGCTCCGGCACCCGCTTCTTCAGTGCCGGGAGCTCCGCCTCGGCGAGGCCACGCAGCTCGCTATCCGACTCGGAGGCGATAATCACCTCGAGGTCGGCAAGCTCGCTCTGCGCCTTCCGGAGCTCGGCGATCGCCTCCACCATCGGTGTCAGATCGCTGTACTCCTTGGAGAGCTTGCCGAAGGCGGTTGGATCCGCATCCGGCCGGGCGAGCGCGTCGCCCAGCTCCGCGTGGCGGCGCACCACCCGGTCCAGCTTCCCGTCGAGGGATGTGGCCGTCGTCACGATGTCTGGTCTCCTTCCTCGCTCACCAGCCGAAAGATCCGGCGCAGCAGCGCCTCCGCCGCCGCGGCATCGCCCTCCGCGGCGGCGAGCCCGCGCAGCGACTCTGAAGGCGCATGCAGCAGGCGGTTGACGAGAAGCCGCGTCGCCGCCTCGGCGTCAAGCCCCGGCTCGTCGCGCAGCAGCGCCGCCCGCATCGCCTCGAAATGCGCCCGCAGCGCTGTCACCGCCGGCACCGCCGACCGCTCCGCCTGCCGGCGCTCGAAGCTGGCGAGCTCGGCATCGAGGATACTCTGCGCCGCGGCGGCGGCGGCCTCGCGCCCGGCGCGGCCGGCCATGGCGCTTCGCTCGAGATCGTCGAGAGTATAGAGGAAGGCGCCATCGAGATCGTTCACCGCCGGCTCGACGTCGGGCGGGATCGCCGCGTCGATCACGAACACCGGGCGCCGCCGCCGCCGGCGCAGCGCCGCCTCCATGAGCGTCGCGGCGAGCACGCGCCGGCCGCTGCCAACCGATGCGATGACGATATCCGCTTCCGCGAGCCCGTCGGCGAGCGCCGCGACGGGTACATGGGTCGCCCCAAGACGCCGCGCCAGCAGCTCGGATGCGGCGCCCGGCCCTGAAACCAGCAGCTGGCGGATGCCGGCGCGGCGGAAATGCTCCGCCATCAGCTCACCCATCTCGCCGACGCCGATCAGCAACGCGCTGCTGCGATCGAGATCGCCGTGCACCTCCCGCGCCAGCTCCACCGCCGCGGCCGCCATGGAGACCGGACGCTGGCCGATCGCGGTCTCGCGCCGGATCCGCCGCGCCACGCCATAGGCCGCCTGGAACGCCGCCTCGAGCGGCGCGCTCACCAGCCCCACTTCGCTTGCCACCCGGTGGGCGGCGCGAAGCTGTCCCATCACCTGCGGCTCGCCGATCATCAGGCTGTCGAGGGAACTCGCGACCGCAAAGAGATGCCTGAGTGCGGCGGCGCCGCGATGACGATAGAGCGCCGCCGAGACCCGCTCGATGCTTTCGCCCAGCCGTTCCGCCAGATGCTCGGCGAAGCGCTGGCAGAGCGGCTCGGCCTCCACGGTCGAGACCAGCTCGATGCGATCGCAGGTGGCGATCAGCACCGCCTCGCGGAAGCCCCTGACGCGCAGCCTGTCCAGCTCATCGGCAAGCTCCGCCTCGATGAGCGTGAAACGGTCGCGCCAGTCAAGCGGGCTGGTGCGGTGATTGGCGCCGATGACGAGCAGTTCCCCGCCCGTCCCGGCCGCCGTGGCGCCGGGCATGGCGGCAGCACCTCCCTAACGGAAGGGGGCGAGGCGCGACGCCAGCTCGGCGAGCGGGACCTCGCTCTGGGTACCGCCGTCAAGATCACGCAGCGTCGCTGCGTTGCGCTGGAGCTCATCCTCGCCCAGCAGAACGGCGACGCGGGCGTTGATCTTGTTGGCGCGCTTCATGCGGCGGCCCACATTGCCGGAGAAACCGAGATCGACGGTGAAGCCGGCGCGGCGCAGTTCATGCGCCAACCTGAGCGCTGCCTTCTCGCCTGCCTCGCCGACCGGGATCACCACCACCGGCCGCGCCGCAGCCGGCGGCTCGTCGACGAGAAGCGCCAGCCGCTCGATCCCCGCCGCCCAGCCGACGCCTGGCGTCTCCGGCCCGCCCATCACGCCCATGAGCCCGTCATAGCGCCCGCCGCCGAGCACGGTGCCCTGTGATCCTAGGTCCGTGGTCACGAACTCGAAGGCGGTGTGGCAGTAGTAGTCGAGACCGCGCACCAGTCGGGGGCTCACCTTATAGGGAATATCCAGAAGGTCGAGGCCACCACGCACGGTGTCGAAGAAGCCGCGCGCCTCGACGGTGAGATAGTCGGCGAAGGATGGCGCCCCGGCATTGATGCGCTTGTCGCCCTCGTCCTTGGAATCGAGGATGCGGAGCGGATTGCGCTCGAGCCGCGTGAGGCTGTCCTCGGAGAGACCGTCGCGGTGCTGGCCGTAGTAGCCGACGAGCGCCTCGCGATAGGCCTGGCGGCTCGCAGTGTCGCCAAGGGTGTTGAGCTCCAGCACCGTGCGCCTGAGGATGCCGAGCGCATCAAGGATGTCGGCGCCGAGGGCGATCACCTCGATGTCGGCCTGCGGCTGCGGCGCGCCGATGAGCTCGACGTCGATCTGATGGAACTGGCGAAAACGCCCCTTCTGCGGCCGCTCGTAGCGGAACATCGGGCCGGCGGCGAAGAACTTGAGCGGCAGGTTCTGCGTCAGTCCATTGGAGATGACGGCGCGCACGATGCCGGCGGTGTATTCCGGGCGGAGCGTGATCTCCTCGCCGCCGCGATCGGTGAAGGTATACATCTCCTTCGTCACGATGTCGGTGGTCTCGCCGATCGGCCGGGAGAAGACCTCAGTGAACTCGAAGATCGGCGTCGCGATCTCCTGGTAGCCGTAGCGCGCGGAAATCCCGCGCGCGGTATCGACCACATGGCGATGACGCGCCTGCTCCGCCGGCAGCAGATCCTGGGTGCCGCGCACCGGCTGCAAGGAAGACATGAAGCTGAACCCTTGGCGCGGCGCTATTGCGCCGCTTGGGACGGGGTCGCCGCCGCCTCGGCCTTGCGCGCCTCGATCTCCTTCGCCTTGTCCTCGACGAGCTTCGCCAGGTGCTCGACGATGTCCTCGCCCTTGAGGCGATGATCGGGCATGCCGGAGATGTAGACCTGATGCGTGCCGTTGCCACCGCCGGTGAAACCGACGTCGGTCTCGCGCGCCTCGCCGGGGCCGTTCACCACGCAGCCGATGACCGAGAGGGTGATGGGGGTGGTGATGTGGGCGAGCCGCTCCTCGAGCGCCGCCACCGTCTTGATGACGTCGTATTGCTGGCGCGCGCAGGAGGGACACGCGATCACGGTGACGCCGCGGCGACGCAGCTGCAGCGATTTCAGCATCTCATAGCCGACGCGGATCTCCTCGACGGGATCGGCGGAGAGCGAGACGCGGATGGTGTCGCCGATCCCCGACCACAGCAGCATGCCCATGCCGATCGAGGATTTGACGGTGCCGCCGAGCATGCCGCCGGCCTCGGTGATGCCGAGATGGAGCGGATAGTCGCAGGCCTCGGCGAGCTGCTGGTAGGCCGCCACCGCCAGGAAAACGTCGGAAGCCTTGCAAGAGATCTTGAACTCGAAGAAATCGTTGTCCTCGAGAATCTTCGCGTGGTTGAGCGCGCTCTCCACCATCGCCTCGGGGCAGGGCTCGCCGTAGCGCTCCAGGAGCTCCTTCTCCAGCGAGCCGGCATTGACGCCGATGCGCATGGAGACGCCGTGGTCCTTCGCCGCCTTCACCACCTCGCGCACGCGCTCGGCGGAGCCGATGTTGCCGGGATTGATCCTGAGGCACGCGGCGCCCGCATCGGCCGCCTCGATGGCGCGCTTATAGTGGAAGTGGATGTCGGCGACGATCGGCACTTCCGAGAACCGCACGATCTCCTTCAGCGCCTTGGTCGAGCCCTCGTCGGGGCAGGAGACGCGAACGATGTCGGCACCGGCCTTGGTGAGTGCCTCGATCTGCTTCAGCGTCGCCTTGGCGTCGGTGGTGAGCGTGTTGGTCATCGACTGCACGGTGATGGGCGCGTCGCCCCCCACCAATACCTTCCCGACCCGGATCTGGCGGCTCTTGCGCCGGTGGATCTCTCGATAGGCTCGCACCGTCATGAGGGAAACTGCTCCTGGCTGCAGGCTTTTAGGGGCCGGTCGGACTTGATATGGCCCGCCTTATACCGCGTTTCCACGCGCCCGGCAAAAGCCGCCGGCTACTCCAAAACTGCCTGGCCCGCCAATAGTTTCTGGGGGTCGAGGACGACGTTGTGGCGCACCACCCCGACGCCCCCCAGGGAGGGCGCCGGCTTGCCGTCCACCTCCACCTCGATGCCGGCGGCATTGCCGACCCGCATGGTGAGGCCGGGCTTGTCCGGCGCGCGGTAGATCTCCCCCGCCCGCATGACGCGGGTAAACAGCAGCTTCTGGTCGCTGTCGCGGACCTGAACCCAACTATCGGAGGTGGCGTGAATCACGATCCGCGACGGCCCGTTGGTGACGCCGAAGATATGAGCGGGATCGACCGGCGCCGCGGCCGGTGGCGGCACGGGCGGCACGCTCGCCACCTGGGGGACGGCGGGAGGGCTGGGCGCCGGCAGGCTCGGTGGCGTGGCGGCCACGGCCGGCGCGGCAGCGCTGCTCGGGGCCGGCATGGTCGGCGGAATGCTGGGCGGCGGCAGCGAGGGCGGCGGCGCCGCCACTGCATCGGTGGGACGGCTCGCCTCCGCGGTCGTGGGAGACGGCGGTTGCGGTGGCACAGATTCTTTCGACTTCGGGAGGAGCGCCGACGGCACCGCCCCCACGCGCTCCGGCCGGGCCCGATCGGTGGAGGAAAGATAGTACCAGAGCCCGTAGCCGCAGATCGCCAGGATCAAGGCGAAGAGCAGGATGGTGCCACCGGGGATACTTCGCTCGGTGAGCGGCATCGGAAAGCTCAGATCGCGCTTGAGCGCCAGACCCTCGCTCTCCTGCTTGAAGCGCCGGACCATCTCGACGCCGTCGAGGCCCAGATACTCGGAATAGGCGCGGATGAACCCGACAGTGTAGGTCGGCCCCGGGAGCGCGTCGTAGCGGCCCTCCTCGATCGCCTGCAGATAGGCGGGGCGGATGCGGAGCGCCGCCGAGATCTGCGGGATGTCGCGGCCGAACCCCTGCCGCGCCTCGCGCAGCAGAGTTCCGACGTTGCGCGGACGTGCCGATGCGGCGGTTTCCAGATCCCCCGCCGCGGCAGCCTCGCTCCGGTTGGCGCCGGCACGCTTCGAACGCGGGAAGAGCGGCATCCGCCCGAACCCCTCTCGGCCTTTTGCCCGAGCAATAATCCCTGATATTCCTGAGAGATGCGGGCTTATTGCCGCGCCTCTCCGAGGCGAGTCTTATCAGCATCGGCGGGGTCCCGCAACGGGCCCGCGGCGCAATTCAGACGATAACACCGTGATCGCGCGCAAAGGCGCGCAGCTTGGCGCGGAGACTGTGGTCGGGCGCATCGAGATGGCGCTGCAACAGCTCCTGCAGCGGCGCCAGGGTGAGGCTCCGGACCATCGCCTTCACTGGCCCGACACCGCCCGCATTCATCGAGAGGGCACGGAAGCCGAGTCCCACCAGCGCCATCGCGTCGAGCGCGCCGCCTGCCATCTCGCCGCAGACGCTGACCGGAATCCCCTTGGCACCGGCGTGCCGCACCACCTCGCCCAGCACCTTGAGGAAGGCCGGCGCCAGCGTGTCATACCGGTCGGTGAGGCGCGGATTGCCGCGGTCGCTGGCGAACAGGAACTGCGCCAGATCGTTGGTGCCGACCGAGAGGAAATCGACCCGATCGAGGAGCGTCGGCAGCTGCCAAAGGAGCGCCGGCACCTCGACCATGATGCCGCACTTGACCTCGAGCGGCATCGCCTCGCTGCGACTTTGGGCGCGCTCGATCTCCTTCAGCAGGATCGCGTGCGCCGCCTCGAACTCCGCAACCTCCGCCACCATCGGAAACATCACCCGGAGCCGCCGGCCGCAGGCGGCGCGCAGCAGCGCGCGGAGCTGCTGGCGCAGCATCGCCGGCCGGTCGAGAGCGATGCGGATCGCGCGCCAGCCCATGGCGGGGTTTTCGTCCTCGATCTCCGGCAGGTAAGGGAGCAGCTTGTCGCCGCCGATATCGAGGGTGCGGAACACCACCGGCCGCTCGCCGGCCTGCTCCAGGACACGCGCATAGAGCTCCGCCTGTGCCGCGACGTTGGGGAAGGCGTTGCGGATCATGAAAGGGAGTTCGGTGCGGAAGAGGCCGATGCCGGCGGCACCGGTCTCGTCGAGATAGGGAAGATCGAGGGTGAGGCCGGCATTCAGATGGAGCTCGACCGCGACGCCGTCGCGGGTCACCGCTGGCAGCTCACGGAGCTTCTGATAGCGCGCCCGGGCACCCTGGCGCACCTTCAGGCTCTGATCGACCGCCTGCAGCACGTCCTCGCCCGGCCGCACCAGCACCTGCGCCTCGTCGCCGTTCACCACCAGGAGATCGCCCGCCTCGATGCGGTGGAGCGCGCCCTTGACGCGCCCCACCATGGGAATGTCGAGCGCGCGGCCGACGATCGCCACATGGGCGGTGGGTGAGCCCTCCTCCATCACCACCCCGCGCAGCCGCCGACGGTCGTAATCGAGAAGCTCCGCCGGACCCAGCGACCGCGCGACCAGCACGAAATCCTCTGGCAGCTCGGAGAGCGCGGAGGCGCCGGGCTTTCCGGTCAAGTGCTGCAGCAGGCGGTTGGTGAGATCCTCGAGATCCATGAGCCGCTCGCGCAGATAGGGATCGCTCACCTGGCTCATGCGGACGCGGGTGTCGTCCTGCACCTTCTGGACCGCCGCCTCGGCGGTGAGGCCGCTCTGCACCGCCGCGCGGATGCGCTGGATCCAGCCGCGATCGGCCGCGAACATGCGATAGGTCTCAAGGATGTCGCGGTGCTCGCCGCCGCGCGCGACGTCGCTCTCGGCGAGCAGCGCATCGATGGCGCTCTGCATCGAGGTCACCGCGTCGCGGAGCCGCTCCGTCTCCCGCTTCGGATCCTCCGCCACCACCTGCTTGACGACGATACGCGGCGCGTGGATGACCGCGGTGCCGAGGGCAAGCCCGGGATTGAGGCGGATCCCTTCGAGGCGCACCGGCAGCAGGCCGATGCCGTCGCCGGGCGCCAGCTCCTCAGGGCTGACGAGCTCGCCGCTCGCCGCCAGCTCCGCCAGGACCATGGCGACGGTCTGCAGCGTCTCGACCTCGTCCTCGTCGTAGTGCCGCTGAGTGCGGTTCTGCACCACCAGCACGCCCAGCACCTTGTCGGCGCGCAGGATCGGCACGCCCATCAGCGAGTGATAGATCTCCTCGCCGGTCTCCGGCCGGTAGGCGAAATCCGGATGCGATTGGGCGTCCGCCAGCGCCAACGGCCGGCCGGTGGCGGCGATCACGCCGACGAGGCCCTCGCCGACACGCAGCCGCGTGCGATGGACCGCTTCCGGCCTCAAGCCCTCGGTCGCGAAGAGCTCGAGCACCTCGCCGGCGCGCAGCAGATAGGCAGAGCAGACCTCCGCCACCATGTCGGCGGCGATCACCCGGACGATGGTGTTGAGTCGATCCTGAGCGGTTCCCGAGCCGGCCATCACGTCCCTGAGGCGGCGGAGAAGCCGTCGGGAGCCGGTGATGGCGGACCCCGGCTCCATCACCCGCCCGCCCTGGCCCGATCTTCGTCAGGAGTTCGTCGCGGGGCGGCAGGCTCGGCATCCCCGGCCGGCATGCGCTGCGCCAGCGCCGCCACCGCCTGCTCGACGAGCTCGTCGAGGATTTCCTTGGTGGTCTGCTCGCGGGTCACCATGCCGACGCTCTGGCCGGCCATCACGGAGCCGGTCTCCACGTCGCCCTCGATGACCGCGCGGCGCAGCGCTCCGGCCCAGAAATGCTCGACCTCGAGCTGGCCGTCCTTCTGCGAGACCTCGCCGCGGTTGAAGCGGTCGAGCACGTCCTTCTGCATCGCCAGGAACTTCTCGGTGCCGAGATTGGCGAGCGCCCGCACCGGGATCACCGGGAAGCGGGGGTCGAGCTGCACCGAGGGGACGGCATCGCGCGCGCCGGCGCGGATGAAGGCGCGCTTGAAATTGGGATGCGCGATCGACTCGCGCGCGCAGACGAAGCGGGTGCCGAGCTGCACTCCCGAGGCGCCCATTTCGAGATAGGAGACGATCGCCTCGCCGCGGCCGATGCCGCCGGCGACAAAGACCGGCACCTCGCGCACATGGGGCAGGATCTCCTGCGCCAGCACGCCAGTCGAGACCGGGCCGATGTGGCCACCCGCCTCCATGCCCTCGATCACGATGGCATCGGCGCCCATGCGCACGAGCTTCTTGGCGATCGCGAGTGCCGGCGCGAAGCAGAGGAGCCTGGTGCCGCCCTGCTTGATCCGCTTCACCGCCGCCGCCGAGGGCAGGCCGCCCGCCAGCACCACGTGGCCGACGCGCCGGCGCACGCAGACGTCGATGAGATCCATGAGCTGGGGGTGCAGCGTGATCAGATTGACGCCGAAAGGCCTGCTGGTGAGCGCGAAGGTCGCCGCAATCTCGGCGTCGAGCAGCTCCGGCGTCATGGCGCCGCAGGCGATGACGCCGAAGCCGCCGCCATTGGAGATCGCCGCCACCAGATTGCGCTCGGAGACCCAGGTCATGGCACCGCCCATGATGGCGAGATCCGAGCCCAGGAACTCGCGACCGCGCTGCCAGAGCTGATCAAGATGATGCCGCGCCGCTGTCCGCGTGCCGTCGCCGCTCCGGCCGCCGAGCCCGGCCGCCGAAGCCTTCGAGATCGCCGGACGCGCTGCGGTGGCGTTCATCGGCTCAATCGGTATCGAGGCCGTAGGCGGTGTGGAGCGCGCGCAGCGCCAGCTCCGTATATTCCTCGGCGACGAGGACGCTCACCTTGATCTCCGAGGTGGAGATCACCTGGATGTTGATGCCCTTCTCCGCCAGCGTCTTGAACATCTCCTTGGCGACGCCGGCGTGGCTGCGCATGCCGACGCCGATCACCGAGATCTTCACCACGTTGGGATCGGGCTTGATCGAGGCGAAGCCGAGCTCGCCGCGCTTTCCTTCGAGCACTTTGACCGTGCGCTCGAGATCCGCCTTCGCCACCGTGAAGGTGAGGTCGGTGAAGCGGCCATCCTCGGAGACGTTCTGAACGATCATGTCGACGTTGATCGCGCTGTCGGCGAGCGGGCCGAAGATCGAGGCGGCCACACCCGGCCGGTCGGCGACCTTGAGGAGAGTGATCTTCGCCTCGTCGCGATTGTAGGCGATGCCGCTGACCACGCGCTTTTCCACGATCTCGTCCTCGTCAACCACCAGAGTTCCGGGAGCATCGTTGAAGCTCGAGAGCACCTGCACCCGCACCCGATGGTTCATCGCCATCTCGACCGACCGGGTCTGCAGCACCTTGGCACCCTGGGAGGCGAGCTCCAGCATCTCCTCATAAGTAATTCTATCGAGCTTCCTGGCCTTCGCAACGATGCGGGGATCGGTGGTGTAGACCCCCTCCACATCGGTGAAGATGTCGCAGCGATCGGCCTTGAGCGCGGCAGCAAGCGCCACCGCCGAGGTGTCGGAGCCACCGCGGCCCAGGGTAGTAATCCGGTTGTCCGGCCCCAGGCCCTGGAAGCCTGCCACCACCGCAACCTGGCCTTCATCCATGCGGCGGATCATGTCCTCGGTGGGGATCTCGGCGATGCGCGCCTTGCTGTGGACGCCGTCGGTCCGGAACGGGATCTGCCAGCCGAGCCAGGAGCGGGCGTTGACGCCGATGTCCTGCAGCGCCAGCGCCAGCAGGCCGGAGGTCACCTGCTCGCCCGACGCCACCACGACGTCATACTCGCGCGCGTCGTGCAGGCTGCAGGTCTGCCGCGTCCAGTCCACCAGCTGATTGGTGACACCGGCCATGGCCGAGACCACCACCGCGACCTGGTTGCCGGCGTCGACCTCGCGCTTGACCCGGAGGGCCACATTCTTGATGCGCGCGATGTCGGCCACCGAGGTGCCGCCGAATTTCTGCACGATGCGCGCCATCAGCCGTAGAGCCTAAAACCGAGGGAAATCAAGCGGGAACCAGGTTGCCCCGGGAAGCGGGCGTATACATACTCTCGGGTCAGGGAGCGAGGCAAGCATGCCCCGCCACACACCAGCAATGTCGCGAGGACAGGCCGCCATGGCCGAGCCGGCGGACACCATCGACCGGGAGGAGATCGAGCGCTTCTCGGCGCTGGCGGCCACATGGTGGGACCCGAGGGGGTCGATGGCGCCGCTCCACAAGCTCAATCCGGCACGGCTGCAATTCCTGCGCGACGCCCTCGCCGGTCATTTCGGCCGCGACCCGAAGAGCCTCACGCCCTTCGAGGGACTGCGCCTGCTGGATATCGGCTGCGGCGGCGGGCTCATCGCCGAGCCGCTCGCCCGCCTCGGCGCCACCGTCACCGCGATCGACGCCGCCGAGGCCAACATCGCGGTGGCGCGAGCCCATGCGACGACGAGCGGTCTCAGGATCGACTACCGGGTCGCGCCGGCCGAGGAGCTCGCAGCGGCCGGCGAGCGCTATGACGCGGTGCTGGCGCTCGAGGTGGTGGAGCATGTGGCCGATCTCGACGCCTTCCTCGCCGCCGCCGCCGCGCTGATCCGGCCCGGCGGCATCTTCCTGGGGTCGACGCTCAACCGCACGCCCAAGAGCTTCCTGATGGCCATCGTGGGGGCGGAATACGTGCTGGGCTGGCTGCCGCGCGGCACCCATCGCTGGGACCGTTTCCTCAAGCCCTCGGAGTTCGCCGCCGGGCTGCGCCGCCAGGGTCTGCAGATGGAGCTCCTGCGCGGCCTCGTCTACGACCTCTTCCGCGACGACTGGCGCATCGACACCGCCGATCTCGACGTCAACTACCTGCTGGTCGCGCGCAAGCCCACCCGCTGACTCGCGGTTTCCGCCAAGCGCCCTTGCGGACAATGCCGGGTTGTTACATCCTGGGCTCTGGGGCAACTCGCTCGCAAAAAGGAAACTGGCGCCGGCCGGAGAACGCCCCCCGGCAGCGTCGGGCGAGATGCCCATGGGGGAGGGCGGACGACCTGGTGGTGTTTCATGACCAATCTTCATTCGCCTTACGGCGATGTGCCGCCTGGGGATGCGACGCGGCTGACCGGCAGCATCAAGTGGTTCAATCGTAACAAGGGGTTCGGCTTCATCGTCGCCAGCGATGGCGGCGGCGACGTGTTCCTGCCATTGGCGGTGCTGGAACGGTCGGGCTTCAGCGAGGCGCCGGAGGGGGCGACAGTGGTCTTCGACTGCGCCCAGGGCGCCAAGGGACGCGCGGCGGTAACGGTGATCAACATCGACGCCTCGACCGCGGCACCCTCGCGTGCCCATGCGCGCGACCGCGGCGGCGACAGCCGCGGACCGGCCGAGTCCATGGACGGCGTGGTCAAATGGTACGACCCTGCCCGCGGATTCGGTTTCGTGGTGGCGAATGACGGCGGCAAGGACATCTTCGTTCACGTGACCGCACTCCGGCGTGCCGGCATCGAGATGCTCGCGCCCGGGCAGCACGTGCGGATGATGGTGTCGGAAGCGCCACGGGGCCGCGAGGCCGCGTCGGTGAAGCTGGTCTAGGCAGCAGATCCGGTAACGGCCAGCAGCAAGGCGGTGGCGCTTCACCGCCGCAAGCGCTCGGCGGCCGCAGCACCCCACACGGCGAGACCACCGATCAGCGCGCCCGCCGCCAGCAGCGCGAAGGCGAGCGCGTAGCTGTCGCTCAGGCTCACCACCAAGCCAAAGAGCGCGGGCCCCAGCACGATGCCGAAAAAGGTGATCGAGAGCGCGCCGCCGGTGGCTGAACCCGCCGCGCCCGGCGGCGCCAGACGCGCCACCTCGGCAAGATAGACGCCGTTCCAGCTGATGCCGGTGGTGCCGAGCATGGTGGCCACCAGGAAGATGGCGGTGGCGGGCCAGCGATCCGAGATGAGAGCGGTGGCGACCGACGCCGCTGCCATTCCGACGCCGAGCAGGGCCAGCAGGCGATTCGGCGGCAGCAGCCGGTCGGCGACCCATCCGAAGACGATGCGGCCGGCGATGCCGCCACCCTGCGCCACCGCCATCACCGCTCCCGCGGTCACCAGCGACATCCGCGCCTCCCGGGTGAGGAACGTCACCAGGAATGTCGCGAAGGAGAGCTGGGTCGCCGAGAAGGTGGTGGAGGAGAGCGCGAGCCGTCGGAGACTCGCCGTCTGCAGCACCAGCCGGATGCCGGCGAGGACGCCGGTACTGGAGCGCGCGACGCCCTTGTCCTCCCCATCGAAGCCGGGCCGCAGCGGCTCGACCACGACCGCCAGTGCAACGCACATCGCCGCCACCGCGAGCGCGGCGCCGCGCCAGCCGACGGCGACCGCGAGCGGCGCCGCCAGCGAGCCCGCCATGGCGCCGCCGACGGGAACGCCCGTCTGCTTCAGCGAGAACACGAAGGAGCGGCGTTCCGGCGCGGTCTGCCGGATCAGGATGTGAGAGCTTGCCGGTGTCACCGGCCCGTAGCCGAAGCCCATCAGGATCGCGCCGAGCGCCACCGGCAGCAGGATGCCGCTCGCGCCCAGCGCCAGCCCGAGGGCGCAGAAGACGAGACAGACCTGGCTCAGACGCAGCGGGCCGGCGCGTGCCAGCAGAGCCCCGCTCCCCGCGGAGGTGACGATGGCGCCGCCATAGATGAGCGCCGTGAAGAGGCCAACGCGTTCCGCCGCCACCCCGATATCCGGCGCTGCCAGCGCCGCCAGCACCGGCGGCGTCAGCACCGCCATCGAGACGAGGGCCTGTATGGCGAGAGTGGCGAGGAGGGCGAGCATTGGACGCGCGGCGAGTGTGGGGCGCGCGCGATGTGGGGGTCAACAGATCGTTCCGCGGCGACAATTGATCTAACTCAATGCGTTGTCGCCGCCTTAAATCGAGCTATAAGCTTATGCGCATGACAGTCGCCCCCAAGCTCGGCCGTGACATCACGGCGGCGCTGGCGTTCAAGTTGGCGCTCTTGACGTTGCTCTACGTGCTGTTCTTCAGCTCCGACACGCGGCCCGTCATCGACGCGCAGCGTGCCGCCCAGCACATTCTCTCGCCGACTTCCGACTCGGAGACTCCCAGATGATTGATGGCAGCGTCGTCGAGCTCTCGCGCCTGCAATTCGCGCTCACCGCCCTTTATCATTTCCTCTTCGTGCCGCTGACGCTCGGCCTCTCGGTGCTGCTGGCGGTGATGGAGACCGTCTACGTGATGACGGGGCGCGAGATCTGGCGCGCCATGACCAAGTTCTGGGGTGTTCTCTTCGGCATCAATTTCGCCATGGGCGTCGCCACCGGCATCACCATGGAGTTCCAGTTCGGCACCAACTGGGCCTATTACGCCCACTATGTCGGCGACATCTTTGGCGCGCCGCTCGCCATCGAGGGGCTGATGGCGTTCTTCCTCGAGGCGAGCTTCGTGGGACTGTTCTTCCTCGGCTGGGACCGGCTGTCGAAGCTCGGCCATCTCATCACCACCTGGCTGGTCGCCATCGGCTCCAACCTTTCGGCGCTCTGGATCCTGGTGGCCAATGGCTGGATGCAGAATCCGGTCGGCGCGCGCTTCGATCCGGCGACGCTGCGCATGGAGCTCACCTCCTTCTACGAGCTCATATTCAATCCGGTGGCGCAGGCCAAGTTCGTGCATACGGTGAGCGCCGGCTACGTCACCGGCTCGATCTTCGTGCTGGCGGTGAGCGCGCTCTATCTGCTGCAGGGCCGCCACGTGCCGCTCGCCAAGCGGTCGATGACGGTGGCGGCGAGCTTCGGCCTCGCCTCCGCGCTCTCGGTCGTGGTGCTTGGCGACGAGAGCGGGTACACGGCGACCCTCGATCAGAAGATGAAACTCGCCTCGATCGAGGCGATGTGGAGCACCGAGCCGGCGCCGGCCAGCTTTACCGCCTTCGGCATCCCCGACGTCGCCGCGCGCACGACGCATTTCCGGATCGAGATCCCGTGGCTCCTCGGCATCATCGCCACGCGCTCCTTCGACGAGCCGGTGGACGGCATCAACGATCTGGTGAAGCGCGGCATCCAGCGCATCGAGAGCGGCGTCATCGGCTACAAGGCCCTGCAGGCGCTGCGCAAGAATCCGGACGATCTCGACGCCAAGGCGACCCTCGAGGTCCATGTCGACGACCTCGGCTATGCCCTGCTGCTGAAGCGCTACACGCCCAATGTGGTGGACGCCGACGCCGCCACCATCCAGCGCGCCGCCAACGACCTCATCCCGAACGTGCCAGTGCTGTTCTGGGCCTTCCGATTCATGGCCGGGCTCGGCTTCTACTTCATCGCGCTTTTCGCGCTCTCCTTCTATCTCGCCTCGGTCCGGAAGCTGGAGAAGCGCTGGTTCCTGCGCATCGCGCTCTGGAGCCTGCCGCTCCCGTGGCTTGCCGCCGAGCTCGGATGGATCGTCGCCGAATATGGCCGCCAGCCCTGGGTGGTGGAGGGTGTGCTGCCGACCTTCCTCGGCGTCTCCTCGGTCTCCCTCGGCAACATCCTGGGGTCGCTGGTGGGCTTCGTCGTGTTCTACAGCACGCTTGCCGTGATCGACGTCGCGCTGATGGTGCGCACGATCCGCCGCGGGCCCGCCTGGGACCCGCCGCCGCGCGGTCGGGTGACGCCGCTCCGAGCGGTCGCCGCCGGGGAGGACTGAGATGCTCGACTACGACATCCTGCGCTTCATCTGGTGGGCCCTGCTCGGCATCCTGCTGATCGGCTTCGCGGTGCTCGACGGCTACGATCTCGGCACCGCCATGCTGCTGCCCTTCGTCGCCCGGACCGACGGCGAGCGGCGTCAGGTGCGCGAGACCATCGAGGCCAACTGGGAAGGCCACCAGGTCTGGTTCGTGCTGGGCGGCGGCGCCTCCTTCGCCGCCTGGCCGATGCTCTATGCGGCCAGCTTCTCCGGCTTCTACATCGCCATGTTTCTGGTGCTGCTGGCGCTGATCCTGCGGCCGGTGGGCTTCAATTTCCGCGACAAGATCGCCGATCCGCGCTGGCGCGAGGCCTGGGACTGGGCGCTCTTCGTCAGCGGCCTGGTGCCCGCGCTGGTGTTCGGCGTCGCCTTCGGCAATCTGCTGCTGGGGGTGCCTTTCAGCCTCGACGGCGATCTCCGGCTCGATTACAGCGGCAGCTTCTTCGGATTGCTCAATCCCTTCGCGCTGCTGTCGGGTCTCGTCAGCGTCGCGATGCTGGCGATGCACGGCGGCATCTGGCTCGCCGGCAAGGCTGACGGCGAGGTCGCCGACCGAGCGGCGCGCGTCGCGAGCCTCGCCGGCCTCATCGCCGCCGGCCTCTTCGGCCTCGCCGGCCTCTGGGTCGCCTTCGGCATCGAGGGCTATGCGATCAAGAGCGCCATCGACCACAACGGGCCCTCGAACCCGCTCGCCAAGAACGTGGCGCGGGACGCCGGCGCCTGGCTCGCGAACTACGGCATCCATCCCTGGCTGGCACTGGCGCCGGTGCTGGGCTTCGCGGCACCCCTCCTCGCCTCGCTGCTGGCGGCGCGGCGGGCAGCGATCCCGGCGCTCATCGCCAGCGCCCTCGGCGTCGCCGGCATAATCGCCACCGCAGGGGTCTCGCTCTTCCCCTTCCTGCTGCCGTCCTCGATCGAGCCCAACGCCAGCCTCACCGTCTGGGATGCGTCCAGCAGCCGCCTCACCCTCTTCATCATGCTGATCTCGGTGGTGCTGCTCCTGCCCGTCGTGCTCGCCTATACCGCCTTCGCCCTCCGGGTGATGCGCGGCAAGGTGCGGCTTGAGGACATCGAGCGCCACGAGAGCCAGTACTAGGGAGCAACGTCCATGTGGTACTTCAGCTGGGTTCTCGGCCTCGGCCTCGCCGCCAGCTTCGCGGTGCTGAACGCGATGTGGCTCGAGCTTACCGAGGAGGGCCACGAGCCCGAGATCTAGGCGGCCAGGGCTTTCATCTCCGCATAGAGATCGGCTTTGCCCTCGAAGCCGATGCCCGGCAGCTCTGGCATCACGATGTGCCCCTGCTCCACCCGCACGCCGTCGGGAAAGCCGCCATAGGGCTGGAAGAGATCGGGATAGCTCTCGTTGCCGCCGAGCCCCAGCCCCGCCGCGATGTTAAGCGACATCTGGTGGCCACCGTGGGGAATGCAGCGGCGCCACGACCATCCCGCCTGACGGACAATGTCGAGAGTCCGCTGGTACTCGCAGAGCCCGTAGGACAGCGCGCAGTCGAACTGCAGCCAGTCGCGGTCGGCGCGCATGCCACCATAGCGCAGCAGGTTGCGCGCATCCTGGTGGCTGAAGAGATTCTCGCCGGTCGCCATCGGGCCGGGATAGACTTCGCCGAGCACCGCCTGCAGCCGGTAGTCCAGCGGATCGCCCGCCTCCTCGTACCAGAACAGCCGATGGTCGCCGAGCGCCCGGGCGTAGTCGATCGCAGTCGCGAGATCGAAGCGTCCGTTCGCGTCTACGGCGAGCCGTCCATTGCCGTTGAGTTCCGCCAGCACCGCCTCGATGCGCCTCATGTCCTCGGCGAGGTCGGCACCGCCGATCTTCATCTTGACGACGGTGTAGCCGCGATCGAGATATCCCCGCATCTCCGCGCGGAGCGCCGCCAGATCCTTGCCGGGATAGTAGTAGCCGCCCGCGGCGTAGACGAAGACTCGGGGATCGGCGCTGAGCCCATGCCGCTCCGCCAGCAGATGGAAGAGCGGCTTCCCGGCGATCTTCGCCACCGCATCCCAGATCGCCATGTCGATGGTGCCGACGGCGACCGAGCGCTCGCCATGCCCGCCCGGCTTCTCGTTCCGCATCATCGTCGTCCAGACACGATCGGGATCGAGATTGTCGCCGGCCTCGTCGAGCAGCGACTTCGGCTCCGCCTCGAGGAGACGCGGCGCGAAGCGCTCGCGAATGAGTCCGCCCTGGCCATAGCGGCCGTTCGAGTTGAAGCCGTAGCCGACGACGCGGCGGCCGTCGCGCATCGCGTCCGTCACCACCGCGACCAGACTCGTCGTCATCTTCGTGAAGTCGATGTAGGCGTTGCGGATCGGCGAGCTGATCGGGCGCGTCACCTCGCGGACATCGATGATGCGGACGGACATGAGCGGCGACTCCTTCGCTGCGAGGCCGTCACTCTAATATCGCCGCGGAGATCCGGCAGCGGGAGTTTTCCACAGGAGTCTGCCCCGAACCCTTGAAGAAGGATTGGCGCATGGGAGACTCCGTGATACTTTATTTAGTAGCTGATGGCTAACGGAGCCACAGGATACGGTGGGGGATACGATGGAATCGATTTGGAATCCCGAGCGTATCGTGCAGTTGACCGAGCTCTGGAATCAGGGCCTGTCGACGGCGGAAATCGGCCGGCGGATCGGCGTCACCAAGAATGCAGTGGTGGGCAAGGCGCATCGCCTTCTGCTGACGCCGCGCCCCTCGCCGCTGAAGCGCAAGCCCGGCCCGCGGATCGAGAAGAAAGTGGTGAAGCCCAAGGTGATGCCGGTAACGGGCCCGACCTGCTCGTGGCCGATCGGCCACCCCGGCGACAAGAACTTCCACTTCTGCAACGAGCGCCCGGTGCAAGGCAAACCCTACTGCGCCGCCCACGCGCAGATGGCCTATATCCGCCCGAAGAACAACAGCGCGGCTTGAGATTCTCCTCGGGCGGCGAGCCGTCACGCCGCCCCTCGTCGCCCGAGTGACGCCGGAACTCGGATCCGGCAGCGAGTCACCTCACCTGACCGCTGGCACGTAGGGAAACACCTTCGATGGCTTGGAGGTGACCGACTCCTTGCCGAGGCGCACGGGCGCGTTGGCGGCGAGGCTGAACATCACGTCGGGCGCGTTGTCGGTGAGCGAGCGGCCGTTCCATTCGGCAAAGCCGAAGATCGCCGGTGTTCCCACCTCATAGGGCAGCAGGTTGGGACAGAAACGGCGCGCAATCTTCTCGCCATAGGCGCGCGGATCCTCGCAGGTGCCGCTGGCCGCCACCATGCCGGCGATCGCCTGACTGACCGTCGGGCCGCGAGTCGTGAGATCGTCCGACGGGCATCCGGCATTGAGGCGGTTGCCGAGATCCTCGTTGTACTGGGTGAAGAGCGGATGGATCATCGGCAGTCCGACTCGATTGATCGCGCGCCAGCCTCCGGCATCGGTGGCAAGCGTCGCCACCGCCCAGACACCGATCTTCCGATTGCCGCCGGCGTCCGCCAGCAGCTCCGCATCAGGCACCTCCAGCACCATCGAGTAGACCGTGTGGCCGGCGAAGAGGTTCTTCGCTTTGTTCGGATCCCAGCCGGTGAGATTGATCGCGGCACCGTCCTGGAAGGCATGCCCTACAGCGTGCAGCACGTCGGGCTCGATCCAGAAGGGATCGCCGGCCATACCGGCCCAGACTCGGAGATCACCGCGTCAGCCGCCGCATGGCGCGGTCGAGGCCGTCGAGGGTCAGCGGGAACATTCGACCTTCCATCATCTCGCGGATCATGCCGATCGACTGGGTGCCGCCCCAGTAGCGCTCCGGCACGGGGTTGAGCCAGACCGCCTTCGGATATGTCGCCAGCAACCGGCGCATCCAGACCTCGCCGGGCTCGTCGTTCCAGTGCTCGACGCTGCCACCAGGCTGCACGATCTCGTAGGGGCTCATGCTGGCATCGCCGACGAAGATCAGCTTGTAGCTCTGGTCGTAGGTGTGCAGCACCTGATGCGTCGGCGTGCGCTCCACGTGCCGGCGCCAAGCATCCTTCCACACCGCCTCGTAGGGACAGTTGTGGAAGTAGAAGTATTCGAGGTGCTTGAACTCGGCGCGCGCGGCCGAGAACAGCTCGGCGCAGGTCTTGATGTGGCCGTCCATCGAGCCGCCGATGTCGAGAAAGAGCAGCACCTTCGCCGCGTTGTGCCGCTCCGGCCTGAGCTTGAGATCGAGCCAGCCGGCATTCCGCGCGGTCGAGCGGATGGTGTCGTCGAGATCGAGCTCGATCGGCGCGCCCTCGCGGGCGAACTGGCGGAGCCGCCGGAGCGCAACCTTGATGTTGCGCGTCCCCAGCTCGACGCTGTCGTCGAGATTGCGGAACTCGCGCTTGTCCCAGACCTTGACCGCGCGGTTGTTGCGGTTGCCGTCCTGGCCGATGCGCACGCCCTCGGGATTGTAGCCATAGGCGCCGAAGGGCGAGGTGCCGGCGGTGCCGATCCACTTGCTGCCGCCCTGGTGCCGGCCTTTCTGCTCGGCGAGGCGCTTCTGCAGCGTCTCCATCAGCTTGTCCCAACCGCCCATCGCCTCGATTTGCTTCTTCTCCTCCTCGGTCAGCAGCTTCTCGGCGAGCTTCCGGAGCCACTCCCCGGGAATCTCGATGCCGGCATCGCCGATCGGCTCGATGCCCTTAAAGAAATGCCCGAAGACGCGGTCGAACTTGTCGAGGTTGCGCTCGTCCTTCACCAGCGCCGCGCGGGCGAGATAGTAGAAATCGTCGACGCTGTAGGCCGCGAGATTCTTCTCCATCGCCTCCATCAGCGTCAGGTACTCGCGCAGGCTCACCGGGATCTTCGCCTGGCGCAGCTCGAGGAAGAAGCCGGCGAACATGCGTCAGTGCTTCTCGCGCCGGTGCAGGAACGCCAGGCGCTCGAAGAGATGCACGTCCTGCTCGTTCTTGAGGAGCGCGCCATGGAGCGGCGGGATCAGCTTCGCCGGGTCCTTGGTGCGGAGCACCTCCGGCGACACGTCCTCCACCATCAGCAGCTTGATCCAGTCCAGGAGCTCCGAGGTGGAGGGCTTCTTCTTGAGACCCGGCACCTCGCGGATCTCGTAGAAGGCGGTGAGCGCCTCGCGCAGCAGCGTCTTCTGCAGATCGGGGAAATGCACCCCGACGATCTGCTCCATGGTCTCGCGGTCGGGGAACCGGATGTAGTGGAAGAAACAGCGGCGGAGGAAGGCGTCCGGCAGCTCCTTCTCGTTGTTGGAGGTGATGATGACGATCGGCCGCTGCCTCGCACGCACGGTCTCGCGCGTCTCGTAGACGTAGAACTCCATGCGATCGAGCTCGAGAAGGAGATCGTTCGGGAACTCGATGTCGGCCTTGTCGATCTCGTCGATCAGCAGAACCGGCGCCTTGTCGGCGACGAAAGCCTCCCAGAGCTTGCCGCGCTGGATGTAGTTGGCGATGTCGGCGACCTTCGCCTCGCCGAGCTGGCCGTCGCGCAAGCGCGCCACCGCGTCATACTCGTAGAGGCCCTGCTGCGCCTTGGTCGTCGACTTGATGTGCCAGGTGATGAGGTCCTTGCCGAGTGCCGTGGCGATCTCCTGCGCCAGGATCGTCTTGCCGGTGCCGGGCTCGCCCTTCACCAGGAGCGGCCGCTCCAGCGCGATCGCCGCATTGACCGCGACGCGGAGATCCTCGGTCGCCACATAGCTTTCGGTGCCTTCAAAGCGCTGCATTGATGCCTCTTCCCGATCGCGCGAATCCGCTCTCGCTTTCCTGCTTAGCGCAGCGGGATGCTCGCCGCCACTCGCAAATTGCAGGATGTGCGCTCGCGCGCGGCACTTCCTTTTGTCAAGAGGGTGCCGCTTCTTTACGCAGGGTTGAGCCCGTCCTATCGTCACTTCCGGCGCAACTCCCGAGAGGCGTCGAGGTCCCAAATGCGTCGGATGATTCTGGTCGCGGCTGCCGTCCTGGTGGCCGCGCTTGCGGCTACCAGTGTGTTCATTCTGCGGCAGCACGGTGCGCCGCCGCCACAATTGACAGCGAGCACCCCCGTCCGGGCGACACCGGCGAGCACCGAGTCCACTGCTCCGCCGACACCGGTCGCCGCCAACGACGCACTGCCGCCGAGCCTTACCTACGTCTATTCCGATGTCGACACCACCAAGGCGGTGGCGGAGACCTGCCTGATCTTCAGCGAGCCTCTCGACGCCAGCGGCCAGACGGACTATGGCGTCTATCTGACGCTGAAGCCGGCGGCCAAGCCCTCGATCCGCGTCGACGGCAGGCGGCTCTGCCTCGCCGGCCTCGCCTTCGGCACGCAATATACTGCCGAGATCAAGGTCGGCCTCCCCGCCGCCTCCGGCCACAAGCTCGCCTCGACCCAGCCGGTGGAGCTCACCCTCACCGACCGGCCGCCGCTCGTCACCTTCCGCGACGGCCTCATCCTGCCGCGCGAGAGCGTCGCCGGCATTCCCATCACCACCGTCAACGTCGGGAAGCTGCACGTCACCGTCTATCGCGTGCCGGAGCGGCTGGTGTCGCAGATCCGCCGGGACCAGCTCGCCCAGCGCCAGATCTATCCCTATCAGCTCGGCCAGATTCGCGACGAGCAGGGCGCCAAGGTCTGGGAAGGCGACCTCGCCATCACCGGCGCCAAGAACGCCACTGTCACCACGCTTTTCCCGATCGCCCAGGCGGTGCCGCAGCGGAAGCCCGGCATCTACGTGCTGACCGCCGACGATCCCGCCGGCCGGCCGAAAGCGGCGAGTGATGACGACGACCTCAATTACAGCGACGACTACCGGCCGCTGCCGGTGCAATGGGTGATCGACACCGACATCGGCCTCACCACCATCAAGGGCGCCGATGGCCTCCACGTCTTCGCGCGCGCCTTGGGCTCGGCGCTGCCGCTCGCCGGATTGACGGTGTCGCTGATCGCCCGGGACAATGACGAGCTCGCCAAGGCAGTGACCGACGCCGACGGCCATCTCCGCTTCGATCCCGGCCTCTTGCGGGGGCCCGGCGGCAATTCGCCACTCGCCGTCATGGCCTATGGCAAGGAAGGCGACTTCACCTTCGAGGATCTGAGCCGGCCGGCCTTCGACCTCTCCGACCGCGGCGTCGACGGCCGCGCGCTCCCTGGCCCGGTCGACGCCTATCTCTACACCGACCGCGGCATCTATCGTCCGCGCGAGACGGTGCATGTGGTGGCGCTGCTGCGCGACCGGGCCGCGGAGGCGATGCCAGGCACGCCGCTGACCCTGATCGCGCGCCGGCCCGACGGCGTCGAGTACCGCCGCGCCACCATCGCCGACGAGACCGTGGGCGCCGTCCACTATGACATCGCCCTCACCGAGACGGCCGCGCACGGGCGCTGGCAGGTCGACGCCTATCTCGACCCCAAGGGCGAGGCGGTCGGCCATGCGGAGTTCGAGGTCGAGGATTTCGTGCCGCAGCGCCTCAAGGTGGATCTCACGGCGAGCGCGCCCGCCATCGAGATCGGGAAGCCGATCCCCGTCGACATTGCCGCGCGCTTCCTCTATGGCGCGCCGGGCGCCGCCCTCGACGGCGAGGCGGACGCCACCGTCGAGGTCGACGAGACGCCCTTCCCCGCCTATCGCGGCTGGTCATTCGGCCTGGCAGAAGAGAAATTCAAGATGGACGTGGTGCCGCTCGAGGTGCCGCAGACGGATGCCGATGGCCACAGCACGGTCGGCGGCATAATCGAGAAGCTGCCGGAGACCTCCTTCCCGGTGAAGGCGGAGATCCGCGTCGCCATCTTCGAGCCCGGCGGCCGCAACACCGAGAGCCGGATCAGCCTGCCGGTGCGCACCAAGCCGCTGCTGATCGGTCTCCATCCGCGCTTCCGCAACGGGCGGATCGACGAGGACAGCGAGGCTGTTTTCGATGTCGCCGCCCTCGACGCCGACGGCAAGCCGGTAGCGCGCGACGGACTCAAAGTCGAGCTCGTCCGCGAGGATAGCGAGTATCACTGGTATAGAAGCGACGGCCGGCTCAGGTTCGAGCGCACCACCTATGACCAGCCGATCACCGACGGCGCCCTGTCGGTGACCGCGGAGAAGCCTGGCGAGTTCAAGTACCGCCTGCCCTGGGGCTATTACCGGCTCACGGTGCGCGACGCCGCGACCGGCGCCGCCAGCAGCATCCGCTTCAGCTCCGGCTGGCGCGGCGACATCGCCGAGGACCGGCCCGACAAGAGCGAAGTGAGCGCCGACAAGGCGAGCTACCTCCCCGGCGACACCGCCAAGCTCGCGATCCGGCCGCCCTCCGCCGGCGAGGGCATGCTGGTCATCGCCAGTGACCGCGTCCTGGCAACCCGCTTCCTGCATGTGCCGGCGGAAGGCGCCACGGTCGAGGTGCCCGTCACCGCCGACTGGGGCACCGGCGCCTATGCGATCTTCACCCACTACCGCGCGCTCAGGGACGGCAATGCTCGCGCGCCGACGCGCTCGATCGGCGTCGCCTGGCTTCCGATCGATGCGAGCCCGCGCACCCTCGGCGTGGAACTCGGCGCGCCCGACAAGGTCCTGCCGCGCCGCACCGTCGAGATCCCGGTGACGCTCAAGAACCTGACCCAGGGCGAGAAGGCTTACCTGACTCTGGCGGCGGTGGACGAAGGCATCCTGCAGCTGACCCGCTTCCAGAGCCCGTCGCCGACCAAGTTCTATTTCGGCAAGCGCCGCCTCGCCGTCGACATCCGCGACGACTACGGCCGGCTGATCCAGGGCGAGGGCGAGGTGGGCGCGATCCGCTCCGGCGGCGACAGCATCGGTGGCGCTGCGCTGCCGGTGGTGCCGACCAAGACCGTGGCGCTGTTCTCCGGCTTCGTCACGGCAGACGCGCAAGGGCACGTCTCCGTGCCGCTCGATATTCCCGATTTCGAGGGCGAGCTCCGGCTGATGGCAGTGGCCTTCGACAAGCACAAGCTGGGCGACGCAGAGGGCCACCTCACCGTGCGCGACCCCGTGGTGAGCGACGTGGTGCTGCCGCGCTTCCTGGCGCCCAACGACCAGAGCCGGCTCAGTCTAAGCCTCCATAATCTCGATGGCACGCCCGGCGACTATCGCGCCACCATCGCCGCCGACGGCGCAGTGGCGCTGTCGGGCGAGAGCGAGCGCACGGTCGCGTTGGCCTCGGGCGAGCGGCAGCTCCTCGCCTTCCCGATCGCCGCCAAGAACGTCGGCATCGGCACCTTCACCCTGCATTTGACCGGCCCTAACGGCTTCGCCGTGGAGCGGGAATGGCAGATCGCGGTCCGGAGCGCGCAGGATCCGATTGCCCGCACCAGCCTGCTGACGGTGGCGCCCGGCAAGGACGCACAGTTCAACAGCGATCTCGTCGCCGGTTATGTGCCTGGCACTGCCACGGTGCATCTGACCCTCGCCACCTGGAAGAGCCTGCCGGTGGCGGAGCTGCTGCGCTCGCTCGACCGCTACCCCTATGGCTGCATCGAGCAGACGACGAGCCGTGCCTTCCCGCTGCTCTATTTCAACGACGTAGCCCTCCTCACCAAGAACAAGCAGGACCCCGGCGTGCACGCCCGCGTCCAGGGCGCAGTCGACCGCCTCCTCGACATGCAGCGTGGCGACGGCAATTTCGGCTTCTGGGGCCCGAGCTACCCCGCCTATGACTGGCTCAGCGTCTACGCCCTCGACTTCCTGTTCTCGGCGCGCGCCCAGGGTTATGCGATCTCCGACGAAGCACTGCAGCGCGGTCAGAACTGGCTTCGCCGCGTCGTAGCAGTGGGCTCGGTGGAGCAGGTGCGCTATTCGAGCCGCGCCAATGCGCCGAGCCGCGCTCGCGGCTATGCGGCCTATGTGCTGGCGCGGCTCGGCGGCGCCTCCCTCGCGGATCTGCGCTACCTCTACGACACCACCGACCAGAGAGAGGAGCGCGCCTTCCCCGCGAGCCAGCTCGCCGCGGCGCTGGCACTCGCCGGCGATGTCTCGCGCAGCCGCGCCGCCTTCGCCCGCGCCGAGATCCTGGCGCTCGACCCCACCAACCGGCCCTTCCGCTACTTTTATGACGACGACTATTACGGCTCGTCGCTGCGCGACTGGGCGGGGCTGGTGCGGGTCGCCGCCGAGACCAAGCAGAGCGCCTTGCTCACCCGACTATTCCAGCGCTACGAGAGCGTCGATGAGCTCCCCGACGATCTCACCACCCAGGAGAAGGCGTGGCTGATGCTGGCGGAGCACGCGCTCACCGAGACCCGCGCGCCGGCGAAACTCGCTGTCAACGGCAAGGGCGTCAGCGCCGGCGGCGATCCGGTGACGCTGTCACCCGACGACGCGGCGCTGGCATCCGGCTACACGGTCACCAACCACGGCGACCGCGAGCTCTACGCCACCGTCACCGTCGAGGGCGCACCCAGCGAGCCGCTGCCGCCCGAGAGCCGCGGCATCACCCTCGCCCGGGGCTTCCATACGCTCGCGGGCGAGGACGCCGATCTCGCCCATCTCAAGCAGAACGACCGGCTGATCGTCGAGCTCTCTGGCATCGTCGGCGACACTCGCCACCACGAGATCGTGCTGCGCGATCTGCTGCCGGCGGGCTTCGAGATCGAGGGTCCGGTGCGCGCCGACAACGATGGCGCGACGGCCTATGACTGGCTGCCGAAGCAGCGCTACACTCGTCTCAAGGAGGCGCGCGACGACCGGTTTGCCGCATCTTTCGTGGTGTCCGGCGACGCGAAATACTACTGGGACGACGATGATCGCGACAGCGACGTGAACTACGACATCGCCTATATCGTGCGCGCTGTGACGCCGGGCACCTATATCTTGCCCGCCGCCACCGCGGAGGACATGTACCGGCCCTCGGTGCGCGCGCGCACCGGCATGGGCGCGGTAACCATCACGCCGCGCTGAGGAGAAACCGGGTGCCGCGCTCGATCCTCTACTCCCTCGCCGGCATCGCCCTCCTCGCTCTCGCGCTCCTTGTCACCGATGCGACATATCCGCCGGATCTGAGCCGCGCTCAGCGCGGCTCGGTGACCGTGCTCGACCGCGAGCACGGCATCCTCCGCAGCTTCCTCGCGAGCGACGGTGCCTGGCGACTCCCCACGACGGTGGAGGACGTCGACCCCCGCTATCTCGTGCTGCTGCGCGCCTATGAGGATCAGCGCTTCGATCAGCATTGGGGCGTCGATCCCCGCGCCGTGCTGCGCGCCTGCTGGCAGTTCCTGCGCAGCGGCCACATCGTCTCCGGCGCCTCGACCCTCACCATGCAGGCAGCGCGCCTGCTGGAGCCGCGGCCGCGCGGGCTCGGCGCCAAGCTCTTCCAGATGTGGCGCGCGCTCCAGCTCGAAGAGCGCTATTCCAAGGACGAGATCCTCGACATCTACCTCACTTTGGCACCCTTCGGCGGCAACATCGAAGGCGTGCGCGCGGCATCGCTCGCTTATTTCGGCAAGGAGCCGCATCGCCTGACCCTGGCGCAGGCGGCGCTGCTGGTGGCGTTGCCGCAATCGCCGGAGCGGCTCCGGCCCGATCGCCATCCGGAAGCGGCGCTGGCGGCACGCGCCAAGGTGCTGCTGCGTTTGGAGCAGCACGGCCTCCTCTCGCGACCGGAAGTGCTGGAGGCGATCAACGAGAAGCTCCCGGTGACGCGGATCGCCATGCCCTTCCTGGCGCCGCACCTGACCCAGCATCTGGCGTCTGCCGCGGCGCCGGGCGCGCAGATCGCGACCGGCATCGACCGCGGCATCCAGAGCGCCCTCGAGAGTCTGGCGCGGCGCGAGGTCGAGCGTGCCGACGACGGCGCCGATGTCGCCGTCGTCGTGGTGGAGAACCGCACCCGCGCGCTCCGCGCCTATCTCGGCGGCGCCAATTTCTTCGGCCCGCGCGGGCAGATCGATCTCGCGCGCGCGGCGCGCTCGCCGGGCTCGGCGCTCAAGCCCTTCATCTACGGTCTCGCCTTCGAGGACCGCATCGTCCATCCGGCGAGCCTGATCGACGACGAGCCGATGCGCTTCGGCGACTATGCGCCGCGCAATTTCGATCGCCAGTTCCAGGGCACGGTGAGCGTGCGGGATGCGCTGCGCCAGTCGCTGAACGTGCCGGCGGTGGCGGTCCTCGATCGCGTCGGACCGGTGCGCTTCGTCGGCGATCTTCGCGCCGCCGGCGCGCGGATCGGGTTCCAGCGCCTCGCCGGCACGCCGTCGCTGCCGGTGGCGCTGGGCGGCGTCGGCATCACCCTCTCCGACCTCACCATGCTTTATACCGTCTTTCCGAACGGCGGCCTGGCGGCGCCGCTCAAGGTGACTGACGCACCAACGGCGACGCCGATGCGGCTGATGGGCGCCGCGGCGGCCTGGTATGTGACCGACATCCTCAGGGGATCGCCGCTGCCGGACGGATTCGCGCAAGGCCTGGGCCTGGCGCGGCCGCGCGACATCGCGTTCAAGACCGGCACCTCCTACGGCTTCCGAGACGCCTGGGCGGTGGGCTTCTCGCCCGACTACACGGTGGGCGTCTGGGTCGGCCGTGCCGACGGCTCGCCGCGGCCCGGCCACTACGGCCGCAACACGGCGACGCCGATGCTGCTCAAGGTCTTCGACCTGCTGCCGCCCGATGCCGGCGCCTTCGCCGGCGCGCCGGAGGAGGCGCTCGTTGCCGAGAGCCCACGCGACCTGCCGCCGGCGATGCGCCATTTCAATGGCGAGCGCCCGGTCATACAGAAGCCCGGTGCACCCGCGGCGCCGCACATCCTTTTCCCGCCGGACGGCGCTGTCGTCGAATGGCGCCCGCAGGACGGCGCCCATGGCGGCTTACCGCTCAAGGCGGAAGGCGGCGCCAGGCCGCTTGCCTGGGTGGTGAACGGCAGGCCGGTGCATGAGGCCGCGCTCGCCGGCACCGGCGCCTGGCAGCCTGACGGCGACGGCTTCGCCCGCATCGCCGTCGTCGACGCAGAGGGCCGCAGTGCAGAGGTCCGCGTCCGCGTGGTGAGCACGCAGTAGGAAATTCGCCAGCAAGAAACGGATCGCGCGCCGGCCGCGACGCGGCGACTTTGCCGCCCTCGGCAAGGAGGCGCGGATGAACGGGCGGCGCATGAGTGCAGTGGAGTGGAGCCTTCTGCTGGCGCTGGCGGCCGCCTGGGGCGGGATCTTCCTGCTGAACCGTTTCGTGCTGGATGGCTTCCCACCGCTGACCGCGGTGTTCCTCCGGGTGGCCCTGGCGGCGCCACTGCTGCTGGCCGTGGTTCATCTCGGCGGCGAGCGGCTGCCGCGCTCGCTCGGCGCCTGGAGCGCCTTCGCGGTCATGGGCTTCCTCAACAACGCGCTCCCTTTCACGCTCTTCGTCTGGGCGCAGCAGAGCATCACCAGCGGACTTGCGGCCATCATCAATGCGACGACCCCGTTCTTCACCGCGCTCCTCGCCCACCTCCTCACCCGCGACGAGCGGCTCGCTCCCGGCAAGCTCGCGGGTTTGCTGCTGGGGCTCGCCGGCGTCATCGTGCTGATCGGCCCCGGCGTGCTGGGCGGCCTTGGCCGAGCCGTGGTGGCGGAGCTAGTGCTGCTGCTGGCACCGGTCTCCTACGCTTTCGCCGGGCTCTGGGGCCGACGCTTTCGCCCGCCCTCGTCGAGCGTCGCCGCCTGCGGCATGGTGCTGATGAGCACGGTGATGATGGCGCCGGTCGCCGCGCTCCACGATCATCCCTGGACGCTGGCGCCAAGCATGCGCGCCTGGAGCGCCGTCGCGGCCCAGGCGGCGGTCGGCACCGCGCTCGCCTACTGGCTCTATTTTCGCATCCTCCGCACCGCGGGCGCCACCAACCTGCTGCTGGTGACGCTGTTGATGCCGCCGGCGGCGATGCTGCTGGGGGCGCTGATCCTCGGCGAGCGCTTCGGCTGGAGTGCCTTCGCCGGTCTCGGTTTCATTTTCCTGGGCCT
>DATJOK010000040.1:0-30102 GCA_035507155.1 Allostellaceae bacterium
CCCAAGCTCGTCATGCGCGGGCTTGACCCGCGCATCCACGTCTTAATGCCGGGCGCGGTGCCCCGTGGATGGCCGGGACAAGCCCTGCCGTGACGACGTCTGGTGATTGGCTTCACCGTACTGGTTCAATCTCGTCGCGACGAAATCCGAACGGCAGGGAGTAAGTGGTCAGCGATCCGCCCCCCGCGTATCGATGCTGGGCTCGACCGACATGCCGGGGCGCAGCAGGCCGGCGAGGGCATCCTTGTCGAGGACGATCCTCACGGGAATGCGCTGGACGATCTTGGTGAAGTTGCCAGTGGCGTTGTCGGGCGGCAGGAGGGAGAACTCGAGGCCGCTGGCTGGCGACAGGCTGTCCACATGGCCGTGCAGGCGCGTGCCGGGGAAGCCGTCGATGGCGATCGCCACCGGCTGGCCGCTGCGCACGTGGGTGAGCTGGGTCTCCTTGAAGTTCGCCACCACATAGACCGCCTGCAGCGGCACCACCGCCATCAGCTCGGTACCGGCCTGCACGTACTGGCCGACCCGCAGCGTGCGAGCGCCCACGGTGCCGTCCACCGGTGCTGAAATGGTCGTGTAGGAGAGATTGAGCTCCGCCTGGTGCTCGCTCGCCTCGGCACGGTCGCGCAGGGCGACGGCCTTGTCGCGCTCGGTCGTGAGCACGTCGACCTTGCGCTCGGCCGCCACCAGCCCGGCCCGGCTCCGCGTCAGGTCGGCGGTCTTCTCGCGCAGGCCGGCCTCGGTCTGCTGCGCCCGCTGCACCGTGCCGAAGCCGGTCTGCATCAGGTCGTGGTAGCGCTTCTGCTCCTGCTGGGCGAACTGCAGCGAGGCCTCGCTGGCGCCGATATCCGCCTTCTGCTGCTCGATGACCGACTGCTGCAGCGCGATCTGGGCGTCGAGATTGCGGATCGCGGCATCGGCGCCTTCCACATCGGCCCGCGCCTGGCCGAGGGCAGTGCGGAAGTCGCGGTCGTCGATGCGGGCGAGCACCTCCCCGGCCTTCACCGGCTGGTTGTCCTCTACCAGCACCGCGGCGATATACCCGGAGACCTTGGGGGCGACGGTGGTGTAGTCGGCCTTCACATAGGCGTCGTCGGTGGTCTCGATGAAGCGGCCGACCGTCCAATAGTGATAGCCGTAATCGGCGGCGGCAGTGATGCCGGCGAGCGCGGCAAGTCCGAGCACGGCCCGCTTCAGGGCGGTGCGCGAGGGCAGCATCGGCCGGGTGGCTCCGGCTTCGGCGGCAGGCGACACCTCAACCATCTGAAAACCCTCCTCTTTTTCGGTACCGGCGACGGGGGCCGGGTTACGTTCTGCTGGGACGGAGGATGCGATGGTGAGGCTGATGTGATAATTGGGATAAATCTGAAAGGATCATCCATCAGGGGCGGATAATCCCAAGCGCATGGACCGGCTTACCAGCCTGACCGTCTTCGTGCGGGTGGTGGACAGCGGCGGCTTCTCGGCCGCTGCCCGCCGCCTCAACATGTCCACCACCATGGTGAGCAACCACGTGCAGGCGCTGGAGGACCGGCTGGGGGCCCGGCTCCTCAACCGGACCACCCGCAAGGTCAGCCTCACCGACACCGGCAAGGCCTATTACGAGTGCTGCGTGCAGATCCTGGCGGATCTCGAGGACGCCGACCGCGCCGCCGGTACGCTGCACTCGACACCGCGCGGCATGCTCCGCCTGCACACCACGGCCGCGCTCGTGCGCTTTCTTGCTCCCATCGTCTCCGAATATCTGGCGCTCTACCCCGAGACCGTCGTCGATCTCGAGATCGGCGAGCGGATGGTGGACCTCGTGGAGGAGGGCTTCGACCTGGTCATCCGCGCCACGCCGCTGCCGGATTCGAGCCTGATCGTGCGGCGGCTCACCCCGTGGCGGCACGTTCTCTGCTGCTCACCCAGCTATCTCGGGCGCCACCCGCCGCCGCAGCGGGCGGCGGATCTCGCCCAGCACAACTGCCTGCGCTACGCCTTCTATCCCTTCGGCGACGAATGGCGCTTCATCGGCCCGGACGGCGAGCCGGTGGCGGTCAAGGTGACCGGCAACCTGCTGGCCACCAGCGGCGAGATGCTGCGCCACCAGGCGCTGAATGGCGGCGGCATCTTCCTGGCGCCGAGCTTCATCGTCGGCGAGGACGTCGCCGCCGGTCGGCTAAAGCGCCTGCTGCCCGATCACCAGCCGCTGGAGTTCGTGATCAACGCGATCTACCCGCATCGCCATCATCTCTCCAGCAAGGTGCGGAGCCTCCTCGACCTGCTCTCGGAGCGCTTCGCCGAGCAGCGGCAGTGGCTCAATCCCGGCGAGGTGCGCTGAGCCCGCGACGGCTCACTCGGCCGGCTTCGCCGCCGGGCCGTGGCCGGCCGGCAGCCAGGCGGTGAGGAGGAGCGTCACCACCGCCACCGCGAGAGCGATCAGATAGACCTGGTGCAGCGCTTGGGCCACCTCGGCGACGAGCCGCTGGATGTCGCTCTGGGCCAGGGTCTGGCGCAGCGCCGGCTCCATCAGCCGATCGACCACGTCGGAGCTCTCTGCGTTGCCGGCGAACAGCACGTAGTTGAAGACGCCGCCGAAGATCGCGACACCGATCGACTGGCCGAGCATCCGCATGAAGAGGAGCGAGGAGGTGGCCGTGCCGCGCTCGTGCCAGCCGACGCTGCTCTGCACCGAGACCAGGAAGGTGGTGTTGAGGAAGCCCATGCCCGCGCCGATGAAGAGCGCGCCGGCGCCGGCCCAGACCGGCCCGTAGTCCGGCCGCAGCAGTACCAGCAGGATGTTGCCGACGATGAGCGAGGCGCCGCCCACCATCGCCGCCACGCGATAGGAGTGGCTGAGCATGACGCGGCCTGCGACGCCGCTGAGGGCCGACCAGCCGAGCGACATCGCGGTGAGCGCCAGGCCCGCCACCACCGGGCTCCGGCCCATGGCGCCCTGCACATAGGCCGGGAGGAAGGCGACGATCCCCATCATCACCGCGCCTATGGAAGTCGAGCCCAGATTGCCGATGGCGATGACGCGGTTCTTCCAGAGGTCGAGACGCAGCATCGGCTCCGGCGCCACCCGCTCGTGGCGGATCAGCAGGGCGACGCCCGCCACCGCCACCGCGACCAGCGTCCAGAGCATTGCCGGCGACAGCTCGTTCGCCTGGATCAGCACCAGCATCAGCGCGCCGGATCCCAGCACCAGCAGCGCCGAGCCCTGGTAATCGATGCTGCGCATGCGCGGCTGCACATGCTCCTGCAGCAGGAGGGCGATCATGGCGATGGCGGTGATGCCGATCGGCAGGTTGAGCCAGAAGATGATCGACCAGGAGAGGTGCTGCACGATGAAGGCGCCAAGCACCGGCCCCAGGATCGCCGAGACGCCCCAGACGCTGCCGAGATAGCCCTGCATGCGCGCGCGCTCGGCCGGGCTGTAGATGTCGGCGATGATGGTGGTGGCGATCGGCAGGATGGCGCCGGCGCCCAGCCCCTGCAGCGCGCGGAAGCCGATCAGCGCCACCATGTTCGGCGAGAAGCCGCAGAGCGTCGAGCCCACAAGGAAGAGCGTGGCGCCGCTGCAGAAGACCCGCTTGCGCCCGTGCACGTCGGCAAGCCGACCGTAGATCGGCGCCGCGATCGCCTGTGCCAGCAGGTAGATCGCGAAGACCCAGCTGAACAGCCGGAAGCCGCCGAGGTCGGCGACGATGGTCGGCATCGCGGTGGCGACGATGGTGGCCTCGATCGCCGCCATGAAGAGCGCGATCATGACGGCGACGACGATGAACGGCCGCCGCCGGGCGGCAGCGCCGTGGTGAACCGCTTCTTCGTGCAGGCTCTGATCCGGCAAGACGGGCCCTGGTCAAGGATGCGGCAAGGGGCGTGACCCTATCACATCGTCGCCGGGAGGCCAGCCGCGCGCATTCATGGCTGGAGTGCGATCGCGCGTCCTTCGACTCGACGCTTCGCGTCGGCCCGGGACGAGGAAGACAGAGGCCGGCATACGGAAAACCGCCTCATCCTGAGCGAAGCCCGGAGGGCTTGAGGCGAAGGACGCAAGATCGTTGCGGCGCTCACGGCGCGATCAGGCCGTTCTCCAGCTCGGTCCTGTCGTAGGCGAAGACGATGCGCGGATCCGGCAGGTCGAGGCGCTTCGGCCGCTCGGGGTATTCGAGGCGCCAGAGCAGGTCGCGGATCACGTTGAGCCGGGCGTGGTGCTTGTCGTCGGCGCGCACGATGATCCACGGCGTCTCGGCGCTATGGGTCTTCGCCAGCATCTCGTTCCGCGCCTTGCTGTACTGATGCCAGAGCTTGGGCGCCTTGACGTCGATCGGGCTCAGCTTCCACTGCTTCAGCGGATCCCTCTGCCGATCCTTCAGCCGACGCTTCTGCTCGGCCTTGCTGATGTCGAGGTAGTACTTGAAGAGCCTGATGCCGGAGCGCGCCAGCATCTCCTCGAAGCCCGGCACGGTCTCCAGAAAGGCGCGCGTCTGGGATCCGGTGCAGAATCCCATCACCGGCTCGACGCCGGCGCGGTTGTACCAGCTGCGATTGAACAGCACGATCTCGCCGCCGGCCGGCAGGTGGCGGACGTAGCGCTGGAAGTACCAGGAATGCTGGTCGCGGTCCGAGGGCGGGCCGAGCGCCACCACCCGGGTCTCGCGCGGGCTCAGATGCTCGATCACGTGCTTGATGGTGCCGTCCTTGCCGGCGGCGTCGCGGCCCTCGAAGATCACCAGCACCTGCAGGTCGCGCTCGATCACATGGCGCTGCAGCTTGACCAGCTCCACCTGCAGCTTCAGCAGCGCCTTCGCGTATTGATGATGGCTGAGCGGGGCGGGAAGCGGCGGCGGCTTGTTCTTGGGCATGTTGGGATCTCCGACGAAAGCAGAAAAGGTGTCAGCCGGCGGTCAGCAGGGCGATGCCGACGCCGAGCGCCGCCAGCGTGGCGAGCGCGCCAAGACTGGGCAGGCTGCGGCGCCAGCCGACGAAGGCGACCGTGTAGGCTGCCTTCAGCAGGTTGTTGGAGGACATGGCGATCAGGATGGCGGCGGCGAGCGAGGGCAGGCCGAGGGTGGTGGCGCTGCCCTGGGCGAGGCTGAGGACGAAGGGGTCGATGTCCGAGACGCCCACCACCGCGGCGAGGCCGAAGACGCCGAAGCGGCCGAACTCGCCGCCGATCCAGGCGGAGAGCAGCGAGATCAGGATGTAGAGCGCCGCGAAGAGGGCGGCGGTCGGCAGCGCCAGCGGATTGCCGGGCGCATAGGGCTGGGCCGCGACGGGGGCTTCGGGCTGCGCATGGCGGTACTGCGCCCAGGCCCAGAGGGCGGCGAGGACCGACAGGCCGATCATCGGCGGCGCCAGCTCGAGGGCGAGCGGCCGGTTGAAGACGCCGACGATGATGAGGATGCGCAGGTACATGACGGCGGTGGCAAGCGTGATGCCGGCGCGCGCGCCGGCGTCGGTGGCCGGCTGCTGATGAGCGCGGCGCGCCAGCACCACGGTGGTGGCGGTGGAGGAATAGGCGCCGCCCAGCACCGCCATCCAGAGGTCGCCCTCCTTCGGTGCCAGCACCCGCTGCACGAGGTAGATCGCGTAGGAGACGGTGCAGACCGCCAGCAAGGCGAGCCAGGCCTGGCGCGGGGTGATCGTGGTGAGCGTCGTCACCGGCGTGTTCGGCAGCAGCGGCAGTACGATGCCGGTCAGGATCAAGAACTGGCCGGCGGTGACGATCTCCGGCACCTGCACCTGGCGCGCCAGCGCATGCAGCCGCTCGCGGCCGGTGAACAGCAGCACCGAGGCGACCGTCACCGCCACCGCAAGCCAATGGGGGAGCGCCAGCGCGATCGCCCCCAGGAGATAGGCGTGCACGTTGCAGATCGGCACCATCAGCCCGACCCGGGGTTCGCCCCGGTCGTCGCTGGTCCTGAGGTGGTCGCGGTAGTAGACGAGGAGCCAGGCGCCCAGCACCAGGAAGCCGGCGATGAAGCCGGCAAGATGCTCGGGGTCGAGCAGATAGAGCATGCCGCCGGCGATCGCCAGCAGAGGGAAGGTGCGGATGCCGCCGGGCCGCGGCGCGCCGTCCTGGCCGTAGAATTCCTCGAAGGCGAGGCCGAAGAAGAAGCTGAGGCCCAGCAGCAGAGCGAAGCTGGTGAGCGACGGTTGCGACGGCATCTGGTTTTTGCGTCCCTGGCGTTCCCCGGTTCGAGCATCGCGCTTTCGCACCATGCCCGGCAAGCGATGCGCCGCTAGTCCTCGCGGAGCTTGCGAGGCGCGGTGTAGGCGGTGAGGGTCGCGGTGCCGGGGCCGAGGCGGCGCCAGGTGCCATCCCAGCGGAAGCTCGCCAGCGCGCCGGTCGGGAACTTGCCGGTGCTGGGCGGCAGCCCCGGCAGCGAGCGCCGGTCGGCCAGCAGCAGGGCGAGCTCGTGCAGTCCCGGGTTGTGACCCACCAGCAGCACTTCCACCACGGATTCCTCGAGCCGCCGGAGGTGATCCAGCAGCGTGGTCGGCGGCGCCAGATAGAGATCGTGATCGAAGACGACCCGGCGCGGCTTCAGCGCCGCCTGGATCGGCGCCAGCGTCTCGCGGGTGCGCAGCGCCGTCGAGGACAGCACGAGGTCGGGATGAAGCTCGGCCGCCTTGAGATGGCGGGCGATCGCCTGCGCGTCGCGCCGGCCGCGCTTGCTCAGGGGGCGATCGTGATCGGGAAGCGAGTCGTCGTCCCGGCTCGACTTCGCATGCCGCAGGAGATGCAGAAGCTTCATCGATCCGAGGTTAGAAAAGCCGCGATGATGTCGCAAGCGGTGGTGGACGCTCTGATTGTAACCACATCATCTCGGGTCTGTGGATAGTGTGGATATCTGCAGCGGCGCATTGCGACGATTCTGCGACACCATCCGCGGCGGGTTGCGGTAGAGTGCCGGCCGCAGAACGCAGTGGGGGCCCCCATAGAAGAGCGGACGGAATCCGGCCGGGAGATCGAGCTTAAGCTGTCGGTCCGCCCCGATCGTCTCGAACGCGTGATGCGCTCGCCGGAGCTGAAGCCGGAGGGTGCGCGCCGCGCGATCGCGCGCGCCCTCAAGAACATCTACTACGACACGCCGCATCTGTCGCTGCATGAGCGGGGCTTGGTGCTGCGGGTGCGCGAGGCGAGGCGCCGCTTCGTGCAGACGGTGAAGTCCGGCGGCAATGGCAGCGGGCTGATGCGACGGGTGGAGTGGGAGCGGTCGCTGCCGGGTCCGACCCCCGATGTCGAGCAGATCGAGGATCCCGCGCTCCGTGAGGAGATCGGCGATGCCGCCCACGAGCTGGCGCCGGTCTTCACCTCCGAGATCCGCCGCATCACCCGCACGGTGCAGCGCGGCAACGCGGCCCGCGTCGAGGTGGCGATCGACCGCGGCCGGCTGCTGACCCCGCGCGGCTCGGCGCCGATCTGCGAGATCGAGCTCGAGCTCAAGGACGGCAATACCGACGCGCTCTACGATCTGGCGCTCGCCCTCAACAAGGTGACGCCGCTCCGGCTCGAGACCGCAAGCAAGTCCGATCGCGGCTACGAGCTACTGACCGCGGACGCAATCGGCTGGTCGAAGGCGATGCCGCTGTCGCTCGACAGGGATAAGACCGGCGCCGAGGCCTTCGAGGTGATCCTCCGCCACAACCTCGCCCATCTCATGCGCAACGAGCGGGCGGCGCAGGAAGGGAGCGATCCCGAGGGCGTGCATCAGGTGCGGGTCGCGCTCCGCCGGCTGCGCTCGGTGCTGATCCTGTTCCGCGCGATGCTGCCGCAGGAGACCAGCGAGCGGCTGGGCGGCGAGCTTCGATGGCTTGCCGGCGAGATGGGGCCGGCGCGCGATCTCGACGTTTTCCTCGGCGACCTGCTGCGGCCGGTGCAGGAGGCGCTGCCCGACGATGCCGGCCTCGCGCTGCTGGAGACGCGGGCGCGCGCCGAGCGCGGCACCGCCTATGAGCGCGTGCGCGCCGCCTTCGCCACCGGCCGCTACACCGCGCTGTTGCTGGAGATCGGCCGGCTCGCCGAGAGCCGCATCTGGCAGGAGAGCCTCGATGAAGAGGCCACCCAGCTGCTCGCCAGGCCGGCGCCGATGCTCGCCGCGGAGCTGCTGCAGCAGCGCTATCGCGGCGCCCGCAAGCGCGGCCGCGGCTTCGCCAGGCTCTCGACGCCGGATCGCCATCGCGTGCGCATCGGCGTCAAGAAGCTGCGCTATGCCGCCGACTGCTTCCGCTCGCTCTACGACACCGAGATCGTGCTCCCCTACATGAAGCGGCTGTCGCGCCTGCAGGACGCGCTCGGCCATCTGAGCGACGTCGAGACCGCCGAGCGGCTGCTCGAGAGCCTCGCCCACGACGGCAGCGCGGCGGAGGCGGCGGCGCTCGGCCGCGCCAGCGGCCTCGTCATCGGCTGGCACGGCCGCGGCGCCAAGGCGCTCGAGCCCAGGCTGCGCAAGACCTGGAAAGCGTTCAAGGCCGCGGCGCCGTTCTGGAGCGAGCCGGCGGAGTGAGCGCTTCGATGGACGTCCCAGTATCGTCTTAGTGATCGTCATGCCCGGCCTTGAGCCGGGCATCCACGTCTTGCAAGCGGCGCAGCGGCAAGTCCTGGATGGCCGGGACAAGCCCGGCCATGACGCGTCTGATAGGGTCGGATGCCCATGCTCGGAGACAGAGAGCGGGACTTCCTGGCGGCGCAGCGGGTGGGCCATCTCGCGACCGCGGATGCGCGCGGCCGTCCGCATGTGGTGCCGGTCTGCTTCGCACTCGGTGATACCACGATTTATATCACCATCGACGAGAAGCCGAAGCGCGCCTCGGCGCGGCCGCTGAAGCGGCTCCGGAACATCGCCGAGAATCCCGCCACGGCCTTCGTCGCCGACCGCTACGATGAGGACTGGTCGCGGCTCGGCTGGGTGATGCTGCGCGGCCGCGCCGAGATCCTCGGCGAGGGCAAGGAGCATGACGACGCCCAGACTCTGCTCGCGCAGCGCTATCCGCAGCTCAGGGTGATGGCGATCGCGCAACTTTCCGTGATCGCGCTCCGCATCGAGACCGCGACGAGCTGGGGCAGGCTCGATTAGCAAGCGCGCTTCATGCTATGAATTCCCGACGGGTCCGCGAAGCATCCGGCGAGGGAGGCTCCTTCCATGAAAATCGGCGTGTTCTATTTCCCGGCTGACTACGGCATCAACGTCGGCGAGCTCGGCGCGGCGCTCGAGGCGCGCGGCTTCGACTCCTTATATGTGTGCGAGCACACCCACATCCCGACCAGCCGGAAGACGCCGTTCCCGAGCGGCGGCGAGCTCCCCAAGAAATACGTGCACACCCACGATCCCTTCGTGGCGCTCTCCTTCGCCGCGGCGGCGACCAAGAAGCTGTGGCTCGGCACCGGCGTCTGCCTGGTGCCGCAGCACGATCCCATCGTCGCCGCCAAGACCATCGCCAGCCTCGACCAGCTCTCGAACGGCCGCTTCATCTTCGGCATCGGCGCCGGCTGGAACGTCGAGGAGATGGAGAACCACGGCACCCAGTACGACACCCGCTTCAAGCTGATGCGCGAGCGCGTGCTCGCCATGAAGAAGATCTGGACCGAGGAGGCGGCGGAGTATCATGGCCAATTCGTCAACTTCGATCCGATCTGGTCCTATCCGAAGCCCAAGCAGAAGCCGCATCCGCCGATCTACCTCGGTGGCGAGACCGACTACACGCTGAAGCGAGTGGTGGAGTTCTGCGACGGCTGGTTCCCGCGCGCCAAGCCCGGCATCGACATGAAGGGCACCCTGGCGCGGCTGCACCAATTCTCGGAAAAAGCGGGCCGCGATCCGAAGACGCTCACCACCGTCGTCTTCCGCGCCGCCGCCGACCCGGCGGTGTTGGCGGGCTATCGCGAGGCGGGGATCGACAGCGCGCTCCTCGAGGTGCCGGACCTCGGCCGCGACGAGATCCTGCGCACCCTCGACAGCTACCTGCCGTTGCTGAAATAGGACGGAAGGGCCGCCTCCCATGAGCGCCGAGTTCCTGCTGACCTCGCTCATCGTCGTGATCTCGCCCGGCACCGGCGTGCTCTACACGCTGGCGGCCGGGCTCTCGCGCGGGCATCGGGCGAGCGTGGTGGCGGCCTTCGGCTGCACCCTCGGCATCGTGCCGCACATGGCGGCGGCGATCCTGGGCCTGGCGGCGCTCCTCCACACCAGCGCCGTCGCCTTCCAGACCCTCAAATATCTGGGCGTCGCCTATCTCCTCTACATGGCCTGGATGACGCTCAAGGAGACCGGCGCCCTCAAGGTGGAGACGCGCACCGACAGCCGCTCCTCGCTGCAGGTGATCGTCTCGGCGATCCTGATCAACCTCCTCAATCCCAAGCTCTCGATCTTCTTCTTCGCTTTCCTGCCGCAGTTCGTGCGCGCCGACGAGGCGCATCCGCTGCCGCGCATGCTGGAGCTGAGTTCCGTCTTCATGCTGCTGACCTTCGTGGTCTTCGTCGGCTACGGCCTCTTCGCGGCGGCGATCCGCAGCCATGTGATCTCGCGTCCGCGGATCCTCGCCTGGATGCGCCGCAGCTTCGCCGCCGCCTTCGTGGCGCTCGGCGTCAAGCTCGCTTTCGCGGAGCGGTAGGCCTGCATCCGAAGAAAGGATTGATCCACGTCAATCTGCTTCACGACCGCGGATGCTAGAAGATTTCAGAGCGCGAGTTCCAGCACATGGAATTGAGAGGGTGTTTGCACCCCCTGGTCGCTTCAACGATTGAGCCGACCGGCTTCGCTCCTGGTGGGCAATCCCCTCGAACTCAGCAGCCAAGGAGCTCTCCCATGCCACTATCGAAGAGGGTCACCGCCGAATTCTTCGGGACATTCTGGCTGGTGTTCGGGGGCTGCGGCAGCGCCGTGCTGGCCGCCGCATTTCCGAACACCGGTATCGGCTTCGCGGGCGTGGCGCTCGCCTTCGGACTGACCGTCGTCACCATGGCGTATGCGGTCGGCCACATCTCCGGCGGCCATTTCAATCCGGCGGTGACCATCGGTCTTTGCGCCGGCGGCCGCGTTCCCGCAGCATCCGTGCTGCCCTATATCGTCTCGCAGCTCGCTGGCGCCATCCTTGCCAGCGGCATCCTCTATATTATCGCCAGCGGCAAGGCGGGCTTCGAGCTGAGTGCCGGTTTCGCGGCGAACGGGTTCGGCGAGCACTCTCCGGGCGGCTATTCGCTGCTGGCCTGCTTCGTGGCGGAGACGGTCCTCAGCTTCATGTTCCTGTTCGTGATCATGGGGGCGACGGACAGCCGCGCACCGGCAGCCATGGCGCCCCTCGCCATCGGCTTGACCTTGACGCTCATCCACCTCATCAGCATTCCCGTCACCAACACCTCGGTCAATCCCGCGCGAAGCACGGGGCCGGCGCTTTTCGTCGGCGGATGGGCGCTGGCGCAGCTTTGGCTCTTCTGGGTGGCGCCCATTCTCGGCGGCGTGCTGGGTGGCGTCGCCTATCGCACCCTCATGCACGAGGAAACGAAGGAGGATCGGGTCGTGCCGTTCGGTGCCGGCCCGCTCGAGGCAGGCTGAAGCGCTGAGTCCGCACAAGCCTCGCATACCAGAGAAGCCGGGCCTCAACGTCGAGGGGCCCGGTTTCCTTTTTCGGCTGGATGCCGGGGCGACGGCAGGTGCTGCCGTGGCTCCTTGGCATCCTCACGCTGTCGGCGGTGTTGCTCGCTGCTGCTGCGCGGCTTCGCCTTCTGGCTCCCCATGCTGCCGGGACTCTGGCTCGCGAAGCGAGAGATCGGCCGACTCTGGAGTCGTTAGCCGGGCACGTGCCCCCGCAGAAGGCGACCCGGCAGCGCGCCGGTGTGCCGGTTGTCGCGCAGCAGTACCTGGCCGTTCACCACCGTCGCGCGGATGCCGTTGCAGGTCTGCTTCAGGCGCTTGGCGCCCGCCGGCAGGTCGGTGACCACCTCGGGCATGCGCGGGCCGATGGTCTCGGGATCGAAGACGACGATGTCTGCCGCCATGCCCTCGCGGAGGAGGCCGCGGTCGTGGAAGCCCCACTGGGTCGCGGTGTCGTAGGTGATGCGCTTCACCGCCTCCTCCAGGGTGAAGGCCTGCTTCTCGCGCACCCAGTGGCTGAGGAGGTGGGTCTGCAGCGAGTTGTCCATGATCTGCGAGACGTGGGCGCCGGCATCGGAGAAGGTCACCACCGTGCGCGGATGCTTCATGAGCTGGAGCGCCACCTCCTGGTCCTCGTTGGCGACCGGCTGCAGCAGGAAGAGCTTCATGTCGCGCTCGAGAGCGAGGTCGATCATCAGCTCGACAGGAGAGGTGTTGCGCTCGCGCGCGAGATCGGCGAGCGAGGGATGCGGTCCCTCGATGCGGTCCATCAGGAAGACCCAGTCCCATTCCGGCGGCCGCGCCTCGGTGCCGATGATGCGGCGCCCGTCATAGGGCCGGCTCGCCACCTCGACGAGCTTCGCCCGCGTCGCGGGATCGCGGAGCGCCGCCTTCTGCCGGTCGAGCGGCAGCTTGCGGATGTCGCGCCACACCTCCCACTTGTCGAAGGGCGTCTGGGTCTCGAAGGAGAGGATGACGTTGAGGGCGCGGCTGTGCACCTGGCCGAACATGCGGCCGCCCTCGCGCGCCGTCTGCTCGACGGTGTCGAGCCCCAGGCGCCAGGCGTCGGGCTGGGTGCGGCGCGAGAACAGGCCGAAGGTGATCGGCCGGCCGGTGTCGAGGGCGAGCTTTTTCAGCTTCGGATAATTCTCCGGCCCGAGATCGCCGAGCGCGGTCTCCAGGATGCCCGCGCCCGCCTCGCTCATGGCGCCCACCAGCGCCTCGAGCTCCTGCCAGCTCGCTGCCCGGCTCGCCACCGGCCGGTCGTCAGAGGTCTCGTGGTTGTCGCTGCGCGTGGTCGAGAACCCGATGGCGCCGGCGCGGATCGCGTCCCGCACCTGCCGGGTCATCACCTTGAGATCGTCCTCGCGTGCGGTCTCGCTGAAGGCGCGCTCCCCCATCACATAGGTCCGGAGCGCCGAGTGGCCGATGTAGCCGGCGTAGTTGATGCCCTTCGGCAGCCGGTCGATGACGTCGAGGAATTCCGGAAAGGTCTCCCAGCGCCACTTGATGCCGGCGAGCATGGCGTCGCGGCTCAGATCCTCGGCGCGCTCCAGATTGCGGAAGACGAGATCGGCCTCGCGCTCGCGGCAGGGGGCGAGGGTGAAGCCGCAATTCCCCATCACGACAGAGGTGATGCCGTGATAACAGGAACTGGTGCCGAGCGGATCCCAGAAGATCTGCGCGTCCATGTGGGTGTGGCCGTCGACGAAGCCCGGCGTCACCACATGGCCCTCGGCGTCGATGGTCTCCTCGGCCGGCGCGGCGATGCGGCCGATGAAGGCGATCCGGCCGTCCTTGACGCCGACATCGGCGCGATAGCGCGCGAGGCCGGAGCCGTCGATGACGGAGCCGTTCTTGATCACGAGATCATAGGTCATGGGCGTCCTCCGGAGATCGAGGATAGCCAAGCCATGCGTTGCTGGAAACCCGTCCCCTTGGGATGCCCCTTGCTTGTCCCGCCGCGATGGCCCCATGCTTTCCCGCAGAGGCGAGCGAGGAGGAAACGCCCCGATGGCCGCGACCAGCTTGAGCCCGGGCTCGACGGACCGCAGCGTCGACGCGCTCATCATCGGCGCCGGCTTCTCCGGCCTCTATCAGCTGCATGCGCTGCGCGACCGGCTCGGCCTCAGGGCTGAGGTGCTGGAGGCGGCGGACGGCGTCGGCGGCACCTGGTATTGGAATCGCTACCCCGGCGCGCGCTGCGACTCCGAGAGCCATTCCTACTGCTTCACCTTCTCCGGGGATCTCGCCCGCGGCTGGGAATGGACCGAGCGCTATCCGCAGCAGCCGGAGGTGATGCGCTATCTGAACTACGTCGCCGACCGGCTCGATCTCAAGCGCGACATCCGCTTCGGGACCCGCGTCACCGGCGCGCGCTACGACGCCGCGGCGAACCGCTGGCAGGTGACGACGGAGCGGGGCGAGCGCTACCAGGCGACCTATCTCATCACCGCGGTCGGCTGCCTCTCCACCGCCAACGTGCCGAAGATACCCGGTTTCGAGACTTTCGCCGGGCGCTGGTACCACACCGGCCAGTGGCCGCACGAAGGCGTCGACTTCCGCGGCAAGCGCGTCGGCCAGGTCGGCACCGGCTCGACCGGCATCCAGGCGGCGCCGGTCATCGCCGAGACCGCGGCCCACCTCACCGTCTTCCAGCGCACCGCCAACTACAGCGTCCCCGCCCGCAACGTGCCCCTGACGCCGGAGTTCCGCCGCTACGTCCGGGAGAGCTTTCCCGAGATCAGGGCGACGATGCAGACGACGCCCAACGGCCACCCGTTCCGCATCGAGGACCGCTCGGTCTTCGACGTGACGCCGGAGGAGCGCGAGCGCATCTACGAGGCGGCCTGGGAAAAGGGCGGCCTCCAATTCCGCGCCACCTTCCGCGACCTCCTCCTCGACAAAGCCGCGAACGACACCGCGGCGGATTTTCTGAAGGCGAAGATCCGGTCGATCGTCAGGGATCCGACGACGGCGGAGATCCTCGCCAACATCGACCACCCCTACGCGGCAAAGCGTCCGCCGATCGACACGAATTATTTCGAGACCTTCAACCGCGACAACGTCGCGCTGGTGGACGTCCGCGCCGATCCGATCGAGGCGATCACTTCCGCGGGCATCGCCACCCGGAGCGGCGCGCAATACCCCCTCGACATCATTGTCTTCGCCACCGGCTTCGACGCCATGACCGGCCCGCTCTTGCGCCTCAACATCGAAGGCCGCGACGGCCTGACCCTCGCCGAGGCGTGGCGCGCGGGACCCCGCAATTACCTGGGCCTGCAGGTGGCGGGGTTCCCCAACCTCTTCACCATCACCGGCCCGGGGAGCCCCTCGGTGCTCTGCAACATGGTGGTGCCGATCGAGCAGCACGTGGAGTGGATCACCGACTGCATCGCGCATCTGCGCGCGCGCGGCCTCTCGCTCATCGAGCCGACCCCCGAGGCGGTCGATGGCTGGGTCCGGCACGTCAACGACGCCGCCGACGCCACGCTCCTGCCGCAGGTGCCGCACTCCTGGTACCTGGGCGCCAACATCCCCGGCAAGCCCCGCGTCTTCATGCCCTACGCCGGCGGCATGACCCGCTACCGCAGGATCTGCGACGAGGTGGCGGCGGAAGGGTATCGCGGGTTTGGCATGGGCTGAAGTTGACGATGCCAAAAGCTCACCACTCATCTCAGACGACCTATTTCGGCCTATGGTCTGCGGAGAAGATACGGGAGGTGTCGGAGCTGCTTCGCACCTTGGGTGCGAGGTTCGAAGTAAACGAGGAGAGAGTGGATCAACGGATATTGGAAGATTGGTGCGCGTGGGATGCAACCGCCGAGAATCCCTATATCGGGTTTAACCTCTGGATCGTGACAGTCGATCTACCCAAAGTAGGATCGAAAATCGTCGAGGCGTTCCCGGAAAGAAAGTTCGGTGCGCCTTAGGCGCATTAGCGTTCCTCAGCTAGAACTGGCCGATGGTCTTCGCGCTGGTCGACAGCGGGACGGACACCGACACCGACTTCGACGCGCGACCCACCGGTTCATCTCGCAACCCGCTCGTGCATCCGTTCCGTATACCGCGCCAGCCTCTCGTGCCCCGCCATGAATCGCTTCAGCGGCGTGTCGATGTCGTAGAAATAGATGTTGGCGAGGAAGCCGTAGAGCGCGGCGTCGGTGCTTGAGGGCGTCGCGCCGAAGAGGAAGTCGCGGTCGGCGACGAGGTTGGCGATCACTCTCAGATCGGCGAGGCCTTTCTCGTAGACCTGCGCCGGCTCGTAGCGGCCGATGCCCTGATAGTAGTAGCGCTCGGCGTTGTATTTCCGGGCGCCCTCCATCGCCTCGGCCGTCACCTGCGGGTGCTCGCGCAGGATGGCGTCGCGGAAGAGCGGCCAGTACTCCTCATCCTTCCAGCGCGAATAGGACATGGTCCAGTAGAGGCCGTCGAGCATGCGGCGGACGAGGTGGCCGGTGTCGCGCTCAGCCTGGGTCAGATCGGCATCGAGGGCGAGCCGGTATTTCCGGATCAGGTGGGCGACGATCGCCTCGCTGTCGCCGATCGTCTCGCCGTCATCGACGATGTAGGGAAGCTGGCCGCGCGGCGCTTTGCTGGCGTCGAAGATGTGCTCATGCTCGAAGGCGAGGCCGGCGAGCTTGAGGAAGGCATAGACCTTGAGGCCGAACGGGTTGTTGTCGGCGACCGCGAAGAGCCGCGGGTAGGAGTAGAGCTTGATCATCGGCCGCTCCGTCGTGCCGCGCTGTTGCGGCGGCAGCGACGGTGCAACCGGATCGCGTGGCGGTCAAGACGGTCGATCGCGCCGATACCAGTACGGCACGTTGCTGAGGTAGCTTGCGGTCGAGCGGTCGATGCCGAGGTCGCGCAGCGCGCGGTCATCGAGGCCGAGGAGCTCGCGGCGCGACCGCGCCGCGTCCTGATGATCGGCGATGCGGTCGAGGAGGCGGGCCGCCGCCATCGAGAGCCGCGCCCACCATGGTGCCCTCGCTGGTGCGATCGCGCGCGGGCACCACCCGCGCATGATCAGGCTGGCGCGCCGCCAGCGGATCACCACACCGGTCGGGCGCTGCGCGGACGGCGAGACTTCCATTCCGGACGCCGCGACGATCTCGCGCGCGACGTCGGCATCGATGCGGCACTCGACGTCTGTTGATCCTGTGAGGGTCGTAACGGAAGGCTGATGGGGAGTCTTGCGGGTCATGGGGGATGCACCTTCTCATCTGCACGCGCTCGGGGGTCTCCCAGACTTCCTCCATGCCGCGTTTTTCTGATTGGCCGTGGATGCTATGCCCGGCCTCGACCACGCTCTATCCGGATCGCGACACCGTTGTCCGCCGCCCGAAATTCTCGTCATCGGAACCACGTCCGCGGGCGCTCGCGCATCGCCGTTGATTTCGGGCGCCGTCAGTGAATGAATGGAGACAATGCGACGAACTCGCGAAAGGGAGAGCCCGATGCCGATCACCGCGAAGTATCTTTTCATCGTCAGCATGGACGTGGCGCCGGAGAAGGAGGCGCTCTTCAACGAGGTCTACGACCGCGAGCACGTGCCGAACCTGCTGAAGGTGCCGGGCGTGCGCTCGGCGACGCGGCTCAAGACCGAGCCCGCGAGCTTCGTGATCGGCGGCGAGACCAAGCGGCTCGCCGGCGAGGGACATCCGCGCTACACCGCGATCTACGAGCTCGACAGCCCCGATGTTCTGGCGAGCGCCGAATGGGCGAAGGCCGGCGAGCTCGGCCGCTGGCCCCGCGAGGTCCGGCCTTATACGATGAACCGCCAGCACATCGTGCGGAAGGTGATCTAGCGTAGGGAACTCTGCTCGCCTGCGAGGGTTCAGCCGTCGGAGACAATATCCGTGGCGGAGCTGATCGGCGATGAGTCTTGGTCACACAATCCTGATGAACGCCTTCGGCCGGCCGAAGGGCGTGCTCGGCCGGCTTGGCGGCCACATTCTGGCGCATACCAATGCCGAGCCCAATGCCTGGGTCTGCGAGCTGCTGGCGGTTCAGTCGACTGATCGCGTGCTGGAGGTGGGGTTCGGGCCCGGCGTGGCGATTGCGCGCCTCGCCGAGCTCGCGCCGGCAGGCTATATCGCCGGCGTCGACATCTCGCGCGAGATGCTGGCGCAGGCGCACTCGCGAAACCTCGCAGCCGTCGAGCGGGGGCTGGTCGATCTCCGGCAGGCTTCGGTGGAGCGCCTGCCTTTCGAGGACGACACCTTCGACAAGGCGCTGGCGCTCAATTCGATGCAGATCTGGCGTGACGCGGTAGGCGGCCTCAGGGAGCTCCGGCGCGTCTGCCGGCGTGGCGCTACCATCGCGCTGGGATTCACCAGCCATGCCGGACAGTCAAAGGAAGCGCTGGCGGAAGCCGTGCAGCGGGCCGGCTTCGCCGACATGCGGATCGTCGACGGCGAGAAACGCTTCTGCGCGCTGTTGATCAACCCCTAGCGTTCAGGCGCTTGCCGGGCTGTCCGGCGCGGCCTGCTGTTCGGCCGCCGGCTTCGGGACCTGAAGCCAGAAGGCGGCGACCACTGCCGAGAGGATGGCGAAGCCGGCAAGGACGTAGAGGCCGCCGGCGAAGCTCCCGGTCTTGTCGCGCACCCAGCCGACGATGGTCGGGCCGAAGAAGCCGCCGAGATTGCCGAGCGAGTTGATCCACGCGAAGCTCGCCGCTGCGGCGGTGCCGGTGAGGAACATCGAAGGCACCGCCCAGAAGGTGCCCTTGGTGCCATAGAGGCCGGTGGCGGCGATCGACATGCCCACCAGCGACCACCAGGTGCCGACCGAGGCGCCGGCGATCATCAATCCCAGCGCCGCGATCGCGCAGGCGACGAACAGGTTCCAGCGCCGCTCGTGGGTGCGGTCGGAGATCCAGCCGAACACCACCATGCTGATCGAGCCGCAGATGTAGGGAACCATCGCGGCCCAGCCCACCTGCATGTTGGTGAGGCCGAGCTGCTTGATGATCTGGGGCAGGAAGATCAGCAATCCCAGGCTTGCGGTGACGATGCCGAAGTAGTTGAGCGACAGCAGCAGCACCTGCGGGTTCCAGAAGGATTCGAGGAGGCCGACGCTCTTCCGTGCCTCGATCTGCCGGCGCTCGCGCCCGAGCGTCTCGGTGAGCCATCCGCGCTCGTCGGTGGCGAGCCAGCGGGCGTGATCGGGCTTGTCGGTCAGGATGAAGGGCAGCAGGCAGCCGATCGTCACCGTCGGCGCCGCCTCGGCCAGAAACATCCACTGCCAGCCGGCCAGGCCCCAGAACCCGTCCAGCTCCATGAGCCCGGTGGAGAGCGGCGCGCCAACCGCCACCGCCGCCGGCAGCGCCAGGGTGAAGCCCGCGAAGATGCGGGCGCGGTGCCGGTCCGGGAACCAGTAGGTGAAGTAGAGGAGAAGCCCCGGGTAGAGCCCGGCCTCGGCGACGCCGAGGAAGAAGCGCACGGTCATGAAGCTCCAGGGTCCGACGCAGAACGCCGTCGCGCCCGACAGCAGCCCCCAGGTCACCATGATGCGCGCCAGCCACAGCCGCGCGCCGACCTTCTCCAGGATGATGTTGCTGGGGACCTCGAACAGGCAGTAGCCCCAGAAGAACGCGCCGGCGGCGATGCCGAAGATGGTGGCGTCGAGCCCCAGCGCCTTGTTCATGGTGAGCGCGGCGAAGCCGACGTTGATCCGGTCGATGTAGCAGAGAAAGTAGATCAGCACTGCGATCGGCAGCAGGCGGGCATAGACCCTGCGGATCGTGGCCCGCTCGAGCGCTTCGGCCGTCATTCCCCCCTCCAGGTCTCGGCGCCGGTTTCCGGCTTTCTTGCAGCATAGCACGATTGCGGCCGCTCATCACGCGATCCTGCGATGCGGTGGGAATCCGCGGTTTGACTCGGCGTCCCGCGAGGCGCCTCATAGATCGGTGATCGACCACGCGAGCGGAGAGCCCGGAACCATGCTGACGATCGATTCCCAGGTGCACTGCTACGAGCGCAACCATCCGGGCCGACCCTGGGTGGGTTTCCTGCACGGGCCGGCGCAGGCCACCGGCGACGACATGGTGGCGGCGATGGACGCGGTCGGCGTCGACGGCGCGGTCCTGGTCTCGCCCTTCGCCATGTACGGCTTCGACGGCAGCTACGCCCTCGAGGTCCATGCCAGGCATCCGACCCGCTTCGGCCTGGTGAAGCCGGTCGATCCCGCCGATCCCAAGGTGGAGGACGTGATCGCTCAGTGGAAAGCGACCAAGGGCACGATCGGGATCCGCATCATGCTGAACCGCGGGCCGGAGGATGCGGCGCATCCCGGCCTCAACCGCATTCTCGCCGCCGGCGCGCGGCATGGCTTTCCGGTCAACATCCTGCCCTGGGGCCGCCTCGAGCAGACGCGGGAGCTGATCGCGCGCCATCCGGAGACGCGGATCGTGCTCGATCACCTGGCCCTCGATCAGCCCTTCGAGCCGCCGGCGCCGAAGGAGCCCTTCGCGGCGCTGCCGAAGGTGCTGGCGATGGCGGCCTATGACAATGTCGCGATCAAGGTCAGCGGCGCCTGCACGCTCTCGCACCAGCCCTTCCCCTACAAGGACATCTGGGATCCGCTCTGGCGCGTCTTCGACGCCTACGGTTTCGACCGCTGCATGTGGGGCACCGACTGGACGCGCGCGGTGGCGCTCCTCACCTACAAGGAGGGCGTCGAGGCCTTCCGCGTTACCGACCGCCTCTCCGCCAGCGAGCGCACGGCGCTGATGGGCGAGACGCTGACGCGCATCTACAAGTGGGCGCCGTCGAAAGCGTGAAGATTTTTCTGAGGCGGTGAGCGGCCCCTCTCCCCATTTCGTGCGGAGAGGTTTTTCAGTTCTTCGCCGGCGCCAGATTGTCGAGGAACTGCTGCGCGGAGTTCCGCCAGGAGAAGCGGAGCGCGTGCTCGCGGCAGGCGGCGCGGGAGAATTCGAGGCAGGCCAGCGCGGCTTTGCGCAAGTCGCGGTCGAGGCGGCCGACCGGCGCGTCGCCGATGACATCCATCGGGCCGGGCACCGGGAAGGCCGCGACGGGAAGTCCGGAGGCGAGCGCCTCCAGCAGCACGAGACCAAAAGTGTCGGTGAGGCTCGGGAAGACGAAGACGTCGGCCGACGCGTAGAGCCGCGCGAGCTCGGCGCCTTCCTTGCGGCCGACGAAGCGCACCTCCGGATGCTTGCGCTGCAGCTCCTCGAGCTGCGGCCCGTCGCCCACCACCAGTTTGGTGCCGGGCAGGTCGATGTCGAGGAATGCCCTGAGGTTCTTCTCCACCGCGATGCGGCCGACGGTGAGGAAGATCGGCCGCGGCAGCTCCGGCAGCTCGGCGCGCCGCTCCGGCTGGAAGAGATCGCTGTCGACGCCGCGCGTCCAGGGCCGGATGTTGCGGAAGCCGCGCTCGCGGAGCTCGCGCGCGATCGAGGGCGCCGCCACCATGATGCTGCGCGAGGGCGCGTGGAAGCGCCGGAGCCACGCATAGGTCCAGCGCAGCGGCACGAAGAGCCTGGCCGCCACGTATTCCGGAAAGCGCGTGTGATAGGCCGTGGTGAAGGCGAGGCCGCGGCTCAGGCAGTAGCTGCGCGCCGCGACGCCGAGCGGCCCTTCGGTCGCGATGTGGATCGCGTCCGGCTTCGACTTGTCGAGAAGCCGCGCCACGCTCCAGCGCGGCGCCAGCGCGAGGCGGATCTCGGGATATGTGGGGCAGGGGAGGGTGAGGAAGCGATCGGGCGTGATCGGGTCGATCTCGTGACCCATGGCGGCGAGTTCGCCCGCCACAGTCGCCAGCGTCCTGACGACGCCGTTTACTTGCGGCCGCCAGGCGTCGCTGACGAGGGCGATCTTCATTCGAGGCCGGGGATCGCCGGCTCGACCTCGGGTTCGGGCTCGCGCGCGCTCTGGGCCAGCATGTCGAAGCCGCGCAGCTTCGCCCAGTCCAGGATCTCGAGCTTGCCGTCCGCATGCTCCACCAGCGCGGTGCAGCTCTCCACCCAGTCGCCGTCGTTGCAGTAGAGGATGCCATCGATCTGGCGGATCTCCGCCTGGTGGATGTGGCCGCAGACGACGCCGTCGACGCCGCGATGCTTCGCGGCGGTGGCGACCGCGTGCTCGTAGTTGCTCACATACTCGACGGCGTTCTTGACCTTGCCCTTGAGATAGGCGGAGAGCGACCAGTAGGGATAGCCGAGCTTGCGCCGGATCATGTTGAAGTAGTGATTGAGCCGGAGCACGTTCTCATAGGCCCAGTCGCCCAGGAGCGCGAGCCAGCGCGCGTAGCGGACGACGCCATCGAAGGCGTCGCCGTGCAGGATCAGCATGCGCTTGCCGTCTGCGGTGGTGTGCAGCGCCTCCTCCACCAGCCAGACGCCGCCCAGCTGCAGCTCGGTATAATCACGCAGCCACTCGTCGTGATTGCCGGGGATGTAATAGACGTGGGTTCCCTTGCGCGCCTTGCGCAGCAGCTTCTGGATCACGTCGTTGTGCGACTGTGCCCAGTACCACGAGCGCCGCATCCGCCAGCCGTCGACGATGTCGCCGACGAGGTAGAGGTATTCGGAGTCCGTATGTTTCAGGAAATCGAGGAGGAACTCGGTCTTGCAGCCGCGCGTGCCGAGGTGGATATCGGAGATCCAGATCGTCCGATAGCGTCGCGTCGGGTCGATGTAGTTCACCGTGGCGATTCGTCCTTCGTCGGCCTTGTTTTTCCTGCCCGCGTCGAGCAGAGTGCGGACAGGAAAAAGCATCACTTGAGAAAAGGCTTATAAAGATCTGCTGTTGCGGGGAAATTACTCTTGCATGACGGAACAGTGACAGCGGCGTCCCAAGTCGAGCGCCGGCGCCTCCTGGTGATCTTCAATCCGGTTCCGGGCGCCCGCGCCCGGCGGCGCCTCGACGCGACCATCGAGGCGTTGAAGGCGCTCGGCGTCGAGGTGACGCTGCGGGTCACGACCGCCCCGGGCGATGCCGAGCTGTTCGCCCGCGCCGCCACGGTGGCCGAGTTCGACGCGGTGGCGGCGGCGGGCGGCGACGGCACCGTCAACGAGGTGGTGAACGGGCTCGGCGATCCGGCGCTGCCGGTGATCGTGTTTCCCTTCGGCACCGCCAACGTGCTGGCGCATGAAATCGATCTGCCGCGCGATCCCGAGCGGCTCGCGGCGCTGGCGCTCCGCGGCCCGATCCGCGAGATCCCGCTCGGCGAGGCGGAGTTCGAGGGCGCGTCGCCGCGCCGGCGCCGCTTCGTGCTGATGGCCGGCACCGGCTTCGACGCCGACGTGGTGGACGAGCTCGATCTCGACCTCAAGAAGCGCGCCGGCCGGCTCGCCTTCGTCTGGGGCATCCTGCAGCGGCTCTGGCGCTACCGGCCCTCGAAATACGAGGTGGCGGTGGAGCGCGGCGGCACATGGACGCGGGGCACCGCTGCTTCCGCGGTGGCGACGCGGGCGCGCCACTATGGCGGCAAGTTCGTGCTGGCGCCGGCGGCGAAGCTTGGGGATCCCAGTCTCAGCATCATCCGCTTCGGCCGCTGCGGCCGCTGGGCGGCGCTGCGCTACCTGGCGGCGCTCGGCCTCGGCTTCCTGCACCGGCTCCCTGACGTGGCGATCGCCGAGGTCGGCGCCGCGCGCTTCGCCGGGCCCGCGGGCGCGCCGGTGCAGATCGACGGCGACGTGCTGGGCCGGCTGCCGGTGACGCTGCGGATCGCCGACCAGCCGCTCCGCCTGATCTATCCCGCCGCCGCCTGACGCCTTCGAGTCGGGCGCTCTGCGCCGCCGCGGGCCATCCCGCTACGCGCTCGAAAACGCAGCAGCGACGGGGCTTTCCCCACCATCACAAATCTGTCATTGCCACGCTGCTAGAGCGATCGAATGCGCCGAGCCGTCGCGATTCGAGAGCCGGGCGTCGTGAAGCGAAAGCGCACGGCGCCGACCGCCGCGCCGGAGAAGGACGAGATGATGGCCGAGCTGGTGGCGCTCACCGTCCTTGCGGTCAATCGCCTGGCGCCGGCCACCCTCCGCTCCGCCACCTTCGGCACCGCGCGCAAGGTGGTGGTGCCCGACTCCCAGGTCGGCGCCGTCTTCCGCGCCGCGCTCGAGCAGATGGGCGAGCAGCGCCGCACCGACCGGCTGATCGAGATCGTGGTCGAAGGGAGCGCCGGCTCGGGCTCGGCGTAGCCCCCTCCGGGGGCGCACTTCGTAAAGCCGATGTTAACGGCGGCCGGCGCAGACTGCGGCTGTCATGCTGTACACCCTCGTCTATGTGAGCTGCGCCACCTCGCTCTCCCCAGAAGTGCTGACCGGGATTCTCCGGCAGAGCCGCGTCAACAATGAGCGGCTCGGCATCACCGGCCTGCTGCTCTATGTGGAGGGCAATTTCATGCAGGCGCTCGAGGGGCCGAGGGAGGCGGTGCTCGGCCTTTACGAGGAGATCCGGCGCGATCCTCGGCACAAGGACGTGACGACCATCGTGTCGCTGCCTTCTGAGGCGCGCAGCTTCGAGCGCTGGTCGATGGCGTTCCGCTCGGCGGAGGAGCTGCCGGAGAAGGAACTCGCCGGCGTCAGCGCCTTCCTGGACGGCGTGCACCACACCGGGACGATCGCTGCCATCGATCCGACGAACTTCGCCACCCGCCTGCTGGAGGAATTCGCCGCCACCATGCGCTGAGGCCCTCCTTGGACCCTCACACCCTCGGGACTGGCCGAGGGGCGGCGGCTCCGCTATAGGAATCAGGATGCGCTCCGCCCTCGTGGCCGCCCTCTTTCTTGTGCTTGCCGCGCTTCCCGCCGCCGCCCGCCAGGACGATCCGCGGCTCAAGGATCTTTTCGACGACCTGCAGAACGCCAAGACCACGACGGAATCGCGGATCGTCGAGCAGCGGATCTGGCGCATCTGGGGCGAGGACGGCAACGCCCAGATCGATGCGCTGATGGAGCTCGGCGCCAATGCCATGCAGGCCGGCGATCTCGATGCCGCGCTCGATACCTTCAACCGGGTGGTCGCCCTCGACGACAGTTTCGCCGAGGGTTTCAACAAGCGCGCCACGGTAGAGTTCATGCAGGGCAACTACGACGCCAGCGTCGCCGACATCGAGCGCACCCTCAAGCTCGAGCCGCGCCATTTCGGCGCGCTCTCCGGCCTCGGCCAGATCTACCTCGCCCTCAACGACAAGCCCGCCGCGCTCCGGGCGTTCGAGGCCGCGCTTAAGGTTAACCCGCATTTAACCGGCGCCGCCGATATGGTGGCGAAGCTCAAGAAGGAGCTTGCGGGCAAGCCGACCTGATCCCGGGGGGATGCCGGCACCCGCCCGGCCGTATCAATAGCCGAGGCTCCCGAAGTCCAGCCGGAGTGCGGAAATGCCCGCCTCGACCCTTGCCGCCGTCATCGCCGCCAGCCGCTTCGGCTTCGCGCCGAAGCTCGGCGAGCTCGCGGCCATCGCCGGCGATCCCCGCAGCTGGGTGACCGCGCAGCTCGACCACTATCCGCCGACCATTCCCGGCAATCTGCCGCCCGCGCACGAGACCGTGGCGCTGATGCTGGAGGCGCGCCGGGACCGCAAGGAGAAGGACCAGGGCGCGCAGAAGGAGCTGCAGCAGCGCATCCGCGCGACCTATCTCGGCGAGATCGACGCGCGCATGCGAGCGGCGATCCTGGGCGACGCGCAGCTGCGCGAGCGGCTCACCCAGTTCTGGAGCAACCATTTCACGGTCTCGGGCCAACGGCCCTTCGTGCGCGGCTTCACCGGCGCTTTCGAGCGCGAGGCAATCCGGCCGCATGTCACCGGCCGCTTCGCCGACATGCTGCTGGCGGTGGCGAGCCACCCGACCATGCTGCTCTATCTCGACAACGCGCAGTCGATCGGGCCGAACTCGCGGGTGGGCGAGCGGCGCGACAAGGGCCTCAACGAGAACTTGGGCCGCGAGCTCCTCGAGCTGCACACGCTCGGCGTCGACGGCGGCTATACCCAGGCCGACGTGGAGGCGCTGGCGCGCATCCTCACCGGCTGGAGCATCGGCCAGCTCCGGGATCCGCAGCCCGGCGCCTTCCTGTTCCGCCCCAACATCCACGAGCCCGGCTCGAAGACGCTGCTGGGCCGCGTCTATCGCGAGAACGGCGTCGAGGAGGGCGTCGCGGCGCTGCGCGATCTCGCCGTCCATCCAGCGACCGCCCGCCACGTCGCGACCCAGCTCGCGCGCCACTTCATCGCCGACACGCCGCCGGTCGATTCCGTCGAGCGTATCGCCAAGGTGTTTCGCGACACCTCCGGCGATCTTCGCCAGGTGACGCTTGCGGTCGTGCGCGAGGATGCCGCCTGGCGCGAGCCCTTCGGCAAGGTGCGGACGCCGACCGAGCTGGTGATCGCGGCCTATCGCGTGATGGGCACGGTGCCGGAGCCGGCGCAGGCATTCCAGATGCTGAAGAACCTGGATCAGCCGCCGTTCTTCGCGCCCTCGCCGGCGGGCTGGCCCGATGTCGCCGCGCAGTGGATCTCGCCGGAGACGGTGATCCGCCGCACCGAGTGGTGCCAGGTTTTCTCGCAGCGCGTGCCCGAGGAGCCCGATCCGCTGGCGGCGATGACGACCGCCTTCGGCGAGGGCGACGTGCTTCCCGAGGAGGTGCAGCAGGCGGTGCGCCGCGCGCCCAGCCGCCGCGCCGGCCTCGCGCTTCTCGTCGCCAGCCCGCAATTCCAGAGACGGTGATCGCCATGACCACACGCCGCGACGTGCTGAGACTCCTGGGCGGCGCCGCCGTCGGCACCTTCGCGTTGGCGGAGCTGCCGGGCGCGGTCTTCGCCGCCATCCCGGGCGACCGCCGTCTGGTCGTGGTGCTGCAGCGCGGCGCCATGGACGGGCTCGGCGCGGTGGCGCCGATCAGCGATCCCAGCTACGCGGAGCTGCGCGGCAGCCTGGCGCTGAAGCCGCCGGGCGAGGCGGGCGGCTGCCTCGCGCTCACGCGCGATTTCGCGCTGCATCCGTCGCTGGCGGCGATCCATCCCTATTACGGCAAGGGCGAGCTCGCGGTGGTGCATGCCACCGGCAACGGCTATCACACGCGCTCCCATTTCGATGCGCAGGACCTGATGGAGAGCGGCTTCGCGGTGAAGAAAGGCATCAGCGACGGCTGGCTCAACCGCAGCCTCGCGCTGCTGCAGCAGGGCAAGGGCAAGGAGCGCCTGGGCCTTGCGGTGGGCGGCGCCACGCCGCTCATCCTGCGCGGCGCGGTCCCGGTCGCTTCCTGGGAGCCCGCCGGCTTCCATGAGGCGGCGCCCGGCTTCATCGACGCGGTGGCGACGCTCTATGCCGGCGACAAGCTGCTGGGGCCGGCGCTCGCCGAAGGCATCAAGGCGCAAGGCTTCTCGAACGCGGTGCTGGGCGGCCAGGACATGCAGAACGGCGGCGGCGGCTTCGGGCCGAAGGCGTTCAAGCCGCTCTGCGAGGCCGCCGGTAAGCTGCTGGCCGCACCCGACGGGCCGCGCATCGCCGCTCTCGACATGGGCGGCTGGGACACCCATGTGGGCCAGGGCGCCGAGACCGGCCGGCTCGCCGCCAATCTCGGGGGCTTCGCCGAGGGGCTCGATGCGATGGCGCAGAGCCTGGGGCCGGCCTGGCACAATACGGTGCTGGTGACGGTGACCGAGTTCGGCCGCACCGTGCATGTGAACGGCACCAACGGCACCGACCACGGCACCGCCTCGATGATGTTCGTGATGGGGGGCGCGGTGAAGGGCGGCCGCATCGCCGGCGACTGGCCGGGACTCCGGCAGTTGCAGGACGATCGCGACCTCCGCGTCGCCACCGACGGCCGCGCGGTGATGAAGGGCATCCTGCGCGATCATCTCGGCATGGATGTCGCGGCGCTCGCCAGCAAGGTGTTCCCGGACAGCGCGCAGATCCGACCGATGGACGGGCTGGTGCGCGCCTGAGGCTTCTCGTCGCGCATCCGACACGCGTCACGATCGGCGACGGTATCGCCGAATTACAAATCCTTCATGCGCTCGCGGGATTGATCTCTGTCAAGGATTGCTCCCGCTCTGCCACCCAATATCATCTCCTGATCCGACGTTAGCGAAGCGGCCGAGTGCGGATTATTTCGGCAGCGGAGGCGCGTTTCGCTTTCTACGGAGGAGAGAAGGGTGCTGAACGGCAAGAAGGGGTTGATCGTCGGCATCGCCAACGAGCACAGCATCGCCTATGGCTGCGCAAAAGTGCTGCGCGAGGCCGGCGCGGAGCTGGCGGCGACCTACCTCAATGCGAAGGCCGAGCTCTATGTGCGCCCGCTGGCGGAGAAGCTCGCCTGTCCGATCATCGTGCCCTGCGACGTGCGCGTGCCCGGCGAGCTCGAGGCGGTGTTCGCGCGCATCGGGAGCGAATGGGGGCGCCTCGATTTCCTCCTGCACTCGATTGCCTATGCGCCGAAGGCGGATCTGCACAGCCGGATCACCGACTGCTCCCAGGCCGGCTTCGCGCTCGCGATGGACGTCTCCTGCCATTCCTTCATCCGCATGGCGCGCCTCGCGGAACCGCTGATGGACCGGGGCGGCTGTCTCCTCACCGTCACCTTTTACGGATCAGAAAAGGTGGTGGAGGAGTACAATCTGATGGGACCGGTGAAGGCCGCGCTCGAGAGCTCCGTCCGCTACATGGCCGCCGAGCTCGGTCCGAAGCGGATCCGGGTGCATGCGCTGTCGCCGGGGCCGCTCAAGACCCGCGCCGCCTCCGGCATCGAGCGCTTCGACGAGCTGCTGGAGCGCGCGCGCTCGCGCACCCCGGAGCGTCGGCTGGTGAGCATCGAGGACGTGGGCAAGCTGGCGGCGTTCCTGATCAGCGACGATGCGGCCTCCCTCACCGGCAACATTGAATACATCGACGCCGGCTATCACATCGTCAGTTGACGCCGATTGCAGGGGCCAGGGATGGATCGCATCGAGAACCGCACCTTCGACGAGCTCAGGGTTGGCGACACCGCCAGCATCGTGCGGACGCTCGGCCAGAAGGACATCGAGCTCTTCGCGATCATGTCCGGCGACGTCAACCCGGCCCATGTGGACGAGGAGTTCGCGCGGAGCGACCTCTTCCACAAGGTGGTCGCCCACGGCATGTGGGGCGGCGCGCTGATCTCCACCGTGCTCGGCACCGAGCTGCCGGGGCCGGGCACCATCTATGTCGATCAGTCCCTGCACTTCCGCCGCCCGGTCGGGCTCGGCGACACCGTCACCGTCTCCGTCACGGTGCGGCAGAAGACCGAAAAGGGTCACCGCGTGACCTTCGATTGCCGCGCCGCCAACCAGCGCGGCGAGGACGTGATCACCGGCACCGCCGAGGTGATCGCGCCGACCGATAAGATCTCCCGCCCGCGCATCGTGCTTCCCGAGGTCGAGCTGCGGCAGAAGGGGAAGCGCTATCAGCGCCTCATCGAGATGACCCGAGGCCTCGCGCCCATCCGCACCGCCGTGGTGCATCCCGTCGACACGCCCTCGCTCTTGGGCGCGGTGGAGGCGGCGCGCGCCAATCTCATCGTGCCGGTGCTGATCGGGCCGGAGGCGAAGATTCGCGCTGCCGCCGAGCAGGCGCGGCTCGATCTCTCGCCTTACGAGATCGTCTCCACCGAGCACAGCGACGCGGCGGCGGCGCAGGCGGTCGCCATGGCGCGCGCCGGCCAGGCGGATGCGCTGATGAAGGGCGCGCTCCATACAGACGAGCTCATGCATGCGGTGGTGGACCACGAGCACGGGCTGCGCACCGCCCGCCGCGTCAGCCATGTCTTCGCCATCGACGCGCCGGGATATCCGCGGCCGCTCTTCGTCACGGACGCCGCCATCAACGTCTATCCGACGCTCGAAGACAAGCGCGACATCGTGCAGAACGCCATCGGCCTTGCCCATGCGCTCGGCATCGCCGAGCCACGGGTGGCGATCCTCTCGGCGGTGGAGACGGTGACCGAGAAGCTCAAATCGACCCTCGATGCCGCCGCGCTCTGCAAGATGGCCGACCGCCGCCAGATCACCGGCGGCATCCTCGACGGGCCGCTCGCCTTCGACAACGCGGTCTCGGCGGAGGCGGCGAAGACCAAGGGGATCGTCTCACCGGTCGCCGGCCGCGCCGACATCTTCGTGGTGCCCGATCTCGAGGCCGGCAACATGCTGGCAAAGCAGCTCGAATATCTCGCCGAGGCGGAGGTCGCCGGCATCGTGCTGGGCGCGCGGGTGCCGATCATCCTGACCAGCCGCGCCGACAAGACGCTGGCGCGGCTCGGCTCCTGCGCGATCGCGCTGCTGCTGGCGCGCCACCGGGCGGAGGCGCGGCCGTGAGCGACGCCATCCTGGTGCTGAACGCCGGCTCCTCCAGCGTCAAATTCGCGCTCTTCCCCGGCGGCGCGCCACCGGAGCGGCGCGACCTCATCTGCGCCGGCGAGGCCGAGGGCATCGGCCATCGCGTGCATCTGAGCGCCCATGGCCGCGACGGCGCCGCGCTGGTGGACCGCCAGCTGGCGGAGGGCACCAGCCACGAGGAGGCGCTCGCCGCGCTGCTGCG
>DATJOK010000041.1:0-13445 GCA_035507155.1 Allostellaceae bacterium
CCGTCTCGAAGGACGCAGGATGCTTCCGCGGACAGCTAACGCTGCATTACCCGCGCCAGCGCCGCTCGCAGCGTCTCCGCGCTCTTCTCGATGCCCTGGCGCTCCTCGGAGGAAAGTTCCGGCTGCAGAACGCGGGTCACGCCGCCGCGACCGACCACGCTCGGCAGCGAGAGGGTGACGCCGAGCTCCCTCTGGAACGAGCCGATCGGGATCACTGCCTGCTCGTCGCGAAGGACCATCTCGGCGATGCGGGCGCAAACCATGCCGATGCCGTACTGGCTGGCGCCGATCCCCTCGATGATGGTGATGTTGGCGTAGCGCACTTCGCGCTCGATCTCCTCGCGAAAGCCCTCGGCGGAGCCGCCGCGGCGGCGGATCTCCTCCAGCACGGGGATGCCGGCGACGCGGGCGGTCGACCACAGGAAGACCGAGGAGGTGCCGTGCTCGCCCAGCACCTGCGCCTCGACAGCGCCGGCGGCGACGCCCAGCTTCCGCGCGAGGTGGACGCGGAATCGGAGGCTGTCGAGGAAGGTTCCGGTGCTGAGCACGCGATCGTGCCCGGCCGCGCGCCGCGCCACGTCGGCAAGCGGGTCCGGCGGATCGGTGACGACGAGGATCACCGCCTCGGGCGCGCTCGCCGCGACACGCGGCACGATCTCTTCATAGATGCGCGCGTTGGTCTCCAGCAGGCGGAGCCGGCCCGCCGGGTCGTTGCGGTCGGTGGCGCCGCCACCCTTCTCGTTCACGCCTGCTGTGATCATGACCAGGCCGGCGCCGGCGAGACCCTCGTAATCGCCATCGGCGATCGCCACCGGCGGCGAGAGCGGTGTGCCGTAGCGCATGTCGGTGGCGACGCCCTTGGCGCGCGAGCGGGTCCGGTCCACCAGCACGATCTCGCGCGCGCTGCCGCGCAGCACCGCCGCCATGGCGCAGGCGCTGCCGACCGCTCCCAATCCGACGATGCCGAGCTTCATGGCTGATGCCCTCGGGATGCCGCAATCTCCGGAGAGATAGGATTCCGCCGCCGGCGGTCAACCGGCCTGCGGAGAAGTCACCGGGAGCGCCGGCAAGATCGCCGGGATCAGGCAAAATTCTCGGCGTAATGGCAGGCGACGTGACGATCGCCCACCGGCCGTAACGGCGGGCGTTCCGTGCGGCAGCGGTCGGTCGCGTGCGGGCAGCGCGTGTTGAAGGCGCAGCCCTCGGGCGGGTTGAGCGGCGAGGGGAGCTCGCCCCTCAGCACGATGTGCGCGCGCTTCCTGGCGATGCTGGGCGTGCTCGCCAGCAGCGCCTGGGTGTAGGGGTGGAGCGGCTGGCGGAAGATCGCATCCTTCTGTCCCTGCTCGACGGCGCGGCCGAGATACATCACCAGGACGTCGTCGGAGACGTGCTGCACCACGCCCAGATCATGCGAGATGAAGAGGTAGGAGAGCTCGAACTCCACCTGCAGGTCGCGCAGCAGGTTGAGCACCTGCGCCTGGATCGAGACGTCGAGGGCGGAGACCGGCTCGTCCGCAACCACCAGCTTCGGCCGCAGCATGAGCGCACGGGCGATCGCGATGCGCTGGCGCTGGCCGCCGGAGAACATGTGCGGATAGCGGTGATAGTGCTCCGGCCGGAGACCCACTTTCGCCATCATGTCGCGGGCCTGCTCGCGCCGCTCGGCTTTCGCCAGGCGGGTGTTGATGACCAGCGGCTCCTCCAGGATCGCGCCCACCTTCTTGCGCGGGTTGAGCGAGCCGTAGGGGTTCTGGAACACGATCTGCACCGCGCGCCGGAGCGGCGTGCGGTCCTCGCGGGCGGGCTTCACCGCGTCGCGGCCGATGAGCGTGAGATCGCCGGAGGTCGGCGGCTCGATCAGCGTCACCATGCGCGCGAGCGTCGACTTGCCGCAGCCGGATTCGCCCACCACCGCCAGGGTGCGGCCGGCAGCGAGCGAGAAGGAGACGCCGTCCACCGCCTTGAGGAGCCCGGGCTTGGCGAAGACGCCGCGCCGCACGCGGTAATGTCGCCGGAGCTCCGTTGCCGCCGCGACGGCGCTCACTCGGCGGCTCCCGCGGCGGTGGCGCCGTCGAGCGGATAATGGCAGCGGACCGCGGCGCCGAGGCGCTGGACCAGCGTCGGCTCGTCGGCGCGGCAGTGCGCGTCGGCATAGCGGCAGCGCGGATTGAAGAGGCAGCCGGTCGGCCGGTCATGCAGGCCGGGGACCACGCCGGGGATCGTCGGCAGCCGGTTGTGGCCCTGGGCACGCTCCGGGAGCGCCGACAGCAAAGCCGCGGTGTAGGGATGGCGCGGCGCCGCGAAGAGCCGCTCCGCCGGCTGCTCCTCGACCACTTGGCCGGCGTACATCACCATGACGCGCTGCGCTGTCTCCGCCACCACGCCCATGTTGTGGGTGATGAGGATGAGCGCCATCCGCCGCTCGCGCTGGAGCCGCAGCAGCAGATCCAGGATCTGCGCCTGGATGGTGACGTCGAGCGCGGTGGTGGGCTCGTCGGCGATGAGGAGGCGCGGGTTGCAGGCGATCGCCATGGCGATCATCACCCGCTGGTTCATGCCGCCGGAAAGCTGATGCGGAAAGGCATCCAGCCGCGATTCCGGCGCCGGAATCCCCACCTGCTCCAGCAGCTCGATCGCGCGCCGGCGCCGGGCCCGGCGATCGAGCCGCTCGTGCAGGCGCAGCGTCTCGCCGAGCTGGAATCCCACGGTGAAGCAGGGGTTGAGGCTGCTGGTGGGCTCCTGGAACACCATCGCCACGTCCTTGCCGGTGATGGCGCGGCGCTCGCGCGGCGAGAGGCCCATGAGGTCGCGGCCGGCGAAGCGCAGGCGATCGGCCTTGACCTCGCCGGGATAGGCGACCAGCCCCATCATCGCCAGCATGGTGACGCTCTTGCCGGAGCCGGATTCGCCGACGATGCCCAGCACCTCGCCTTCCTCGACGCCGAGCGAGACGCGGTCCACCGCCTTCAGGCGTCCGGCGACGCCTGGGAACTCGACGGAAAGGTTCTCGATCTCGAGGAGCGGCATCAGCGCTTCAGCTTCGGATCGAGCGCGTCGCGCAGCCCGTCGCCCAGCAGGTTGAAGGCCATCACGGTCACCAGGATGGCGACGCCCGGAAACGTCACCACCCACCAGGCGCGCAGCACGAACTCGCGGGAATCCGCCAGCATGGTGCCCCATTCCGGGAGCGGCGGCTGCACGCCGAGACCGAGGAAGCCCAGCGCCGCGGCGTCGAGGATGGCGGTGGAGAACCCGAGCGTCGCCTGCACGATGAGCGGCGCCATGCAGTTCGGCAGCACGGTGGAGAACATGAGGCGGAACATGCCGGCGCCGGCGACCTGGGATGCGGTGACGTAGTCCTTGGCGCGCTCGGTGATGACGGCGGCGCGGGTGATGCGGACGTAATAGGGAAGGGTGGTGATCGCCACCGCGAAGACCGCATTGATGAGGCCGGGACCGAGGATCGCAACGATGACGATAGCGAGCAGCAGGCTCGGCAAGGTCAGCAGCGTGTCCATGAGCCGCATGATCGCGATCTCCGGCACGCCGCGCAGGAAGCCGGCGACGAGGCCGAGGAAGGTGCCGGCGAAGAGCGACAGCGACACCACCACCGTCCCCATGAAAAGGGAGTAGCGCGTGCCGTGAATGAGCCGCGACAGCAGATCGCGGCCGATGGGGTCGGTGCCGAGCGGATAGGTCCAGCTGCCGCCCTCCTGCCACGCCGGCGGCTTCAGGAAGGCGTCGTCGTGATTGAGGATCGGCGAATGCGGCGAGATCACGTCGGCGAAGACCGCCAGCAGCACCAGCGTCAGGATCATCAGCAGGCCGCCGAGCGCCCCCTTGTTCTGGGAGAAATAGTGCCAGAACTCCACCAGCGGATGCGGCGGCGCGCCGACGGCGACGGGGACGGTCTCGACTTCGGCCGTCATCGTGTATGCCGGATGCGCGGGTTGACCACGCCGTAGAGGAGATCGACGATCAGGTTCACCAGCATCACCACGCTGCCCAGCATGAGCACGCCGCCCTGCAGCACCGGATAGTCGCGGCGGTTGATCGCCTCCACCACCCAATGGCCGACGCCGGGCCAGGAGAAGATCGTCTCGGTCAGGATGGCGCCGGCGAAGAGCGAGCCCATCTGCAGGCCGATCACGGTGATGACCGGGATGAGCGCGTTGCGCAGCGCGTGCACGCAGACCACCCAGACCGGCGACAGGCCCTTGGCGCGGGCGGTGCGGATGTAGTCCTCGCCCAGCACCTCCAGCATCGCCGAGCGCGTCATCCGCGCGATGATGGCGAGCGGCACCGTGCCGAGGACGATCGTCGGCAGGATGAGGTGGGACACCGCCGAGCGGAAGGCGCCGTCCTCGTCCGACAGCAGGCTGTCGATCAGCAGGAAGCCGGTATGCGTATCGACGAAGATCGCCGCGTCGACGCGGCCGGAGACCGGCGTCCAGCCGAGCACGCCGGAGAACAGCAGGATCAGCAGCAGCCCCCACCAGAAGATCGGCATCGAATAGCCGGTCAGCGAGATCCCCATGATGCCGTGATCGAAAATGGTGTTGCGCCTCACGGCGGCGATGATGCCGGCCGGCAGGCCCAGCAGCACCGCGAACAGCATGGCGCAGATGGTGAGCTCGACGGTGGCGGGGAAGAGGGAGAAGAATTCCTCGGTGACGCGCTGATGGGTGATCGCGGAGATGCCGAGGTCGCCGCGCAGCACGTGGCCGATGTAGATCCCGTATTGCACCAGCAGCGGCTTGTCGAAGCCGTACTCGGCGCGCAGCTGGGCGTGGCGGGCGGGGTCGATGCCGTGCTCGCCCGCCATCGTCTCGATGGGATCGCCGGGAATGAGGTGAACGAGCAGGAAGGCGAGCAGCGTCACCCCGAGAAAAGTCGGGATGATCAGGCTGACGCGCGTGAGAACGAACCGCAGCATGGGATAGAATACCAGGACGGATCCGACGGTCTGCCGCCGGGCGTCCGAGAGTGGCGGCGCCCGGCCCAACTGGGCCGGGCGCCATCACCCCGCTACTTCAGATCGACGCCGTAGAAGATGTGCGAGCCGAAGGGACTGAGCTTGAAGTCCTCGACGTTCTTGCGCACCGCGGCGAACTGGATCGAGTGCGCGATGGTGACCCAGGGCGCCTCCTCCTTGAAGATCACCTGCGCCTGCTTGTAGAGCTTGGTGCGCTCGTTGATGTCGGTGACGTGCTCGGCCTGGACGACGAGATCGTCGAAAGGCTTGTAGCACCACTTGGCGATGTTGCTGCCGCCGTTGGTGGCATCGCAGCCCAGCAGCACGTGCAGGAAGTTGTCGGGATCGCCGTTGTCGCCGGTCCAGCCGAGCTGCGCCATCTGGTGCTCGCCGTTCTGCGCGCGCTTCCGGTACTCGCCCCACTCGTAGCTCTTGATCTCCGCCTTGATGCCGACCTTGGCGAGATCCGCCTGCATCAGCTCGGCGATCCGCCGGGCGTTCGGGTTGTAGGGACGCTGCACCGGCATCGCCCAGAGATCGGTCTCGAAGCCGTTCGGATACCCAGCCTCCGCCAGCAGCTTCTTCGCCGCGGCGGGATCGTAGGGGTAGTCCTTGACGGCGTCGTTGTAGCTCCACATCACAGGCGGGATCGGGTTCTTCGCCACCACGCCGGCGCCCAGATAGACCGCGTCGATGATCGCCTTCTTGTTGATCGCCATGTTGATCGCCTGGCGGACGCGCTTGTCGGTGAACGGCTTCTTCTGGGTCTGGAAGGCGAGATAGCCGATGTTCATGCCCGGCTGCTCGAGCAGCTTCAGGTTGGGATCCTTGCGGATTGTGTCGAGGTCGGCCGGGTTCGGGTACGGCATCACCTGGCACTCGTTCGCCTTCAGCTTCTGCAGGCGGACCGAGACGTCAGGCGTGATCGCGAAGACGAGGTCGTCGATCTTCGACTTGCCGCGGAAATAGGTCGGGTTCGCCTTGTAGTGGATGGTGGAGTCCTTCTGGTACTGCACCATGATGAAGGGCCCGGTGCCGACCGGATCCTGGTCGACCTTCTCCGGTGTCCCGGCCTTCATCATGTTGTCGGCGTATTCCTTCGAGGTGATCGAGGCGAAGGCCATGGCGAGATCGGCGATGAACGGCGCCTCCGCCTGGTTGAGCTCGAACTTCACCGTGTAGTCGTCCACCTTGGTGATCGACTTCAGCAGCTTGTTGAAGCCCATATCGTTGAAGTAGCTGTGATTGTCGGAAGTCACCTTGTAGTAGGGATCATCCGGCTTCCATTGCCGATCGAAGCTGAAGATCACGTCGTCGGCGTTGAAGTCGCGCGTCGGCGTGAAGGTCTTGGTGGTCTGCCACTTGACGCCATGGCGCAGGTGGAAGGTGAAGGTCTTGCCGTCGTTGGAGACGTCGTAGCTCTGGGCGAGACCCGGCTCGACGTTGGTGGTGCCGCGGGTGAACTGCATCAGCCGGTCGTAGATCTGCTCCGCCGAGGCGTCGAAGGTCGTGCCGGTGGTGTTGATCGCCGGGTAGAAGTTTTCCGGACTGCCCTCGGAGCAGTAGACCAGCGTCTTCGCGGATGCGGCATGGGCGCAGCCAAGCGCCAATGCCAGGCCGGCGGTCGCGGCCAGGAGTTTCGATTTCATCGGCTTTAGTCTCCCCGTTTAAGCCTGTGGATCGCGCCTGGCCCAGCGCGGGCCGGCACGACATTCCGCCGAAACTACTGGCGCGTGCGGGGCGCGTCAATCAGGGCGGGAGGCGGGTGCGGCATCCGCACGAATGCGGCGATGAGGCGGGCCGGCGCCGCGCCGGGAAGCGCCCTGCCGCGAGCAGAGGTTAGACCCGAGCAGGCAGGAGGAGAAGAAATGGTGGAGCAGTTCCGCGGCACTCCTGTGGACTGAGCGCCTCAGTCGGCGCGCGAGGCGGCCGCCGCGCTGGCGCTGAAGCGGCGATAGAAGGGCGCCAGCGCCGCCGGCAGCAGATAGACGGGAAGCTGAGTGCAGGTGAAGAACAGCAGCAGGTCGGGAGATGCTGCGGCGCCGACGCTTGCCCAGACGATGGCGGTGTTCTTGTTGCCGCCGATGAGGCCGATGGTGAGGGCGTTCGGGGCATCGAGGAGGGAGAACAGCAGGAAGCTCACGCCCTGCAGGAGCAGGCTGATGCCGAGCGCGCTCGCGGAATAGACCAGCACCGTCACCGGCTCGGCGGCGATCCGCGCCCACATCCCGTCCATGATGGCGATCGCGAACATCACCAGCAGGATCACGTTCGCGCCGTTGATCTCGGTGCGGTAGCGCGTCAGCCGCTCAGGCCGGGCAAAATGCCGGATCAGCGCCGAGACCGCGGCGGCGCCGACGATGAAGAAGGCGAGCCGCGCCATCAGCGGCAGGATGCCGATCGCGAGCTTGAGGCCGATGAGGCCGAGCAGCAGCGGCGGCAGAGTGAGCGGCACCAGGAAGGTGCCGGCGATCATCACCAGCAGCGAGAGCGCGGCGTCGAGCCCCATCAGCAGCGCGATCGACGGCAGCGACATCAGCGGCGGCGCCGCCGCCCAGAGCACCAGCCCTTGCGCCAGCCCCTGCGGCAGATCGAGAGCGCGCACCGCGAGCGCGATCAGGACCGGAGAGAGGATCAGCACCCAGAGCACGATGACCGCGACGCGGCCCGGCCGGCGCGCATGGAGCCGCACCCTGGGCCAATCGATGCTCAGCATGATCGCCGTCGTCATCAGGAAGATGAGCGGCGAGAACAGCGGCTTGATCGCATGCGCCACCGGCGGCAGCGCCAGGCCGACGAAAAGGCCACTGGCGAGGAAGCCGGCGCCGTTGCGGCCCAGGAAGGCGAGACAGCGAAGAAGCATCGGACCGCGGTGAAGGGGCAGGGGATCGCGCGGACGCTACCCTGCCGCCTCGCCGCCGTCCATTGGCTGCACCCGCGGCCTCACCCCTGACGTAGCCAGCGGATCTCGGGCTGGTCGCGGAAGGCGAAGCGGGCGAGATGGCTGTCGATCACCGCCTGGACGCGCGCAAGTGCCGCCTCGTCGGCGGCTTCGGCGCGCATCACCAGGAGATCGGCGCTCGCCTCCAGCGCGCAGACGCCGGCCGGGAACTCGATGCGGCCCCCGGCCTCGTTCTCAGTCACCGGGATCTTGTGGGCGAAGTGCTTGCAGAGCTGGCCGAGATAGCGGCGCGCCATCGCGGTCGAGACGCGGGCTTCGGATGAAAGCATGTGAGGCTCCTGTCGCGGGCGCAGAGCTCAGCTCTGCTCGATGTCGGTCGCCGCGTTGTCGAGGGCGGCGGTGATGCGGCGGATCTGCTCGTCGCTGAGCGGGCCGCGGGAGAGGCGCAGGCGGAGCGCCATCCGCATGTTCTCCATCGCGCGCAGGATCTGCGGCGCCGGGCCGCCGCCGCGGGCGGCATTCACCTCGGCGATGCGCTGGAACACCGCCTCCACCCCGGCCTTGTTGGCCGCGAGATGGCTCGCACCCTCGGGCGTGATCTCGTAGAGCTTCTTGCCGCCGTCGCTGGCGCTGACCCGGGCGTAGCCCAGCTCCTCCAGCATGGTGAGGGTCGGATAGACCACGCCGGGGCTCGGGCTGTAGGCGCCGGCGAGTTTCTCCTCGATCGCCTTTATGATCTCGTAGCCGTAGCTCGGCTTCTCGGCGATGAGCTGCAGGATGACCAGGCGCAGGTCGCCGTGATCGAACACCCGGCCGCCGCGCCAGCCGCCGCGGCCATGATGCCTTCCGCCTAGGTGCCTGCCGCGAAATCCAAATTCGTCCCGGGCATGGCGTCGCTCGTGGCATTCCCGGTGGGCTCTGTGATGCATGACTGTCTCTCGTTAGAGTTTCGATATATCGAAATATAGATCGAAACTCTTCGCCGTCAAGCGATCTCCGGAAAAATTCTCAGGAGGGCCGCGTCGCCTTCGGGGAGAAGGCCAGGGGCAGCCAGGGCTCACCGGGCCACGGAGGCGAGATGGATCGCGACGCGCTCGTCCCAATTCGCCCGGTTTGCCTGCCTCCAGTCGTCGGTCACCGCCGCGTCGCTCCAGATTCGAAGTCAGGCCGCCCGCACCTCGACCCGCATGGTGCCGATGCCGTCGATGGCCGCATCCATCACGTCTCCAGGGCGCACGGGGCCCACGCCCTCCGGCGTGCCGCTGAGCAGGATGTCGCCGGGCAGCAAGGTGTAGAACGACGAGGCGAGCTCGATGAGGGTGCCGAGACGCAGGACGAGGTCTTTCGTGTTCGCCCGCTGACGCGGCTCGCCATTGACGGTGATGGAGAGCTCGCGATTTTCCGGCTCGGTGAACTCGTCCGCCGTCACCATCCAGGGCCCCAGCACGCAATAGCTGTCGCCCGACTTGCGCAGGCTGCGCTCCTCCGGTCCGCGGATCGTCATGTCGAGGCCGATCGCATAGCCGGCGACGTAGTCGAGGGCGTCCGCCGCTTTGACGCGGTCGGCGGGCCTGCCGATCACCAGAGCCAGCTCCACCTCGTGGTCGTTGCGGCGGTCGAGATAGCGCAGCGCCACGCCCGCCGATGGGCCCACCAGCGCGCTCGTCGCCTTCAGGAACAGGCCCACGCGCTGGATCTCCTCCACCTGCTTCTGATGATGGATGCCGGCGTCGGCGCGCGCCTCGTCGAGGTGCTTGCGGTAGTTGACGGGGGCGCAGACGATCTTGCTGGGGTTGGCTACCGGGCTCAGCAGCATCACCTGGGAGAACGGCCGCGCCACCGCGCGCTGGGCCTCCGCCTCGATATGCGGGCGGAGCGCCTCGAGCGCTGCGATCAGCGGGTCGCCTTTCGGCAATGGCCAGCGCTGCGCCGGCAGCCGCGCCACCACGGGCGTCACGTCCAGCACCTCATGGCCTCGAACCAGGCCCAGGCGGTTGTCGTCGAAGCGGCAGAGTTTCATGACACCTCCCGAAATTTATGTGCGGCGGCTCGCAAGCCCGATGCGGCGGCCGAGCTCCGGCGGCGGCGGCAGCTGCCGATGCTCTTCCAGGACACGTTGGATCGCCTCGGCGGCGGCCGGCGGCAGCGGCGCGGCGCGGGGGCCGCGGAGATCGACGTGCAATGCCATGAGCTCGATGGTGGCGGCAAGATAGCCGCTTTCGCCATGCATCATCCGATGAAAAAAGTGGACACGTTTCGCGTCGGCATCGATGAGCTGGGAGGTGACGGCGACGGGATCGTCGAGCCTGAGCTCGCGCTCATAGGTCACATGCGCCTCCAGCACGAAGAGCGAGTGATCGGTGGTGCGGCGATAGCGCTCGCCGAGGTCGAAATGGTCGAAAAGCCGGTCGCTTGCCTGGTCGAAGGCGAGCACGTAGTAGGCGACGTTCATGTGGCCGTTGTAGTCGATCCACTCCGGCAGGACCCGGCCGGTGAAGAGGCTGAGAGGCGCGGCGGGCATCGACTTCTCCGGCGAAGGTTGCGGGACTTATTTCTGCAGGGGCAGGGCTCGGCAGGCCCGTTTACGTAATTTCTATCATTCTGACCAAACATGGCGGCGCAAGCTGCGGGGGGTCCGCCGGGCGGCTGGAATTCGGTAAAATATGACTAAAAACCAAGACTTTACCAAGGCCAAGAGTCTCGGCGAGGCCGCCCACAAGGCGATGGTCGCGCACGGGGTTCCGGCGACGCCGCAGAACTACATGATCTGGTTCTCCTATGTGAGCGGGCTGCAGCCCGAGCTCACCGGCGCCATCGACGCCATCCTCGCCGCCAAGGAGCCCTTCACCGACGAGGTCTGCGCCGACCTCCATTACCGCTTCTTCGACACCAGCCGGCATTACAACCTGCTGCAGCAGACCGGCGCCGACCTCGACCAGGCGGTCGAGCAGGTGATGAAGTCGATCAGCTCCGCCGCCGGCGATCATCAGACCTTCAACAAGACCCTGAAGGAATACTCCCACGAGCTCGGCAGCGGCCTCAGCGCCGAGCGCATGCGCAACATCGTCGCCAACCTGCTCACCGAGACCCAGCGCGCGGCGCAGAAGAACCGCGTGCTGGAGGAGCAGTTGAGCCGTACCTCCGGCGAGATCGCGACGCTGCAGCAGAATCTCGAGGTGGTGCGCCGGGAATCCCTGACCGATCCGCTGACCGGCATCCACAACCGCAAATTCTTCGACACCAGGCTGCGCGAGGCGGCGCGCGCGGCGGCCGAGAACAACGAGCCGCTGTCGCTGCTCATCCTCGACATCGACCACTTCAAGAAGTTCAACGACACCTACGGCCATCAGCTCGGCGACCAGGTGCTGCGCCTGGTGGCGAAGACGCTCACCGAATGCGTCAAGGGTCGCGACACGCCGGCGCGCTTCGGCGGCGAGGAATTCGTCATCATCCTGCCGCAGACCCGCCTCGAGAACGCGGTGATGGTGGGCGAGCAGATCCGCCGCACCATGGTCCGTCACAAGATCGTGCGCAAGGATACCGGCGACGATTACGGCGGCATCACCCTCTCGGTGGGCGCCGGCGCCTACCGGCCGGGGGAGGCGCTCACCGCGCTCATCGGCCGCGCCGACGCCGCGCTCTATCATGCGAAGCACACCGGCCGGAACCGCGTCGTCGCCGAAGACGACGTGCCGCCCAACGTCATCGCCGAGGCCGAGGCGGCGGCGAGCGCGAACTGAGGCGCGCCGCTCAGAGCATGGCCCAAAAGTCCGGAGTGTCGCTTCGGATGGCGCTTTGGCGCACTGACCGCTTCGGGGCTGGAAGACCGGTCTCGTTCTCAGCGAGCGTCGTTACAAGGGCAGATTGTCGACGTTACCGGCACTCTCGATCGTTTTCACCTCCTTGATGGCCGGTCGCCGTGTGCGCCGAATTTCAGTCGGCGGTCTGCCGTAGACTTCGGCGAAGACGGAGTTGAACCGGCGTAGACTGCCGAAGCCTGCCTGCATCGCGATCTCGGTCATCGGCAGGCTCGTCTCGTCGATGAGCCGTTTGGCCCGCTGCACCCGTGCAGTCCTGGCCACTCTCGAGGGACTTGCTTCCAGGTAATGGGCGAATAGCCGCGTCAGTTGCCTTGCCCCCATACCGAGACGCGCAGCCAGGCGTTCGACGGTAGCTCCCTCCACATCGAGCGCACCGTCCTCGACGATGAGCCGCAGCGCTCTTTCAACTGTCGCCTTGCTGCCGATCCACGCGCTGCAGAAGGGAGCGGTCTCTGGACGGCAACGCAGGCAGGGACGGAAACCTGCCGCCTCGGCTGCCGCGGCCGATGGGAAGAACGAAACATTGGCGGACCGCGCGGGACGCACCGGACAGACCGGACGGCAGTAGATACCGGTGGTGTGAACGCCGGTATAGAACCGCCCGTCATAAGACGCGTCTCGCGCCAAGCGCGCTCGATCGCATTCTGCAGGGTCCAACGACATGGACACGAAAGTACTCATCCTCGCTCCTGGGCCCTAATGCCTTTCGGGGATGGAGTCCGGTTTCGGCCGGCGATAGCGGCCACCTTCCGCTACATCTGACGGCAGGAAGTCGGGGTGGTGTTCGCCCCATCACGCTCAAGGATGCCTCGCATGACCGACATCATCTTGCACCATTACGACACGTCTCCCTATGCGGAGAAAGTTCGGATCGGGTTTGGCCTCAAGGGCCTTGCCTGGGCATCGGTCGAGCTTCCCGTCATCATGCCGAAACCGAATCTGACGGCGCTGACGGGAGGCTATCGCAAGACGCCGGTTCTGCAGATTGGCGCGGACATCTATTGCGACAGCCAGTTGATCATGCGCGAACTCGAGCGCCGGTGCCCCACGCCGAGCTTTTATCCGGCCAGCCGCGGCGCTGCCGACGCGCTTGCCTGGTGGGCCGAGAAGACAACCTTCAGCCCGGCTGTCGGCATCGCGTTCGCGAAGAGACTCGAGACGTTGCCTGAGGGGTTTCTCGAAGACCGGGCCAAGTTCTCCGGTCGAAATTTCGATCCCGTCGCAATGATGGCGGCGGTGCCCAACCTGCTTGATCAGCTGCGCGCGCATTTCGATTGGCTGGATCAAATGCTGGCGGACGGCCGCTCGTTCTTGCAAGGCCCTGCCGCTGGCCTCGCCGATCTCGCCGCCTATCATCCGATTTGGTTCTTGCGACAGAATTTCGGATCGGCGGCGGCGCCGCTGGATGGCTTTCCGAGGCTGCTCTCCTGGGCTGAGCGCATTGCGGCTATCGGCCATGGCAGCCGAAGCCAAATCAGCGCGCAACAAGCGCTTGATGTAGCAAGGGATGCCACATCGATCGCCAGGGCGACCGTCGATCCGCAGGATCCCATCGGTCGGAAACCCGGTCAGACCGTTACCGTCACGCCGGACGATACCGGACGCAACCCGGTTATCGGTGAATTGGTCGCCTCGGACATCCATGAGATCGTGATCCGACGCAGTGATCGTGAGGTCGGCGAGGTTTGCGTGCATTTTCCACGTGCCGGCTTTGTGGTTGCACCGGCATAACCGGTTAGGAGTCGCT
>DATJOK010000042.1:0-36998 GCA_035507155.1 Allostellaceae bacterium
ATGCTCGATCAACGCCAGCGTGTGGTTCCGATACTTGGTATCCACCTCGACGTCGGCGCTCATGCCGGTATGGAGGGGCAGGCTCCCATCGGCATTCTCGATGGCAAGCCGCACCGGCAGCCGCTGCGTCACCTTCACCCAATTGCCGGTGGCGTTCTGCGGCGGCAGCACGGAGAACTCGGCGCCGGTGCCCGGGCTCAGGCTCTCGACCCGCGCCTCGAAGCTGTGGTCGGGATAGGTGTCCACGGTCACCGTGGCGGTGTCGCCGGGATGCATGTGGGCGAGGTCGGTCTCCTTGAAGTTCGCTTCGATCCAGACGCGGTTGGAGATCAGCGAGAAGGCCGGCGCGCCGACGGTCAGATACTCGCCGACCTGGAGCGTGTCGACCTTGGAGACGGTGCCGTCCATCGGCGCGTAGACCGAGGCGTGGGAGAGATCGAGCTGGGCCTGGTCCACGGCGGCCTGCGCCTGCAGCACCAGAGGATGCTGATCGGTCGGGATGTCGGGATTGCCGCCGAGGCTCGCCAGAATATTGGCAATCTGCTGCTGGGTCGCCGCCATCGACTGGCGCGCCATCTGCTGCTGGTGCTGCGCGCTGTCGAGCGCCGCCGCCGAGACCGCATGGGCCGCCGCCAGCGCCTTGTTGCGCTCGAGCTCCTTCTGCTCATAGGCGAGCGTATCCTGCGCCGCCTGCAGGTCCGCCTGCTTCTGCCGGTAGCTGGCGCGCAGCGCCTCGATCTGCAGACGGGTCGCCGCCAGATTGGCGTTGGCCTTCTCCAGCGCATAGCGGTAGGGCCGGTCGTCGAGCTGGAACAGCACCTGGCCGCGCTTCACCGGCTCGTTGTCGTGGACGTCGATCGCGGTGACGCGGCCGGCGACGTCGGCGGAGAGCGTCACCTTGTCGGCCTTCACATAGGCGTCGTCGGTGGAGACGTAGCGGCCGCCGAAAAGATAGAGGTAGCCGGCGACCAGCACGACGGCGACCGGCACGCTCGCCATCAGCAGCAGCCGGACGCTGCGTCCTTCCAGCAGACCGCGCCGGCTGCGGGCGCGGCGGCGCCCGCTGGCAATATGCGCGGCCTCGTTACTCGCTGTCATGATCCCGACCCTTGCCTACCCCGAATGACCCCGATCCCGTCACAGCGCCGTCTACCCTGAATGCCCGAGCGAGCGCGCCGCCGACGCATCGGCGTCGCCATCGCCCGGCGCCGCCGCCTCGCCCGCCCCGGCGAGCTCGGAGAGGTTGCCGCGGGCGCGCGCCAGCGCGTCCAGCAGCCGCTCGCGATCCTCGGCAGTGAAACCGCGCAGCGCCTCGTCGTGCAAAGTGCTGGCGATCATGCGCATGCGCCGGAAGACGGCCCGCGCCTTGTCGGTGAGAAAGAGGGTGCGGGCGCGGCGGTCGCCGGGATCGGCGCGGCGCTCCAGCCAGCCGCCGGCCTCCATGCGGTCGACGAGGCGCGTCAGCGTGATCGGCTCGATTTCCAGGATCTCCGCCAGCCCCGCCTGGTTGATGCCTTCGTTGCGGGCGAGATGCGCCAGCAGGTGGTACTGCGCGCGGGTGAGGCCGAGGCTCCGCGCGCGCTGATCGAAGCGCTTGCGCAGGAGGCGCGACACGTCGTGCAGCAGGAATCCCAGGCTGCGGTCGAGTTCCCGGTCTTTCATGGCGCCAATATAATAAGCAGGCTCATAATAAGATATGAATAATAGGGAGGGCTGCCCGCCTACCCCCGCATGGGCACGGAAATGAGGCGTTATCAGGTGCTTAGCGCGGGGCGCGGGCGTCACTCTTGACTTGCGGGAAGGGGGCTGGCGGGATGGCCGGCAGCAGCGGAACGAGATCCAGCAGCGAGGGGGAGGGAAAGCGATGCGGCCCAACAAAGTGCGGGAGATCTGGCGCGCCGGCGGCCACGTCATCAACGGCTGGTGCGGCATCCCCAGCGCCTTCTCCGCCGAGCTCATGGCCCATATGGGCTGGGATTCCCTGGTCGTCGACATGCAGCACGGCGTCATCGACTACCAGATGATGGTCTCGATGCTGCAAGGGATCTCCACCACCGAGGTGACGCCGCTGGTGCGCGTCGCCTGGAACGACCCCGCCCAGATCATGAAGGCGCTCGATGCCGGCGCCTATGGCGTGATCTGCCCGATGATCAACAGCCGCGCCCAGTGCGAGGCTTTCGTCGGCGCCTGCCGCTACGCGCCCAAGGGCTACCGCAGCTCCGGGCCGATCCGCGCCACACTCTATGGCGGACCCGATTATCACGAGAAGGCGAACGACACCGTGCTGGCTCTGGCGATGGTGGAGACCCGGGAGGCGCTCGACAATCTCGATGCCATCCTCTCGACGCCGGGACTCGACGGCGTCTATGTCGGCCCCTCAGACCTTTCGATCTCGCTCGGATATCCGCCCGGCCTCGACAAGCCGGACGAGTTCATGATCTCGGCGCTGACCCGGATCGTGGAAGGCTGCCGGAAGCACGGCGTGGCGCCCGGCCTCCATACCGGCAGCGCCGCCTATGCCAAGCGCATGCTGGGTCTGGGCTTCCGCTTCGTCACCCTGATGGGCGATGCGCGGCTCCTTGCCATGGCAGGCCAGCATGTGGTGCGCGAGATGCGGGAGACCGCCGGCAAGCCGCAGACCTCGGGCTCGCCCTATTGAGGCTGAAGCCGCGCTGCCGCCTCAGGCGGTCATCGCATTGAGGTAATTGTTGATGACGTGATGGGCAGGGCCTTCGAGGCTCGAGAGCGGGCCCGGCTCGAAATGGCGCGAGCCGACGCCGTTCTGCAGCGACTGCATCACGGCACGGTCCTCCTCGACGGCGCGGCGCAGGCAGTTGGCATAGGCGCCGAGCATCGCCGCGAAGCCCGGCTTGCCGAAGGCCTCGGCCGGCAGCAGCGTGTAGCAGATCAGCCGCGACCTGTCCGGCGCGAGCGGCCAGCTCACCAGGTGGCGGATCGCGTCGACGCGCGCGGCAAAGTTGAGGTTCGGAGCAAGGAAGCCGAGGCAGGCGAGGCCGTCGGGCCGATCCATGAGCCAGGGCATCTTGCCGAACGGGCTCAGGCCGTTCTTGGCCGAGGGCGCCACCTCGAAGTGAAGACTGTAGCCGCCGCGCGGCAGCAGCTTCACCGCCCGGTCCTGATTGCCCCGACAGGGCGGTGCCAGGCCCTCCGCATGCGCCGCGCGAAGATGATAGAGATCCATCAGATGCTCGACTGCGAACTTCCAGTTGCAATCGAGATCGATCACTGTCTTGTCGGCCAGCACGCAGTCCTCGGGACGGAGCCAGCCGAACTCGCGGTCGAAATCCGCCAGCGTCGCCGCGAGCGGCGGCGCATCGGGATCGAAGGAGAGGAAGAGCCAGCCGCGATAGACTTCCGCCCTCAGCATCGGGAGGCGGCAGTTCCCGAGCTCGGCCGCGCTGTCGCTCATCTCGGGCGCCGCCTTCAGCACGCCCCTGAGATCGTAGGTCCAGCCGTGGTAGGGGCAGCGGAACTCCCGCGCATTGCCGGCGCCCTGCGCCACCTCGACGCCGCGGTGGCGGCAGACGTTGGAAAAGGCGGCGAGCCTCCCCTTGCCGTCGCGCGCCACCAGGATCGGCTCGCCCATAATGCGGAGCGTCATGTAGTCGCCGTGATTCGGCAGCTCCTCGACCCGGCCGATGCAGAGCCAATCGCGCATGAAGATGCGGTCTTTTTCGTACTCCTCGAATTCGCGCGAAGTGTAGACATAGCCCGGCAGATGGCGCGCCCGCCGCAGTTCCTCCCGGGTGGCGCGGAAGGCTTTGACCCCAGACAGGGAGAACAGCGATCTCGGCGGGCCCGTTATCGCCTCTCCACTCATTTCATTCATCCTGGCCCCTGTTCTCTCTCCGGCGGAGACGATGATCGTCGTGCTGCCGTCTGATCGGATGGTCTTGTCATTGGCCGGTGCCGGCGTAACCAGGGCAATGCCGCGCGGCGCGATCTCTACGTTCGTCTTAATCAGACGGTGAATGAATTAAACAGTTGAATAATTTTGAATTGCGGTCGATCTGTCAAGCATTCTCCGCAACTTTGGCGGGCGCTTTCCGGAATCGCGCTCGCGCTGACGTCACGCTGCTTGCGATCGCCGCATTCGCCGGTAAGCTGAGGGCGGGCGCCACCGCAGGGGCAGTTCTCCGCATGACGGCGCGAGCGCCGAGAACGAAGATGGCCCGCAGACGCAGCGCGGCAAAGCGTGGTCGCCGGCCGGGCGAGAGTCCGACCGCTCGGCAGATCATCGACTTCGCCGAGGCGGCCTTTGCCGCCCACGGGTACGCCGGCACGTCGCTGCGCGACATCAGCGAGGGCGCCCAGGTCAATCCGGCGCTGATCCGCTACTATTTCGGCTCCAAGGAGAAGCTGTTCTGCGAGGTGGTGCTGCGCCGCGGCCGCCAGGTGACGCGCGAGCGGATACGCCTCCTCGACGAGCTCGAGCGGCAGCCCGGCAAGCGGGCGGACATCGAGGAGATCGTCCGCGCCTTCCTGCTGCCGATCGCCGAGATGCGGCGCGAGGGTCCCGGCGGCCTCGCCTTCGTGCGGCTGATGGCGCGCCTGCAAAGCGAGCCGCAGACGCTCATCGACGAGCTGCGCCGGCGCATCTGGAAGCAGTCGACGAACCGCTACATCGCGGCGATCCGGCGCGCGCTGCCGGAGCTCGACGCGGCGACGATCTATTGGCGGATGCTCGCCCTCATCGGCGCCTACGTCTACGCGATGTCGGACGCCAACAACATGGTGCTGTTCTCGAACGGACTCTGCAGTCCGGACGACACTGACGAGACGGTCCGCCAGCTGGTGCCGTTCCTCTGCGGCGGGCTGCAGGCCGGCACCCCCTCGCGGCCGGATTGAGGCCATCCCGATGATGTGACCGCCGCGGCGCCCGGCGGTCGCGGCATAATCGCCGGAGGATCCGCGGCATCGATCCGCGGGCCGGGGAGGAGCCAATGACGGACGTGCGCCGCGTCACGGAGCGCATCGACGGCTGCGCGGTGAGCGTGCAGCGGGCGGGCCAGGGCGAGCCGCTGCTGTTCCTGCATGGCGCCCGCGGCGCGCTCCACTGGCTGCCCTTCATGGACGCACTGACGCGGCGCTTCGAGGTGATCGTGCCGGAGCATCCCGGTTTCGGCCGCTCGGAGACGCCGGACTGGCTCGATACGGTGGGCGACCTCGCCTATTTCTACCTCGACTTCATCGCGGCGCTCGGCCTCGAGAAGGTCAACCTGGTCGGCACCTCGCTCGGCGGCTGGATTGCCGCCGAGCTCGCCGTGCGCGACCGGAGCGCGCTCCGCACGCTGACCCTGGTGGCCGCCGCCGGCATCCACGTGAAGGGCGTGCCGAAGGGCGATCTCTTCCTGTGGTCGCCGGAGCAGACGGCGCGCAACCTCTTCGTCGACCAGCGCTTCGCCGAGGCGATGCTGAGCCGCGCGCTCCCCGAGGAGGAGCAGGATCTCATGATGAAGAACGCGCTCATGACGGCGAAGCTCGCCTGGCAGCCGCGGCTCTACAATCCGCATCTCGCGAAGTGGCTGCATCGCATCAGGACGCCGACCCTGATCCTCTGGGGCGACGGCGACCGGCTGATCCCGCCTGCCTATGGCAGCGCCTTCCGCGATCTCATCCCCGGCGCGCGCCTGGAGATCCTTCGCGAGTGCGGCCACCTTCCCCAGCTGGAGAAGCCGGAGGAATTCGTGGCGGCGGTCGAGGGCTTCATCGCGGAGGCGCGCTCATGAGGTTCTTCTGCTTCCATCTCATGCCCTATGCCGACCTCGACCTGAGCTATACCGAGAAGCACAACTCCGCCTGGGTGACGCTGCCCAATTCCTACTACGATCCGCAGAAGGGCCACCTCCTCTACAACCGCTATCTCGACGAGCTGGAACTGGCCGCCGAGCTGGGCTTCGATGGCGTCTGCGTCAACGAGCATCACTCCAACGCCTATGGGTTGATGCCGATCCCCGGGGTGATGGCGGGGGCGCTCGCGCGCAGCGTCAAGACAGCGAAGATCGCCGTGCTCGGCCGCGCGCTACCGCTCCTCAACAACCCGCTGACGGTTGCCGAGGAGTTCGCCATGCTCGACAACATCACCGGCGGCCGCCTCATCGCCGGCTTCGTGCGCGGGATCGGTGCCGAGTATCACGCCTGGGGCGCCAATCCCGCCGACTCCCATGACCGCTTCCACGAAGCGCATGACCTGATCGTACGCGGCTGGACCGAGACCGGTCCCTTCCCCTTCGAGGGCAAGCACTATCACTTCAACTACGTCAATGTCTGGCCGCGGCCCTACCAGCAGCCGCATCCGCCGATCTGGATCCCCTCGCAGGGAAGCCGCGAGACCATCGAATGGGCGGCGGCGCCCGAGCACAAATACACCTACCTCCAGACCTTCAGCCCAGCGACGGCGCTCGCCCGCTACATGGCGATGTACCGCGAGGAGGCGGAGCGGCGCGGCTACACCGCCTCGCCGATGCAATTGGGCTGGGCGGTGCCGACCTATGTGGCCGAGACCGACGCCATCGCGCATCGCGAGGCGAAGCCGCACATCGAGAACTTCTTCAACAAGTTCGCGCGCATGCCGCCGGAGATGCTGCTGCCGCCAGGCTATCTCTCGCTGCAATCGATGAAGGGTGTGATGAAGGCCAAGGGCACCCTCACCGGCGGCCAGCAGACCATCGACGACCTGATGGCGAAGGGCATGTTCATCTGCGGCAGCGCCGAGACGGTGCGGCAGAGATTCGAGGAATTCCAGAAGCAGATCGGCTTCGGCTATCTCCTCACCTGCATGCAGTTTGGCACCTTGCCGCACGATCTGACCCGCAAGAATCTGGATCTCTTCGCCAGCAAGGTCATGCCGGCGCTCCGGCCGCTGGCGGAGGGGTAGCTGGATCATGAATGGTGCGTCCTTCGACGCGTGCGCTCGCGCGCACGGCTCAAGATGAGGAGATTTTCTTAAGCCATCTCCCATGATCCTCATCCTGAGCCGGCGCGAAGCGCCGAGTCGAAGGACGCAAGATGCTTCCGCCGCGCTCTACTTCGTCCCGAACAGCCGGTCGCCGGCGTCGCCGAGGCCGGGGACGATATAGGCGTGGTCGTCGAGCCCCTCGTCGATGACGGCGGTGAAGATCGGCACGTCCGGATGCTCCGCCTGCATCAGGGCGAGGCCGGCGGGCGCTGCCACCAGGCAGACGAACTTGATGGCGCCGGCGCCCAGCTCCTTCAGGCGATGCACCGCGGCGGTGGCGGAATGGCCGGTCGCCAGCATGGGATCGACCACGATGGCGAGGCGGCGCGCGATGTCGTCGGGCAGCTTCAGGTAATACTCCACCGCCTCCAGCGTCGCGGGATCGCGGTAGAGGCCGATGTGGCCGACGCGGGCGGACGGCACGAGATCCAGCATCGCATCGACGAGGCCGAGCCCCGCGCGCATGATCGGCACGAAGCAGAGCTTCTTCCCCGCCAGCACCGGCGACTGGGTCACCGCGATCGGCGTCTCCACCTGGCGCAGCTCCAGCGGCAGGTCGCGGGTCGCCTCGTAGAGCATCAGCGGCCCGATCTCGCCGAGGAGCTGGCGGAACTGGCCGGTCGAGAGATGCTTGTCGCGCAGCAGTGTCAGCTTGTGCTGCACCAGCGGATGCGTCACCACCACCACGTTCTCAGACATCGCCGACCTCGTTTCCGGAGAATCCATCAGAATACCGTGCCGTCGCTCTCGATCGTGAGCGGCGGCGCGCCGCCCGGCCGCAGCGAGGCCGCGATGCGGCGGCCGGCGGCCCAGGTGCCGCCCTCCAGCACCTTCGCCAGCGGCAGCGCCTCGACGCTGAGGCCGAGTGTCTCGCGCACCCGCTCGGCGATGCGGTCGAGGAGCGCTACGGTGAGCGCCCGCCATTCCACCACCGGCTCCTCGCCGACCGCGAGCGGGCGCCGGGTCAGCGCGGGGTCGCGCGGCGCGATCAGACCGACGTCGATCACGAAGCCGCCGTTGCGGTATTCCGCAAGGCCGGTCAGCGCATCCACATCGGTGACGCGAAGCCCCGCCTCCTCCAGCGGCTCGATCAGGGAATAGCTGAGCCACTGGGAGAGCTTGTGGAACGGCACGTAGCCGTCGCTCGCATCCTCGGCGCGGGCGGCGGAATGGCGCCAGACATCGCCGAGATCGACGCCGCCGAGACGGTAACGGCCGGGCCAGATGCTGCCGAGCCCGCGCAGCACCGCGGCGAGGATCGCCGGCGCCGGCACCGTGCCTTTTCGCGCCTGCCGCGCGAGATGATCGACGAGAGTGCCGAAGCGGCCCGGCGCGCCGAAGAGATCAGGCGTGCCGGCAAGCGCCGCGCCGAGCCGGCGCATCAGCGCGAGCCGCCCGTCGATGCCGACCAGCGGATTGTCGCCCGAGACCTGGAAGCCCTCCGCCAGCGCGCGCTCGTCGAGCGCCGTCAGCGCAGCGGCATCGGCACGCCAGGGATGTTTCGGGTCGGCTGAGAAAACGCCGGCGCGGAAGAGATGAAAGCTCGCCACCGCGAGCCCCTCGGAGCGCGCATAGTCGGCACCGCCCGCCTCGCGATAGCGCCATCGAGCCCCGGCGCCGGCGTCGAGCAGCACACTGGTGAGCGCGAGATCGAAGCGGATCCGCGCCCGCTCCATCGCGTCGACGCCGGCGAGATCCCGCGCGAGCAGCGTCCAACGATCGACGCCGCCGGCGGTGAAGTGCCGCCAGCGGCTATGGAAAGGAATGGCGAGATCGGGGTAGTTGGCACGGATGGTCGCCAGCACATAATCCGCCGCCGCCGGCAACCGGTCCTCGCGATAGACGAAATGCGGCAGCGCGTCGCGCTCGGCCAAGCGCAGCAGGGAATGCGCCCGCGCCCGGACCGCCTCCGGCATCAGCAGATGGGCGGCCGCTGCGCGATCTCCGGCGTCAGCCACCGGATCTACTCGTCGAGGCGGCGCCCCTTCGCGGTGGCGAGCTCCTCCGCGCCGGGGACGCGCTTGCTGAAATAGCCCGCCGCCTTCTTGGCATCCATCTCCACCCGGGCATCGGCGGGAATGAGCTCGTCGGGAATCTCGACGCGCTCCACCACGGCGATGCCGCTGTCGACGATCGGCTTGAACTTCATGTCGCTCATGGAGACGAAGCGGTCGATGCGGGTGACGCCGAGCCAGTGCAGCACGTCGGGCATCAGCTCCTGGAAGCGCATGTCGTGGACGCCGGCGACGCATTCCGTGCGCTCGAAATAAGTCGAGGCGCGGTCGCCGCCGTCCTGCCGCTTGCGCGCGTTGTAGACCAGGAATTTCGTCACCTCTCCGAGCGCACGGCCTTCCTTCCGATTGTAGATCACCATGCCGGCGCCGCCGTCCTGGGCCGTCGCGACGCAGACCTCGATGCCGTGGGCGAGGTAGGGCCGGCAGGTGCAGATGTCGGAGCCGAAGACGTCGGAGCCGTTGCACTCGTCGTGGACGCGGCAGGCGAGTTTCTTGGCGGGATCGGCGATGGCGCTCATCTCGCCGAAACAATAGACGGTGATGCCGCCGATCGGCGGCAGGAAGATCTTGAGATCGGGCCGCGTCACCAGCTCGGCGAACATGCCGCCGCTGTACTCGAAGAGGCCGCGGCGGAGCTGGCTCTCGCTGATGCCGAAGCGCTCGGCGATGCCCGGCAGGAACCAGACCGGCTCGATCGCCGCCTTGGTGACCCGCGCCGAGCCGTTCTCCAGCAGGATCTTGCCGTCAGGCTTGAGCCGGCCGGCGGCGATCGCCTGCTGCAGCTCCGGCATCTGGATATGCGCCTTGGTGATGGCGATGGTGGGGCGAATGTCCCAGCCCTCGGCGAGGCGGTCGGCAAAGGCCTCCGCCACCAGATGACCCCAGGGATCGAGGGAGACGATGCGGCCGGCGCCGTTCCATTGCGGATAGGGGCCGATCTGCTCCACCGGCGCGGTGTTGGTGAGATCCGGCACGTGGATCGGATCGAGCTTCCCCGCCGCCATGGCGAGCGCGCGATAGACCGCGTAGGAGCCGGAATGGGCGCCCAGCACGTTGCGGCGCTGCTCGTTCGGACTGGCGATAAGGGGGCCGCGCTCGGCGGCGGTGGCAGCGCCCCAATGCACCGGGGGCGGCATCCGGCCACCGGTCGGATGCGAGGTCAGGATGATGTGTCGCTTCATGAGGAAACGCCCGACGTCTAAAAACCGACCCTAGCACAGATGCTTAAGGAAACGCCAAAGCCGCCGGGAGGAATTTGATGGCCTCCTGTTGCACCTTTATTGCACCGCAACAGGAGCGGGATTGCCTAGTCCAGCGCCACTCCCCTGCGCTCGGGGATGAGGAAGGCGGTGACGATGAAGTCGAGGGCGTAGATCACCGCCAGGAGTGCGATTGCCGTCGAGAAGGAATAGGCGGCGCCCAGCATCGCGATGACAACCGGGCCGAAGCCGCCGACGGCGCGGCCGAGGTTGAACAGCACGTTCTCCGCGGTGGCGCGCGCCTCGGTCGGGTAGAGCTCGGAGAGGAGCGCACCGTAGCCGCCGAGCATGCCGTTGACGAAGAAGCCCATGATCGCGCCCCCCAGCAGCAGCGCCATCTCGCCGGTGAGCTGGGAGTAGACGACGACGCTCACCATCGCGCCCGCCTGAAAGGCGAGGAACACCGGCCGGCGGCCGAGGCGGTCGGCGAGCTGGCCAAAGACCCAGATGCCGAGCCCCATGCCGATGATGGTGACGGCGACCCAGAGCGCGGATTTCGTCAGCGTATAGTGGAAGCGGCCGGCGAGATAGTTCGGCAACCAGATCATCACGCCGAAATAGCCGAAGTTCTGCACCGAGCAGAGGATGAACATGGCGAAGCTGATCTTGGCGGTGGCCCAGTCCTTCACCAGCAGCGCCACCGGAAAGCCGGCGCGCCGCGCGCGGCTGTGCGCGGTGAAGATCGCGGGCTCGCCCACCGCGCGGCGCACGAAGAACGAGACCGCTGCCGGCAGCACGCCCACGGCGAAGACGCCGCGCCAGCCGATCAGCGGCAGCAGGATCGGCGTCAGCAGCGCCGCCGCCAGCACGCCCGCCTGCCAGCCGAGCCCCACATAAGAGCAGACCCGCGCCCGCTGGCTTGCCGGCCAGGCTTCCGATGCCAACGCCATGCCGATGCCGAACTCGCCGCCGAGGCCGAGCCCGGCGATGGTGCGGTAGGTGACGAGATCCCAATAGCCCTGGGCCAGCGCCGAGAAGCCAGTGAAGACTGCGAACAGCAGGATGGTCCAGGTCAGCACCTTCACCCGGCCCACATAGTCGCTGAGAGTGCCGAAGATCACGCCGCCCGCGACCGCCCCCACCAGCGTCCAGGTCGCGAGCGAGGCGCCGGCGGTCGGCGAGAGATGCAGATCCGCCGCAATCGCCGACATGATGAAGCCGAGGATCAGCAGGTCGAAGCCGTCCATGGCATAGCCCACCGCCGAGGCGAGGAGCGCCTTCCGCGCGTAGCTGCCGGTTTCCGTAGAGGCGGCGATATCAGCGGTGCTGGTCTGGTCAACGGCGCTCATGCTTGTCCCCTCTCGATGCAGCCTGGGTGCATCGCTTGCAACAAATATGCCTCAAAACAATCGGACGGGGGAGCCGATCCCGGCGAAGAGCCTGGCTCAGACGACGTTGATCTCCATGATCGGCCGGTTCTCGGGAATGCGCGCATAACCGAAATCCGTGAGATCGAGGGTCCTGAACTTGCCGTAGGCGATGAGCTCGGAGACGCCGCGGCCGGTGGCCGGCGACTGCTGGATGCCGTGGCCGCTGAAGCCGTTCGCCAGCATGAAGTTGTCGAGATCGCCGTGCAGCCCGATGATGCCGTTGTGGTCGAAGGTATTGTAATCGTAATGCCCGGCCCAGGCGTTCACCACCTTGACCGCGGCGAGCGCCGGCACGCGATGGGCGAGCGGCGGCCAGACCAGCTCGTCCCACTCGGAATAGTCGACCTCGAAGTCCGGCACCTTCTGCTCGCGCTCCTCGGCGGGCGAGATGCCGCCGATGAAGAAGCGGCCCTCGGGCCGGAAGAAGGCGCCGCTGCTGTCGATGAGGAGCGGGCAGCCCGGCAGCTTGTCGCGGCAGTCGAAGACGAAGACGCAGCGCCGGCGCGGCTCCACGGGAAGATCGACGCCGGCGAGCCGCGCGACCTTGCCGCCGCTCGGCCCCGAGGCATTGACCGCGATGCCGCAGGCGATCCGCGTGCCGTCGGCGAGCGTGACCGCCTCGACGCGCCGTCCCCGGCGCTCGATGCCGGTCACCTCCTGCTGGATGTACTCGACGCCGAGGCTCCGCGCCTTCTTGCGGAAGGCCTGCAGCAGGCCGTAGCCATCGAACCAGCCCTCGTCCTTGACGCCGAGCGAGCCCAGCACGATCCCCTCGGTGGAGATCCAGGGGAAGCGCTCCTTGATCTCCGCGGGCTCCAGCAGAACGATCGGCGCGCCCTCGGCAGTCTGCACGCGGTGGTTTGATTCAAGGATCGACCGCCCCTCCTCGCTCGCGAGGAAGAGATAGGGCCGTTCGATGTAGCCGACATCCGCCTTCTCGCCGTCGACCGACAGGTGATCGCCGATGTGGCGCAGAAAGTCGATGCCGAAGCGCGAGAGGTGGATGTTGGTGGGCGTCGAGAACTGCAAGCGGATCGAGCTCAGCGACAGCGCCGAGGACGCGAAGCGATAGGTGGAATCGCGCTCGATCACCGTGACGCGGCCTTTGAAGTCCGGATTGGCGGCGAGGAAATAGGCGATCGAGCTGCCGACCGCGCCGCCGCCAATGATCGCCACATCGCAGGTATTGCTCACGGGACCGTCACTCCGCCGCCTGTTGGGGAAGAGGAAAGGCTATATCCCGTCGCCGGCCTTGGCCACAACGCCGTCGATTGCCGCGGCACGGACGATTGGCGATACTTGCAGCGCCTTCTTCCAGAGCGAGGCCGCGCCATGGCCGCGACCGACCGATTCACCTCTCAATTCAAGACGACACCTTACTGGTGGGAGGCGGCGCCGCGGCCGCAGCCGGCGGAGCTGCCGGTTCCGCGGCAGATCGACGCGGCGATCGTGGGATCGGGATTCACCGGTCTCAACGCTGCGCTGCTGCTCGCCCGCGCCGGACGCAGTGTCGTGGTTCTCGAGGCGGGCGTGCTGGGCCAGGGCGCCAGCACCCGAAACGCGGGATTCGTCGGCCGCACGCTCAAGCATCACTTCGGCCATCTGCTGAAAAAGCTCGGGGCCGACCGCGCGGTCGTGATCTATCGCGAGATGCAGGCGGCATTCGATGCGGTGCGCGAGGTGGTGGAGACCGAGGACATCGACTGCGGCTTCCGCATCGGCGGCCGCTACATCCCCGCGCCCTCACCCTTCCACTACGAGGACCTGTCGGCGGAGTTCGAGGCGCAGCGGAGACATCTCGGCGTCGAGTTCGAGATGGTGCCGCGCGCCCAGCAGCGGCGCGAGCTCGCCAGCGACCGCTATTTCGGCGGCGCCGTCGTTCCCGATCTCGCCAGCATCCATCCCGGCCTCTATCACGCCGGGCTGCTGGAGCGCGTGCGGGCGGCGGGCATCAGCCTGCTGCCGAGCACGCCGGTGACGCGCATCGCCAGCGAAGGTCCGCATCGCCTGCGCGTCGCCACCGCGCGCGGCGACTGCGTCGCCCGCGACGTGCTCATCGCCACCAACGGCTACACCGACGACACGCTTCCCTGGCTGCAGCGGCGGCTCGTTCCCTTCGACGCCTACATGATCGCCACCGAGGAGCTCGCGCCGGAGATCATCGCCCGCGTGCTGCCGACCGACCGCACCTGCATCGACTGGAATCGCGACGCCGCCTTCGTGCGCCGCTCGCCGGACAGCCGCCACATCCTGTTCGGCGCGCTTACCGGCACCCGGCCGGAGCCGCCCAGGGCCAAGGCGGAGCGGCTCTTCGCCTGGCTCGCGGAGATGCTGCCGGATCTCCGCGGCGTCCGCATCGGCCATTCCTGGACCGGCCGCTGCGCCGCCACCTTCGACATGTATCCGCATCTGGGCCGCCGCGACGGCATCCACTATGCCGTCGGCTACTGCTTCGCCGGCATTCCCATGGGAACCTATCTTGGCCGCAAGGCGGCGCTTGCCATCCTGGAAGCGCCGGAGGCGCGCACCGTCTTCGCCGACCGCGGCTTTCCCACCCTGCCGCTCTACAGCGGCCGCTCCTGGTTCGTACCCCAGGTCATGCGCGCCTATCGATGGCTCGACGGGCGGGACGCGCGGCGGCCGGCGGGAAAGCACCGTGAGAAAACGACAGCAGCGGAGGGAAGCGCCCATGCAGCTCAGGGATAAGACCGCCATCGTCACCGGCAGCTCGCGAGGCATCGGCCGCGCCGTCGCCCTGCGCTTCGCCCGCGAGGGCGCCAAGGTGGTGGTGAACTGCGTCGCCAGCAAGGACAAGGCGGAGGCCGTCGCCGGCGAGATCCGCGCCACCGGCGGCAAGGCGATCGTGGTGCAAGCGGATGTCTCCAAACGCGCCGACGCCGAGCGGCTGGTGGCGAGCGCGGTCGACGCCTTCGGCAAGCTCGACGTCATGGTGAGCAACGCCGGCATCGTCATCGACCGGCCGTTCCTGGAGAGCACCGACGAGGACTGGGCGCGCTCCCTCGACATCAACCTCACCGGCTTCTTCAACGTGACGCGGGCGGCGCTCCAGCACATGGTGGGGCGGCGCAGCGGCCGCATCATCGCCACCGGCTCCTGCATCACCGAGGTCGCGGACTTCGGCGGCAACCGATACCCGGTCTGCACCGCGTCCAAGGGCGGCATCACCATGATGCTGCGGCCGATCGCGGCGGAGGTGGCGCCGCTCGGCATCACCGTCAACGCGGTGTCGCCGGGCTACATCGCCACCGAGATGCTGGGCGAGATCGACGCCGAAGGGCTGAAGGCGGCGCTCCGGCTGGTGCCGATGGGGCGCTACGGCAAGCCCGAGGAGATCGCCTCCGCTATGGCGTACCTCGCCTCCGATGAGGCAGCATACATCACCGGCCAGACGCTGCGCGTGAACGGCGGGCTTTCCATGGGCTGAGCGAGAACCTGAGAGAGAGAGAGAGAGAGAACACATGCGAATTGTCTTCCACAGCAACCTCGACGATCCCGCCGAATGGGTCCCGCATCTAACGGCGCTGATGCCCGAGCTCAAGGTCGAGGTCTGGCCGGACATCGCCGATCCCCAGGCGATCGAGGGCGCGCTGATCTGGACGCAGCCGCCGGACGGGCTCGCCCGCTATCCCAATCTGAAGGCGATCCTGTCGCTGGGCGCCGGCATCAACCAGCTCGATCTCTCCAAGCTGCCGCCGGGCGTGCCGCTGGCGCGGCTGGTCGATCCCATCCTCACCAGCGCCATGCGCGACTACTGCCTCTGGGCGACGCTGCGCTACCAGCGCCTCCTCGACATGCACGCGCAGAACCAGCTGCAGAAGAAATGGGTCTACAAGCAGCCGCCCGATCCCGACCAGTGGGGCGTCGGCGTCCTGGGGCTGGGCGAGCTGGGCGCGGTCACCGCCAGCTGCATCGCCAGCTTCGGCTTCAGGACACGCGGCTGGTCGCGCACGCCGAAGCAGATCCCCAACATCGAGTGCTTCGCCGGCGCCGGTGAGCTCGCGGCTTTCGCCAGCAAGTGCGACATCCTGATCTGTCTGCTGCCGCTGACGCCGGAGACCCGCGGCATCCTGGGCGCCAGGCTCTTCGGCATGCTGCCCAAGGGCGCGCGCATCATCAACGCCGGCCGCGGCGACCACCTGGTCGAGGCGGATCTGCTGGCGGCGCTGGAGAGCGGTCAGATCGGCGGCGCCACCCTCGATGTCTTCTCCAAGGAGCCGCTGGCGCAGGACCACCCCTTCTGGACGCATCCGAAGGTGATGGTGACCCCCCATGTGGCGAGCTACTGCAAGCCCACCACCGCCTCGACCCAGGTGGTGGAGAACCTGCGCCGCGCCAAGGCCGGCAAGGTGCTGCTCAACCAGGTGGACATGGCGCGCGGCTACTGAGCCGCAGGAGAGATATCGATGGCGACGGCGCTAACCCTGATCCGCGGCGGCCGCGTGCTGGCCCATGCGCGCGCCCCGCTCGTCGCGGCGGACATCCTGGTCGAGGGAGAGCGCATCGCCGCCATCGAGCCGCCGGGCCGGCTTCGCCCGGAAGACGCGCGGGTGATCGACGCCGGCGACCGCCTGCTCATCCCGGGCCTCCTCAACGCGCACACCCACGGCCACGGCAATCTCAGCAAAGGGATCGGTGACCGCTGGACCCTGGAGCTGCTGCTCAACGCCGGGCCCTGGGCGTCGCGCTACACCTCGCCGGAGCAGAAATCGCTCACCGCCATGATCGGCGCGGTGGAGATGCTGCTCAAGGGCTGCACCGCCTGCTACGACCTCTTCGTCGAATTCCCGACACCGTCGCCGGAAGGCCTCGCCGCCGTCGGCCGCGCCTATGCGGAAGCCGGCATGCGCGCGGTGGTGGCGCCGATGATGGCGGACCGCACCTTCTATGCCGCGATCCCCGGCCTGATGGAGGCGCTCCCCGACGATCTCCGCGACGCGGTCCAGCGCATGGCGAGCGCCAGCGGCGAGGCGCATCTCGAAGCCTGCCGCGCCGCGCTCAAGGCCTGGCCCATCGACCGCGACCGCGCCCGTCTGGCGCTGGCACCCACCATCCCGCTCCATTGCGCCGACGAGTTCATGGTGGGAGCGGCGCGCCTCGCCGAGGAATACGGCGCCGGATATCACACCCATCTCGGTGAATCCAAAGTGCAGGCGGTCTCGGCGCTGACGCGCTACGGCACCACCCTCACACAACATCTAGCGAAGCTTGGCGTGCTTGGCCCCAATTTCACGGCGGCGCATGCGGTCTGGCTCGATCCCGACGACATCAAGCGCCTCGCCGATCACGGCGGCTCGGTGGCGCACAATCCCGGCAGCAACATGCGCCTGGGATCCGGCATCACCCCGGCGCGCCGCATGCTGATGGCGGGCGTTCATCTCGGCATCGGCACCGACGGCGCCAACTGCTCGGACAATCTCAACATGTTCGAGGCGATGCGCATCGCCTCGCTGGCGTCGCACGTGCGCGGGCCCGACTACGAGCAATGGCTCTCCACAGCCGAGGTCTTCGAGCTCGCCACCGAAGGGAGCGCCCATGTGCTGGGCTTCGGCGGCAAGCTCGGCCGCCTCGAGGCCGGATACCTCGCCGACATCGTCTTTCTCGATGCCGGCCACATCAACTGGGTGCCGCTCAACAGCATGATCAACCAGCTCGTGCACACCGAGGATGGCAGCGCCGTCGACAAGGTGATGGTGGGCGGCCGCCTGGTGGTGGACGGCGGCGAGATCCTCACCGTCGATCTGAAATCGCTGCGCCGTCAGGCTGATGCGGCGATAGCGGAGATGGCGCGCAGCAATGCGGCAGCCCGCTCACTTGCTGAGCGTTTGGAGCCGGTGGTCGGCGCCTTCTGCCGCGGCATCGCCGGCAAGCCCTATCACATCCACCACTATGGCGCGGTTCGCGAGCTCGAGATCTGAGCACGGGAGTGCGACGCGCTCCCCGCGCGGCGATGCGTCAGGATTTTTGTCCTGTCGGATGCGGCGAAGTGCCGAAAGCGGTACGCGTTTTGCAAGTCGCGACACGTACTTCGTAACAGCGGTTTTCAGGGTTCGATGATGAGATCCACCCGTGGGCAGCGCCATTGATCCCGCCAGTATCCCGTGTTTAGATGGTTATTGCTCGATGCATTAGCGCTCGTCCGAATAGTTCGCTGCCCGTAAGAGTAGTTGCGTGTCCGCGAAGTGGTCGTCGTGTGCATTCTTCAAGCGAAGCCGAATGCGTCGCAGCGATGCGTGGGTGGGAGCAACCGCGGGGATCAAAGGATCTCGCCGAGGTCCGTTGTTCGTTGCGTGGCCAAAAGCTAGAGACAGCCGGCAGCTGGTTGTCGCATCAAACAGGAGGAGGAGAAGCAAGCCATGCGTAGTCTGAGGAAGTTTGCTTTGCTGAGCGGCGTTGCGCTCGGCGCAGTGGCGGGGTTGATTGCCGGGGCGCAAGCGGCGGAGACGAAGGGGCCGGTCACCGATGACATCGGCGTCTGGGTGATTCCAAAGGGTGCGCCGATCCAGATCGGCGGCTATTGGGTGCTGTCCGGTCCCGACACCGCGCTCGGCACCGACCAGAAGCGAGCGGTCGAGATCGCGATCAAGAACATCGGTGGCAAGCTGGTCGGCCATCCGATCAAGTTCAACGCCGAGGATTCGCTCTGCAACTCGGAAGGCGGACAGACGGCGGCGACCAAGCTTGCCGCCAATCCGAACACGGTCATCGTGATCGGTCCGGCCTGCTCGAGCGCGGCGACGCCGGGCGCGCCGATCCTGTGGAAGGCAGGCATCACCAGCATCGGCACCTCGCCGACCGCACCGCCGCTCACCGCCCCCGACCGCAAGCCGGAATATGCGGGATTCGTGCGCACGGTTTACAGCGACATCGACCAGGGCAAGTCGGACGCCAAGTACTTCCACGACGTGCTCAAGGTCCAGAAGATCGTCACCATCCATGATGGCAGTCCCTACGCGCGTGGCCTTGCCCTCGAGATGGCGAAGAACTTCAAGGCGATGGGCGGCACGATCCTCTCCGAGGAGGCGATCCAGCCGACCGATGTCGACATGCATCCGCTGCTGACCCGCATCGCGACCGAGAAGCCGGATGCCGTCTACTTTCCGATCTTCGTCGCCGCGGCGGCGCAGATCATCCGGCAGGTGAAGGACACGCCGGGCATGGAGAAGGTGGCCATGATCGGCAGCTCCGGCCTGATGGCGCCTGACCTCATCGAGGCGGCGAAGGACGCGGTGGTGGGCTTCCGCATCACCTATCCGGACTTGTCGCCGGAGGCGATGGGCAAGGGCTATCCGAAGTTCGTCACCGAGTACAAGAAGGCCTATGGCGAGGCGCCGATCTCCGGCTACCACGCCAATGCCTATGACGGCGCCGAGCTCGCGTTCAAGGCGATCGAGAAGGTCGCCAAGACCGACAGCAAGGGTGTCACCTACATCGGCAAGAAGGCGCTGCGCGACGCAGTGTTCGCCACCAAGTTCGAGGGCATCAGCGGTCCGATCGCCTGCGATCCCTACGGCGAGTGCGCGCAGTTCAAGCCCGCGGTCTACCAGTTCACCAATGCCGATCCCAAGACCTACGACATTGGCAAGAACCCCAAGAAGATCTGGCCCTGATCGCAGCCGGTAGCATCGACGGCCGGAGGCCGACGGATGTCCCCCCGCACCACGCGGGTGGCATCCGCGGCCGCCGGTCGGCTCTTTCCTCGGACATCGTCAGCAACGTAATAGGGGCGCCGGAGCCATGACCGACGCGACGGCAGGCAAGTTTTCGCTACCGCGGCTCAACAAGCTCGCGCGCTTCACCTTCGTCGACGTCATCCTCTGGTGCCTGCGCATCAGCGTCGTGGTGGTGGTCGTCGGCGGCACCATCGGCACCTTGATCAAGGGCCGCTACGCCTTCGCCCAGTGGTTCGACCTCGTGATGTTCGGGCTCACCATCGGCAGCGTCTACGCGCTGATCGCGCTCGGCTACACGATGGTCTACGGCGTGCTGCGGCTCATCAATTTCGCCCATGGCGACATCATGATGACCGGCGCTTTCTCTGGCTATTTCGTCGCCTCCGCCTTCGACAGCTCCGGCTTCCTGAATAGCAGCCCGGTGCTGGCTTTTCTGGGCGTGCTGGTGGTGGCGATGATCTGCTCCACCGTGATAGCGGTGCTGACCGAGCGCTTCGCCTACCGGCCATTCCGACACGTAAGGGGCTTCGCGCCGCTGATCTGCGCCATCGGCGTATCGTTCTTCCTGGAGCAGACCTTCCGCGGCTTCTTCGGCCCGAGCGTGCGCTCCTACCCCGATCCCAAGTGGCAGGCGACGCCGGTCACCGTCTTCGGGCTCAGGATTCCGAGCGTCGACGTGGTCGTCATCGTCTCGGCGATCGTGGCGATGATCGTCCTCTACGTGATCGTGCAGCGGACCAAGATGGGAACCGCCATGCGCGCGGTCTCCGAGGACACCGATGCCGCGGCGCTCATGGGCATCGACGTCGACAAGGTGGTGGTCTTCACCTTCGCGCTGGGCGGCGCCATGGCGGGGATCGCCGGCGTCTTCTATGCCTTCGTCTTCAAGCAGGTCTATTTCTACATGGGCTTCACGCCGGGCATCAAAGCCTTTGGCGCCGCGGTGCTGGGCGGCATCGGCAGCATCCCCGGCGCCATGCTGGGCGGTTTCTTTCTCGGCATCGTCGAGTCCGTGGGCCCTGCCCTCTTCCTCGACGGCATCGGCATCCCGGCGCCTTATCAGCTGCGCGATCTTATCGCCTTCACCCTCCTCATCATGGTCCTGATCTTCCGCCCGCACGGCATCCTCGGCGAGCGCATGGCGAAGAAACGAGCCTGAGCATGCAGCATCCCATCCTGGCTTCCGACCCGCGCCCGGCCTCCCTCGCCACCGGAGACCGTCCATGAGCGCCGCCGCTCCTGCGCAACACGCCGGCGTACACAAGCACGCGCGCCCGCCGCTGCAGCGCGCGGTGCTGACCGGCGTCGTGCTCGGCATCGTCAGCATCTATCTCGCCGCCGTCGGCATCCTGCTGATGATCCACGGCCGGCCCGTCATCGTCGACGTCCTGACGCTCGGACAGGAGGCGCTGCTGGCGATCGCGCTCGGCGCCGGCGCCTTCGTCGCGCGCTCGGAGCGGAGCCTGCCGCCGCTCATGGTGATGCTGCACAGCGCCATCGCCGGCGGCATCGCCGCCGGCATGCTGATGCTGCTGGTGCTGGCGACCGGTGCGTTCGATCTGCGGTCGATCTTCATCGCGCTGTCGCCGCAGCTCGTGAACATGCTCACCTTCGACTTCGACGACATGACGACCGGCCTCGTCCTGCTGGTGGCGGCCGGCCTCGTGCTGGGAGCGCTGGGCGCGCTGCTCTCGATGGCGCCCAAGTCCGTGCAGAGGCCGGTGCTTGTCGGGCTCGGCGCCGTCACCTTCTTTGGCGTGTTCCAGGAACTCATCCAGATCATGATGCAGTTCGGGGACTTCATCGGCTCGATTCGAGACCTGCTCTACACCTGGGAGGGTCTGACCCCGGAGGGCGCGATCATCATCTTCGTCATCGCCGCCGCCTGCAGCGTGATATGGACGAAGTTCCGCTCGCGACCCGGCGCCGCCGCCACGCCGACGCCGCAGCAGGCGCGCACGGCGAAGATCGCCAAGATCGTCATCGCCGTGCTGCTGGTGGTGCTGTTCCCGGTGGTCGCCGGCTCCTATATCGGCCAGGTGCTGATGCTGGTCGGGCTCTACATTCTGATGGGCATGGGCCTCAATCTCGAGGTCGGGCTTGCCGGCCTCCTCGACCTGGGCTTCGTCGCCTTCTTCGCGGTCGGCGCCTACACGACGGCGCTCCTCACCGCCGACAGCTCGCACGCGCTCGCCTCCCTCACCTACTGGGAAGCGATGCCGATCGCGGTCGCCTGCTCCGTCATCGTCGGCGTGCTCTTCGGCATTCCCGTCCTCGGCGTACGCGGCGATTATCTCGCGGTCGCCACCATGGGCCTCGGCGAGATCGTGCGCGTCATCGTGCAATCCGACGCCGCGGCACCGCTGCTGGCAGGCGCCCAGGGCATCCTGCAGATCCCGAAGCCCTTCCTTGGCAGCATCGAGCTCAGCGATCCCGTCGAGCTCTTCTTCCTGACTCTGGTCTGCGCCGCAATCGCCGCCTATTTCGCTTGGCGGCTGGAGACCTCGCGACTGGGCCGCGCCTGGATGGCGGTGCGCGACGACGAGGACGTGGCGCAGGCGCTCGGCATCAACCTCGTCAAGGTGAAGCTGCTGGCCTACGGCCTCGGCGCCGCTTTCGCCGGCTTAGCCGGCTCGATCTTCGCTGTCATGCTGACCTCGGTCTATCCCAGCAGCTTCCAGCTCCTGGTCTCGATCAACGTTCTGGCGCTCATCATCGTCGGCGGCATGGGGAGCCTGCCCGGCGTCATCGTGGGCTCGCTCGCCCTGGTGGGATTGCCCGAGCTGCTGCGCGAGTTCGGCGAGTACCGCTACCTCTTCTACGGCGTGGCACTCGTGCTGATGATGCGCATCCGGCCGGAAGGGCTCTGGCCCTCGGCGACGCGCCGGCGCGAGCTGCGCGCCGCCGCGGAGGGTGTCGATCCCGAGATCGAGCCCGCCACCACCTCCCTCGACGAGATCGCTGCGCCCGACGCGCAGCAGCCCGGGCAATAGGAGGCGCCGGTGGCCGCGGAGTCCATTCTCTCCACCAAGAAGCTCACCATGCGCTTCGGCGGCCTGACCGCCGTCGGCGAGCTCGATCTCGATGTCGCCGAGCGCTCGATCCACAGCGTCATCGGCCCGAACGGCGCCGGGAAGACCACGGTCTTCAACTGCATCATGCAGAACATCCATGCGACTTCCGGTCAGATCTGGTTCCGCGGCGAGCGCATCGACGGCCTGACGCCGGACCGGGTCGCCGCCGCCGGCATCAGCCGCACCTACCAGAACATCCGCCTGTTCCGGAACATCACCGCGATCGAGAACCTGCTGGTGGGCATGCACCTGCACCTGAAATCGCACTGGTGGGGCGCGCTCTTCAACACGCCGCATACCAAGCGCGACGAGGCGGAAGCCCATGAGGAAGCGTTGAGGCTGCTGCAGTTCATCGGCTTGCGCGGTCGCGGCGACGTGCTGGCGCGCAACCTCGCCTATGGCGAGCAGCGGCGCCTGGAGATCGGCCGCGCGCTCGCCACCAAGCCCAAGCTCTTGATGCTGGACGAGCCGACCGCCGGCATGAATCCGCGCGAAACCTCGGACATGATGCAGTTCATCCGGCGCGTCCGCGACGAGTTCGGCATCACCATCGTACTGATCGAGCACCAGATGCGGGTGGTCATGAGCATGTCCGACCTCGTCACCGTGCTCGACCACGGCACCAAGATCGCCGAGGGCACGCCTGCGGTGGTGCAGAGCAATCCCAAGGTGATCGAGGCCTATCTCGGCAGCTCCTCGGGCACGCCGCCAAAGGTGCGCCAGCGCGCCGCCCGCGCGGCCCAGGCGCCGGCCACCGGCGGCGCGGCGTGAGGCCAGGGATCTAGCGAGGCAGGAATGGCGCTTCTGGAAATCGACAACATCCACGTCTTCTACGACAACATCGAGGCGCTGAAGGGAGTCTCGATCGCGGTCGAAGAAGGTCAGATCGTCACCCTGGTCGGCGCCAACGGCGCCGGCAAGACGACGACGCTGCGCGCCGTCAGCGGCCTCCTGCATCCGCGCTCCGGCCACATCCGTCTCAACGGCGAGAACCTCGCCGATGTGCGGCCGCACGACATCGCCGCCATGGGCGTGGTGCAGGTGCCGGAGGGCCGCCGGATCTTCTCCCGCCTTACGGTGGAGGAGAACCTGCAGATGGGCGCCTTCACCCGGACCGACAAGCGCACCATCGCCGAGGACAAGGAGCGCATGCTGACGCTTTTCCCGCGGCTCCGGGAGCGCATCAGGCAGGTGGCGGGCACGCTCTCGGGCGGCGAGCAGCAGATGGTGGCGACCGCCCGCGCCCTGATGGCGCGGCCGCGTGTCCTGCTGATGGACGAGCCCAGCATGGGCCTCTCGCCGGTCATGGTGGAGCAGGTCTTCGAGACCATCCGCACCATCAACGACCAGGGCGTCACCATCCTGCTGGTCGAGCAGAACGCGTTGATGGCGCTCAGCATCGCCGACTATGCCTATGTGCTGGAGAGTGGCAGCGTGGTGCTGGTGGGCAACGGCCCGGATCTCGTCGATGACGAGAAGGTGCAGCACGCCTATCTCGGCTGAGTTCCGGAGTAGAGCGATGGAAGGCTCGAGACCGATCGCCGGAAAAGCACCGAGGAGCCTGCCGCGCGAGGCCTATACCGCGCCGGAATTCTTCCGCGCCGAGATGGAGCACATCCATCTCCGCCACTGGTTCTTCGTCGGCCGCGCCGACGAGGTGAAATCGCCCGGCGACTATCGCGCGGTCGATACCGTCGCCGGCCCCGTCCTGCTGCTGCGCGGCCGGGACGGCGAGCTGCGCGCCTTCGCCAATTCTTGCCGCCATCGCGGCTCGCTGCTGCTGACCGGCAGCGGCAATTGCCGCGCCGTGGTCTGCCCCTATCACGGCTGGGGCTATCGCCTGGACGGCAGCCTCGCCGGCGCACCGGAGATGGAGCATTGCGCGGAGTTCCGGCCGCAGGAGCAGGGCCTCATCCCGATCCGGCTCGAGACCTGGGCCGGCTTCGTCTTCCTGACCCTCGGCGCCGACACGCCGCCGCTCTCGCAGTATCTCGGCAACCTGCCCAAGGTCTTCGGCTCGCACCGCCTCGACGAGATGGTCTGCACCTGGCGCATCGAGTTCGACGCCAAGTGCAACTGGAAGCTCCTGCTCGAGAACGCGATGGAGGCCTATCACACCGGCTACATCCACGCCGAGACCGTGGGCGCCCAGACCGCCGAGACGATCCCGACCTCGGGCGAGTGGGAATGCATCCAGGTCATCGACCAGCGCAGCATCGCCGTGCTCGGCCGCGACAAACCGCCCTTCCCGCCGATCGAGGGTCTCTCGGCCGAGGCCAAGCGCGGCACCTATTTCTCGCTGATCCAGCCGACCACCCAGTTCGCGGTGGCGCAGGACAGCATGTGGTGGCTGCAGGTGCGGCCGGTGGCAGCGGACCGCTCGATCCTCTCGATCGGCGGCTGCTTCCCGCGCGCGGTCACCGAGCGCAACGACTTCGCTGTCGAGGCGCCGCCCTACTACGAGCGCTGGCGCAAGGTCGGCGAGGAGGATGTCGGCATGCTGGAAATCCAGCAGCAGGGCCTCGCCTCGCCCCTCTACAAGCCCGGCCTGCTGGCGCCCCGCGAGGCGGTGATGCACCGCATCGACAACTGGGTGCTGAGCAAGCTGCCGGAGTCTTAGCCCCTCTCCGCGCTTGCGGGAGAGAGGGAGGGGCCCATTGCGCAGCAATGGGAGGGTGAGGTGTCGCGGCCCCAGTCTCGCGGCACGACCTACCTCACCCGCTCGCTCACGCTCGCACCCTCTCCCCCCGCAAGCGGGCGGAGAGGATATCTTCAGCGCTTGAGATCTGCCTCCGCTTCTTTCCTGATCGCCCGCCACACCGCCGCCACATCGGCCCGCTCCGTGTTGATCCCGCCGACAGAGACCCGCACCATCCAGCGGTCGTCCACCACGGCCGGCGTGAGGTAAGCGGCGCCGGAGCGGTTGACGCGCTCGGCCCAAGCGCGGGTGTGGCGGTCGAGCGCCTCGCCCGCGAGGCCCGGCGGCTCGTGGCGAAGGCAGACGGTCTGGAGGCGCACCGGCGCCACCAGCCGCCAGTGCGGCGTCCGCGCCACTTCTTCGCCGAGCCAGCGCGCATTGGCGATGTCGCGCCGGAGCCGCGCCTGCAGCGCCCCCACGCCCTGCTCGCGGATCGCGAACCAGAGCTTGAGCGCGCGGAAGCGCCGACCCAGGGGAATGCCCCAGTCGCGCAGGTTCTTCACCTGCCCGTCCACCGAGCTCTGCAGAAAGCTCGGATTGGTGGACATGACGCGAACCAGATGCTCGGGATCCCGCACGTAGTAGAGCGAGCACTCGAAGGGCACGCCCAGCCACTTGTGCGCGTTGAGCACCAGGGAATCCGCGCCCTCGATCCCCTCCCACATCCATCGGCATTCCGGCAGGATCATCGCGCTTCCCGCCATCGCCGCATCGACATGGAGCCAAAGCCCATGCCGGCCCGCCACCTCGGCCACCGCCTTCACGGGATCGATGGCGGTGACGCCGGTGGTGCCAACGGTGGCGACGACGGCGCAGGGCCTGATGCCGACGGCAAGATCGCGCCGCACCATCTCCTCGAGCGCGTCCGCGCGCATGGCGTGCTCGCCGTCGACGGGCACCAGGCGCAGGTTCTCGCGGCCGAAGCCTGCGAGCAGCGCGCCCTTGTCGACGGAGCTGTGGCTGTGCGCCGAGACGTAGACGGCGAGCGGCTCGACCTCCGCCTGCAGGCCGCCGCGGGAAAGCGCATACCCGGTCGCCCGCTCGCGGGCGCAGATCAGCGCCACCAGGGTGCTGGTGGAGGCAGTGTCCTGGATGACGCCGCTCCAGGCCGGCGAGAGCCCGACCATGCGGCGCACCCAGTCGGTGGTGACCTCCTCGATCTCGGTCAACGCCGGGCTCGACTGCCAGGCGAGCCCCACCACCCCGACGCCGCCGCCCACGATGTCGCCGAGGATGCCCGCCAGCAGCGCATTGCCAGGGAAATAGCCGAAGAAGCGCGGATGCTGCCAATGGGAAAGCCCCGGCAGCACCAGTCGATCGAGATCGGCGAGCACGCTCTCCATCGGCTCCGGCGACTCCGGCGGATCGCTCGGCAGCTGTCTCTTGATCTCGCCCGGCTGCACCTGCGCCATCACCGGCCGCTCGGCGATGCCGGCGTGGTAGTCAGCGAGCCAGTCGATCAGCTGGTGGCCGTAGCGGCGGAATTCCTCGGGCGTCATCTCGCCCTCCCGATTGCTCTCACGCGGCGGTCAGACCCGTGGTGTCGATGGCGGGCTTGCGGCCGGCGATCATGTCGGCGACCACGCGGGCGGAGCCGTGCGACATGGTCCAGCCCATATGGCCCTGGCCGGCGTTGAGATAGAAGTTGCGGTATTTCGCGCGGCCGAGGCGCGGCGTGCCCTCCGGCGTCATCGGCCGCAGACCCGCCCAATAGGAGGCGCGGGAATAATCGACGGCGCCCGGGAACAGGTTCTCCGAGACCTGCAGCGCGGTGCGGTAATCCTCCGGCTTGTGGGTGGTGTCGAAGCCGGTGAACTCCGCCGTCGCGGTCATGCGGATGCGGTTCCCCATCGGCGTATAGGCGACGAGGAAGTTCTCGTCGATGCCGGCAAGCCGCGGCGCCGCGTCCGGATCCTTGATCGGGAGGGTGACGGCGTAGCCTTTCACCGGATAGACCGGGAGATCGATGCCGAGCGGCTCCGCCAGGAAGGGTGCGTAGCTGCCGAGCGCCAGCACGAAGAGGTCGCCCTTGACGCTGCCCTTGTCGGTGACGGCGGCGGTGATCTGATCGCCGTCCTTCTCGAAGCCCTTCACCGTCGTCCCATAGCGGAAGTCGACGCCGCGCTGGCGACAAATCTCCGCGAGGGCGGTGGTGAAGAGGTGGCAGTCGCCGGTCTCGTCGGTGGGGCCGTGCAGCCCGCCATGGACCTTGCCGCGCGCTGCCTTCAGCGCGGGATCCACCTGGATCAGCCCTGCGAAATCGAGGACACGGAACTCCTGTCCGCCGTCCTGCAGGATCTTCATGTGCGCGACGCCGCCGTCGAAGGATTTCTGATCGCGGTAGAGATAGAGGATGCCGCGGGTGTTGCGATCGTACTCGATGCCGGTGTCCGCAAGGGTCTGGTGCAGGATCGACTGCGAGTACTGGCATAGCCGGAGCTTGCGCCGTGTGTTGGTGGCGGCGCGTTCGGCGGTGCAGTTGAGCAGGAAGCGGAAGCACCAGGACCACATCCGGGGATCGGCGCGGAGCGTGAGGCGCAGCGCCTGGTCGCGCTGGAACAGCGAGCGGAACAGGATGCCCGGCGCTTTCGGCGAGGCCCAGGTATAGGAATGCCCGGGCGCGATCATGCCGGCGTTGCCGAAGCTGGTCTCGTTGGCGGCGATCTGCTGGCGGTCGATCACCGTGACCTGGTGACCGTCCTTCTGAAGCTCATAGGCGGTGGTGACCCCAACCACCCCCGCCCCCAGGATCACGACGTGCATGGCTCTTCCCCTTCAGCCGAGCGCCCAGAAATTGATCACCAGCGCGGCGCCGGCAGCAAGCGGAGATATCGCGGGTCACCTCAGCGATAGGGGACGCCCGGCATCACGCAGAGCATCTCGAAGAGGAGCCCGGCGGCCAGCAGCGCGGTGTTGCCAGTGGGGTCATAGGGCGGCGCCACCTCCACGAGATCGCCGCCCACCACGTCGAGGCCACGGCAGCCTCGGATGATCTCGAGGCCTTGCGAGCCCATGAGGCCGCCCGGCTCGGGCGTCCCGGTGCCGGGCGCCACCGATGAATCGAGCCCGTCGATGTCGAAGGTGATGTAGACCGGCCCGCGGCCGAGCTGGTCGCGCACCTCCGCCATCAGCGGCGTCAGCGATCGGTACCAGCACTCCTCCGCCTGCACGATGCGGAAGCCCTGCTGGCGTGGCCAGTCGAAATCCTCCGCCGCGTAGCCGGTGCCGCGCAGCCCGATCTGCACCACTCTCTTGCAGTCTAGGAGGCCCTCCTCCACCGCGCGGCGGAACGGCGTGCCGTGGGCGATCTTCTCGCCGAACATGTTCTCGTTGATGTCGGCATGAGCGTCGACGTGGACGAGCCCGACCGGCCCGTGCTTCGCGGCGACGGCGCGGAGGATGGGGAGGGTGATGGTGTGGTCGCCGCCGAGGGTCAGCGGCTTGCAGCCGGCGGCCAGCACCTTCGTATAGAAGCGGGTGATGATCCCGATGCTGTCCGGGAGATTGTAGGGATTGATCGGCACGTCGCCGAGATCCGCCACCGCCAGCGCGTCGAAGGGTGCCGCCCGGGTTCCCATGTTGTAGGGCCGGAGATGCGCCGATTCCGCGCGAATCTGCCGCGGCCCCAGCCGGGCGCCGCTGCGGTTGGAGGTGCCGATGTCGAAGGGAACGCCGATGAAGCCCACATCGAGGCCGACGGCATCCTCCCGCGCCGGGAGCCGCATCATGGTGCTGGGACCGGCAAAGCGCGGCATCACGTTGCCGCCCAGCGGATGCGCCAGGGTCTTCTTCACGTCGTCCATCGCGAGCCTCCATTGCCTGCCTTGAGGCACAGTCTAGAGTGGGACGGCAAGCTGTGCGATCCTGTTGCGCTGGTCCCTGAATTGCATCGATCGGCCCGGTACGCGGGCCATGGGAGGAGCGGATGACGGGGGCATCGGTCGCGAGTTTGCTGGGCGCCGAGGCGATCGAGCGCCTTAATCGGCCGATTGAGAGCGCGAGCGCGCTGGGATCCGCCGCCTATGCCAGCCCGGAGTACTTCCGGCTGGAGCAGGAGAAGATCTTCGGCCGCCACTGGACCGGCGTCGCCTTCGCGCACCAGGTGCCCAATCCCGGCGACGCCATCCCCGTCAGCGTGGCAGGCGGCGTCCCCGCCATCGTCGCCCGCGGCCGCGACAACGAGGTCCGCGTTTTCCACAATGTCTGCCGCCATCGCGGCGCGCTGGTGCTGAGCGAGCCCGCCTGCGGCCGCCCGGTGCTGCGCTGCCCCTATCACGGCTGGGCCTACAATCTCGACGGCACGCTCAAGGCGACGCCGCTCTGGGACGGCCGCAAGGTGGCCGATCCTCGCGGCAGTGATCGGGCGGACCGCGGCCTGGTGCCAATCCGCAGCCAGGTCTGGGCGGACATCGTCTTCGTCGATCTCTCCGGCGCGGCGCCGGCGCTGGAGACCGTCGCGGCGCCTTTCACGCGGCTTTGGGCGCCCTACGAGATGGAGCGCTTCCGCCTCGCCCATTACGAGGCCGGCGACATTGCCGCCAACTGGAAACTCGCCGTGGAGGCGGCGATGGAGAACTACCACGAGGAGTTCGTTCACCAAGGTCTGCCGGCCCGGGTCGATGCCGACGGCAACAAGACCTTCACCGAGGTGACCGACGCCGACATGTTCGGCTTCACTTGGCGCGGCGACTCATCGCTCCGCTCCACCACGCCGCTGGTGCCGCTGCGCTCGAACCAGCCGGAGGACCGGCGCACCGACAGCCTTTGTTTCCTATTCCCGAACACGCAGATGAGCCTGTTCGGCAGCCTCGCCGTGCGCACGATCTGGGCGCCGCGCGCTCATGACCGGAGCCAGTGGCTCACCTCCTGGTACCTCGTCGACGATGCCGCCACCGACGACGAGCACGCGGCGGACCGCGCCGAGATGGTGCGCTACTGGCGCCAGCTCCGCGCCGAGGACGGGCGCGTGCTCGACCTGATGCAGCGGGGCCGCCGCTCGCCTGTCGCCGACGACATCAAGCTCTCGCCGTTCTGGGAAGGCCTCATCCTGCATTTCCACCAGCAGCTGGTGGCGCGTATGGCGGCGGCATGAGGTCCCGATGCGCGTCGCGGTAACCGGCGGCCGCGGCCGGCTCGGCCGTTACGTGGTGGCGGAGCTGGCGAAGCGCCACGCGGTGCGCGTCCTCGACAGGAGCGCGCCCACGGAAGCCGGCGGCTACCCCGCCGTCGACGTGATGGATCGCGCAAAACTGGCGGAGGCCTTCAAAGGCCAGGAGGTGGTGGCGCATCTCGCCGCCATCGACCGCTCGGTGCCCTGTCCGGACGACGTGCTGTTCGACATCAACGTGCGCGGCACCTGGAACGTCTTCGACGCCGCGGAGAGCGCCGGCGTGCGCCGGGTCATCCACTGCTCCAGCAGCTCGGTCTACGGCCTCGACGACACCAACCCCGACGTGCCGCCGCTCTACGTGCCGGTGGACGAGGCGCATCCGACGCGGCCCAGCTCCACCTACGGCATGAGCAAGGTGGCCGGCGAAGTGGTGGCATCCGCCTTCGCGCGGCGCCGCAAGCTCGAGGTGCTGGTGCTCCGCCCGTGCTATGTGGCGTTTCCCGAGCTGATCCCGTTCCTGCTCGGCACCAGGGGCCCGGCCGCGGGCCGCGAGGCCGAGGACCCACCCTACCTCCGCCCCTATGTCGATCCCGCCGACGTCGCTCGGGCCTTCGCGCTCGCCGCCGAGCACAAATACGCGGGCATCGAGACCCTCAACATCTGCGCGGCAGATTCATGCGCCGAGATTCCGACCGTCGATCACCTCAGGAACCTCTACGGCGCGGTGCCGCCGCTCAACCAGCCGGATCTCTATGGAACGAACCCGCGCGCCGGCGTCTTCGGCATCGCCAAGGCGAAAGCCGTGCTCGACTGGGAACCCAGCACGAGCTGGGCGGCGATGAAGAAGAAGGCCAGCTAAACTAGCCCCTCTCCGCACGAAGTGGGGGGAGGGAGGGCCCACCGCGCGAGCGGTGGGAGGGTGAGGTGCCCCTGCGACAGATCCGGGTCGGAGTTTCTCTCTGCTTGGTCCCCGCCCCACCTCACCCCGCCGGTGCTTCGCACCGTCCACCCTCTCCCCCGCGATTCGCAGCGGAGAGGGTTATTCCGATCAAGCCGCCAGCACCTCTGCGCCCGGCACCAGTGGGCTGTCGACGGTGAAGCGTTCACCGCCGCGGAGCGCCATGACCGGCGCGATCAGCTCGCTAGCGATCACCTTCTCGCCGCTGTTGTCGCTGAGGGTGAAGCGGCCCTTCTTGATCTCGAGCACGCTCACGTCGGCGGCCATGCCGGGCTTGAGGCTGCCGATCTTGTCCTCCAGGCGCATCATCGCCGCGGGATTGCTGGTGACGGTGGCGACGATTTCCGCCAGCGGCATGCCGAGGGCCAGGAGCTCCGTCATCGCATGGGTGAGGCAGAAGGGGGCGACGCCCAGGAACGGGTTCTCGGAGCGGGCCGCGTCATCCGTGTCGCCCGGCGCCTTCACGTTGTAGCCGTGCATGTCGGCGCCGAGCGTATAGGGCTTGATCCCCGCCGCCAGCACCTTCCGCGCCATTGCAAAGCTGAAATGCGAGCCGTGGCCCACATCGATGGTGACGCCCTTCTCCAGCGCCTTCCAGACGATCTTGTGCACCTCGCCGGTCTTCTCGGAGATGAAGCCGCCGGGATGGCGGGTGAAGGGATGCGCCAGCACGTCGCCCTTCTCCATGAGCGGCACCAGCGCTTCCACCAGCTCGTCGGGATCGATGTCGTGGCCGTCCTTGGTGGGCCAGAGCTGGCCCAGGTGGATGTAGAGCGGCAACCCGCTCTCCCGCGAGATCTCCTTGCCGAGCTTGATCACCTCGAGGCCCCAGCGCGAGGCGCCGCCGATCTCCGCATGCGCCTTGATGCCTTTGACGATGTCGGCATTGGCGCGGATCGCGCGCACCGTCGCCTTCACGTCGACGCCACCCGGGCCGTAGAGATCGGGATAGAGATGCCCCTCGAGACCGCCCGCCACATAGGCGGAGATGAAGCAGAGCACGCGGGTCTTGGCGGGCTCGACGATGAATTTCTGGAAGCCGGGAATCGTGATGCTGCTAGGGCCACCCTGGTCCACCACCGTGGTGGTGCCGGAGCGCACGCCCACCAGATCCGGATTGAGGCCGAAGCGGCCGGTCACGTACTGGTAGACATGGGCGTGGGTGTCGATGAGGCCGGGCAGCACCAGCTTGCCGGCGGCGTCGATCACCTCGGCTGCAACAGAGGCGGGTATCGAGGGCTCGACCGCCGCGACGATGCCGCCGCGGAGCGCCACATCGGCGACGCCGTCGCGCCCGGTGGCGGGATCGATGACGCGCCCACCCTTGACCAGCACATCCACTTTCGACGGCGCCATGGCTCTTTCTCCCGCCCTCTCAGGGCTCAATCGGACGATGAAATCCATTCTGGCAAGGCCGGGGGCCAGGCGCAACCGCCGGCCCCGGTTTCGCATCGACTCCTTTGCCGCAGGCGATATGGTATCGGTCTTTCCGCGGGTTTCTCTGGGGGGTGGTGGCGTTGGAGGGTGAGGGCAGGAGGAGCGGCAGCGGCGTCGGCGCCCGCGTGCCGCGCAAGGAGGACGAGCGCTATCTGCGCGGCCGCGGCGAGTTCATCGCCGATATCCGGCTTCCCGGCATGCAGGAGATCGCCTTCCTCCGGAGCCCGCTGGCACACGCCCGCATCCGCTCGATCGCCAAGCCCCGGGGAGCCGAGCACGCGGTCTTCACCGCCGCCGATCTCGAGGGCGTGAAGCCGATCGTCGCCAATTCGCGGCTTCCCGGCTTCAAGCCCTCGGAGCAGCCGATCCTCGCCTTCGAGAAGGTGCGCTATGTGGGCGAGCCGATTGCCGTCTGCGTCGCGGCAACCCGCGCCGAGGCAGAGGATCTGGCTTCCGCCACCGAGGTGGAGTTCGAGGAACTGCCGGCGGTCGTCGACATGGTGGCGGCGCGCGAGCCCGGCGCCGCCCTGGTCCACGAGCACTGGGGCGACAACGTCTTCCTGGAGACGATGGTGGACGCCGATCTCGCGGCGATCCGCGCCCGCGCGCCGATCAAGGTGACGCGCAAGTTCCGCACTGCGCGGCAATGCATGTCGCCGATCGAGGGCCGCGGCGTGGTGGCGGTCTGGGACCGGCGGCAGGAGCAGCTTCTGGTCTACAGCGCGACCCAGATCCCGCACATCATCCGCACCGGTCTTGCGGGCTGCCTCGGCCTCGACCACGGCCAGGTGCGCGTGGTGCCGCCGGATGTAGGCGGCGGCTTCGGCTACAAGGGGCTGCTGCTGGCGGAGGAGGTCTGCGCCTCCTACCTGACGCGGAAGCTCGGAGTGCCGATGCGCTGGCTCGAGGACCGGCGCGAGCAGCTGGTTGCCAACGCCAATTGCCGCGAGCACGATTACGACATCACCGCCTATGCGGAGCGCGACGGCACTCTCCTCGCGATTGACGCCGAGGCCACCGTCGATTCCGGTGCCTACAGCGCGTACCCGTTCTCCGCCTGCCTGGAAGCGGCACAGGTGGCGAGCATCCTGCCGGGCCCCTACGACTTCTCAGCATATCGCTGCAAGACCTGGTCCGCCGCCACCAACAAACCGCCGATCCTGCCCTATCGCGGCGTGGCGCGCGCCGGCGTCTGCTTCGCCATGGAGCTCACCATGGACGCGATCGCCCGCGAGGCCGGGCTCGAGCCGCACGAGGTCAGGCTCCGCAACCTGATTCCGCCGGAGAAGATGCCCTTCGACAACATCACGAAAAAACATTTCGACAGCGGCGACTATCCCCAGTGTCTCCGCCGTGCGGTTCAGGCGATCAACCTGCCTGCGGTACGGACGCGCCAGGCCAAAGGCGAGCCCGACGGCACCCGCATCGGCGTGGGCTTCTCGATCTTCTGCGAGCAGGCGGCGCACGGCACTTCGGTCTATGCCGGCTGGGGCATCCCCATGGTGCCGGGCTTCGAGCAGGCGGAGGCGCGCCTCACCCCCGACGGTGGCCTCGAGCTTCGCGTTGGCATCCAGTCGCACGGGCAGGGGCTGGAGACGACGCTGGCGCAAGTGGCGAACGAGGTGCTCGGCATCTCGCTCGACAAGATCATGGTAGTGCATGGCGATACCGCCATGACGCCTTACTCCACCGGCACCTGGGGCTCGCGCTGCATGGTGATGGCGGGCGGCGCCGTCGCAACCGCCTGCCGCGAGCTGGCGCAGCGCCTCGCCAAGATCGGCGCTCACCTGCTGCAGACGACGCAGGATCAGGTGGAGGTGCGCGACGGCAAGGTGATCGGCCCCAACGGCTCCGTCGCCATCAGCGAGATCGGCAAGACCTGGTATCTGCGGCCGCAGGACCTGCCGGACGCGGTGTCGCCCGGCGGCCTCGACGTCACCGCCGGCTACAAGGCGGTGCGCGACAGCGGCACCTTCAGCTATGCGGCCCATGCGGTCGTTGTCGCTGTCGATCCCGAGATCGGCAGCGTGCGCATCCTCGACTACGCCGTGGTCGAGGATGGCGGCGTGCTGGTGAACCCGATGATCGTCGACGGCCAGGTGGTCGGCGGCACCGCCCAGGGCATCGGCACCGCGCTCTACGAGGAGATGCCCTACGACGCCAACGGCCAGCCGCTGGCGTCGACGCTTGCCGACTACATGCTGCCGGGCGCGACCGAGGTGCCCGATCTCCGCATCGACCACATGGAGACGCCGTCGCCCTACACCAGCTTCGGCCAGAAGGGCATCGGCGAGGGTGGCGCCATCGGCCCGCCCGCCGCGATCGCCAATGCGGTGAATGATGCGCTGCGCGGGCTCGGCGCCGAGGTGACGCAGCTCCCGATCACGCCGCGCCGCGTGCTGGCGGCGATCGCCGCCGGAAAGGCCAAGGCCTCGTGAAGCCCTTCCCGTTCGACTACGAGCGGCCGCGCGATCTCGCGGAAGCGGCGAAGCTGCTGGCGCAGGGCGGCGACGGCGCCCGCGTCATCGCCGGCGGCCAGTCGCTGGGGCCGATGCTGAACCTGCGGCTGACGCGGCCGAGCCTCCTCGTCGACATCTCCCGGCTGCCGGAGCTCACCGGCGTCGAGACCTCGTCTGACGCCCTCACCATCGGCGCCGCCGTCACCCATGCCGCGATCGAGGACCGGCGCATTCCCGATATCGGCCAGGAGGTGCTGTACCGGATCGCCGGTGGCATCGCCTATCGCGCGGTGCGTAACCGCGGCACCATGGGCGGCAGCATCGCCCACGCCGATCCCGCCGCCGATTGGGTGACCGCGCTCACCGCGCTCGGCGCCAGCGTCGTGACCTATGGCGCCGGCGACGGCGGCCGCACCATCCCCCTCGACGGATTCTTCCTGGCGGGCTTCGTCACTGCCTTGGAGCCCGGCGAGATCGTGCGGGCGATCCGCGTGCCGCGGCTTTCCGCGAGCGCGCGCTGGGGCTGGTACAAGATCACCCGCAAGCCCGGCGAGTTCGCCGCCGCGATCGGCGCCGTGCTCAGCGATCCTGCCCGCAACCTGCGCCGCGCCGTCATCGGCGCCACCGGCGGTCCGCCGGTGCTGATGCAGGAGATCCCCGCCGAGGACGACGCGCTCGCCCCGGCGCTCCCCGGCATCGACGCCATCGACCGCAAGCTCTATGGCGCCGCCCTCCGCCGCGCCGCTGCGATCACCCGCACATGAGAAGCGTCTCCCTCACCGTCAACGGCAAAGCGGTCTTGGCGAGCGTCGAGCCACGCCTCAACCTCGCGGATTTCCTGCGCGACCATCAGCTCCTCACGGGGACCCATATCGGTTGCGAGCACGGCGTCTGCGGCGCCTGCACCCTCATCGTCAACGGCGAGCCCGCACGCTCCTGCATCGCCCTCGCAGTCGCCTGCGACGGCGCCGAGGTGCGCACCATTGAGGATCTCGACGAGGACCCCATTGCGATCCGCCTGCGCGCCGCCTTCACCGCCGAGCACGGGCTCCAATGCGGCTACTGCACGCCCGGCATGCTGGTGACCGCGCGCGACATCGTGCTGCGGCTTCCCGACGCCGACGCCGAGCGCATCCGCCTGGAGCTCTCGGGCAATCTCTGCCGCTGCACCGGCTATGCCGGCATCGTGCGGGCGATCGAGCGCGTGCTCCGCGAGCGGCCCGCGGTCGAAGCGCCGGCAAAGGCGCCGGTCGCCGAGCGCAGGATGGCCGCGCCCGCCGCAACAACGGTTGCCGCTCCGGTCCGCACAGCTGCTCCCGTCAGCGCCTCGCCCGACTCCACCCTGCGGCAGACCATCGGGATCGCGCTTCCGCCCGACCGCGTCTGGGCCGCGATCAAGGATCCGACGCTCGTCGCCTCCTGCGTTCCCGGCGTCACGCTGGCGCCGAGTTCGAGCGCCGGGAACCTCGCCGGCGAGATGGCGGTCGCCTTCGGCCCACTGCGCGCGCGCTTTGCCGGCACCGCCACCGTCAGCTACGACGACGCGGCGTGGAGCGGCACCATCCGTGGCGAGGGCCGCGACAGCGCCACCGGCACGCGCCTCAAGACCGAGGCCGAGTTCCGCGTGAGCGAGGCGGGCGCCGGCAAGAGCCGCATCGACCTCACCGCCGCCTACGCGCTGCAGGGCCCGCTGGCGCAGTTCAGCCGCGGCGCCCTGGTGCAGGCGCTTGCCGGCGAGCTCTGCCGCGAGATCGCCCGCAACCTCGAAGCCCGTCTCACCGGCGGCACGGCAACGCCGCCGCAGCCGGCGAAATTCAGCGCCGGCGCCTTTCTGCTGGGCGTGATCTGGCGGCGCCTCAAGGCGCTGTTCGGAAACGACTGACGCTCGACCCTAGCCGGGATAGAAGCCGCTGGCGATCAGGCCCGGCATGCCATCGATCGTGACCTT
>DATJOK010000043.1:0-13066 GCA_035507155.1 Allostellaceae bacterium
GCTCGCCGCAGCCCCGAACCAGCCGACGCTGGTGATGATGCACCACCCGCCCTTCGCGACCGGAATCGCGCATATGGATGTGCACGCGCTCAAGGAGCCCGCGGGTTTCGCCGCGGTGATCGCGCGCCACCCCCAGGTCGAGCGCATCCTCTGCGGCCACCTGCACCGCACGATCGACCACCGTTTCGCCGGCACGATCGCCGGCACCGCACCGAGCACCGCGCACCAGCTGGTGCTCGACCTCGATCCCGCGGCGCCGGCCGAGTTCACCTTCGAGCCGCCGGGCTACCAGCTCCACTGGTGGCGCGACGGCATCGGCCTCGTCAGCTATACCGCCATCTTCGGCGACTGGCCCGGCCCCTACCCGTTCCGCGCCCCGCCCGGCTGAACCGGGTCACATCCGCGAATGTGCCGGTGTGTAGACGAGGCGCCGTTTCGGGGCGCGCGCCGCAGCCGGCTTGGCGTAGATCTGCTTCGCCGCCTCGACCATCACGAGCCCGGCAAATGTCGGGAACCAGCGCGCGCCGAGCCGCTCCCAGAACGGCGCCGAGCGCAGGATCATCCGGCTGCGGGTCGGCGGCACGAAGAGCGCCGTCGCGGTGGCGACCGGGGTGAACAGCTCGTCGCGCAGCAGCTGCGAGAGCTGCGAGGTGGTATAGGGCCGGCCGGAACCGAACGGCGTGCGGTCGAGCCGCGCCCAGATCCCGCGGCGGTTGGGCACCACGATCAGCAGCCGGCCGCCGCCCGCCAGCACGCGCCAGATCTCCTTCAGCATCGGGCCGGCCTGCTCGGTCGTCTCCAGCGCATGGACGAGCAGTACGCGGTCGACCGAATAATCGGCGAACGGCAGCTCGCCCTCGTCACCGAGCGCGGCAAGGTTGGCGCCGTCGACCGGCCAGCCGAGGACGCCGAGGCTCGCCGGCATCAACACCACGGTGCGCTCGGTCTCCCCCGCGACCGCGGCGAGGAACGGCGTCGGATAGCCGATGCCGAGAAGGCGCATCTCGGCGAGGTTCGGCCACATGCGCCGCACCGCGCGGCGGATCATGCGCCGCGCCACCTGCCCGAGGGGGGTGCGGTAGAAATCGCGCAGGTCCACGACATCGGACGGCATGCCAATATCGTAGCATGTCGCCGGCCGGCGATCGCGAGCGGCACGCGCCGGTCAGGCGCGCGGCCACTACCCAGCGCGCGGCGGGCGGATTATCGTCTGCCGAGCGTCCAGCCAGGGATTTCGCGCGATGCCGCTCTCGTTCCGTCCCGTCGCCCCGATCGATCGCCCCGACTTCGCCGGCATCGCGACCGGCATCGACCTGCGCGAGCCTGTGACGCCCGAAGCGGTCGCGGCGATCGTCGCCGGCATGGACAAGTTCGCGGTGCTGGTCTTCCCCGGCCAGCAGATCGATGACGAGCAGCAGCTTGCCTTCAGCCGCAATTTCGGACCGCTCGAAACCGCCAATTCCGATATAAGGCGCGACGAGGACCGGCGGCTCGACCCGCGCATCGCCGACATCTCCAACCTCGGCCAGGGCAACGCGATCATGTCGCGCGAGGATCGGCGGCGCCTGTTCAGCCTCGGCAACATGCTGTGGCACTCGGATTCGTCGTTCAAGCCGACACCGGCCAAGTATTCGCTGCTGCACGCGCGCGTCCTGCCGAGGCCAGGTCCATTGGGGAACGGCAACACCGAGTTCGCCGACATGCGCGCCGCCTGGGATGCGCTCGACGCCGACGTCAAGGACGAGATCGTCGACCTCGTCTGCGAGCATTCGCAGCTCTATTCGCGCGGGTTGCTCGGCTTCGACTTCACCGAGGAGGAGGCGCAGCGCAACCCGCCGGTGCCGCAGCGGTTGGTGCGCCGGCACCCCGGCAGCGGCCGGCGCTCGCTGTTCCTCTCGGCGCATGCCGGCGCGATCCGCGGCATGCCGATGCCGGAGGCGCGCGCACTGTTGCGCGACCTGACCGAGCACGCGACGCAGCGCCGCTTCGTCTACGCCCATCGGTGGCAGGTCGGCGACCTCGTGATGTGGGACAACCGGGCGATGATGCACCGCGCCCGGCGCTACGACCCCGCCGAGGTGCGCGAGCTGCACCGCACCACCGTCGCCGACGACCGCCCGACGCTGGAGCAGGCGGCGTAAAGCCACGCCTCAACGCACAGAACGCCAAGGATTACGCAAAGGACGGATCATGCTGTTCGGCGCGGCGATGTTCTTCACCGACTATTCGATGGGCGCGGGCGAGCTGGCGACCGCGCTCGAGGAGCGCGGGTTCGAGTCGGTCTGGGCGCCGGAGCATTCGCACATCCCGCTGTCGCGGCGCTCGCCCTTCCCGTCGGGCGGCGAGTTGCCGAAGCAGTATTACGATGCGATGGACCCGTTCGTGTCGCTGACCGCAGCCGCGGCGGTCACCAGGACGATCAAGCTCGGCACCGGCGTCTGCCTCGTCGCGCAGCGCGACCCGATCCAGACCGCCAAGCTCGTCGCCTCGCTCGACCAAGTGTCGGGCGGGCGCTTCCTGTTCGGCGTCGGCGGCGGCTGGAACGCCGAGGAGATGGCCGACCACGGCACCGAGTTCAAGACCCGCTTCAAGCTGATGCGCGAGCGCATCGAGGCGATGAAGGTCATCTGGACCGAGATCAAGCCCGAGTACCACGGCGAGATGGTCGATTTCCCGCCGATGATGACCTGGCCGAAGCCGGTGCAGAAGCCGCACCCGCCGATCATCGTCGGCGGCATGTTCCCGCACGCGGCGCGCCGCGCGCTGCGCTACGGCGACGGCTGGATCCCGCATTCGCGCCGGCCGCAATACGAGGACGTGACCGACTTCCTCCCCGAGTTCCGCCGGATGGCGGCCGAGGCCGGGCGCGACCTGGCGAGCGTGCCGGTGACGGTATGGGGAATCCCGCCCGATATCGACCGGGTGCGGCGCTACGCCGACCAGGGCGTGGCGCGCGGCGTCGTGCAGCTCGCCGCCGAGCCGGCCGACACGATCCTGCCGCTGCTCGACCGCTGGGCCGAGATCGTCGCGAAGATGAAAGGCTGAAAACGCCGCGGGCAAGAAGTTGCTTCCGCTCGCCTTACCGCCACAGCGGGCTGCTGCCGCCCGATCGAACCGGCCTTCCCGGTCGGCTCATGGCCTCTCGGAAGAACCCTTGGCGGCAAGCGTTTTATCGGCCACATAGGGACGGTGCCAGCGGAGCGAGCGGGATGAGTGCGGTCGAGACGGCAGCGAAAGAGGCCGGGCGCGATTTCATTCGCGACATCGTCCAGGCCGATATCGACGCCGGGCGCGTGGTCTGGCCGGTGACGCGGTTCCCGCCCGAGCCGAACGGCTACCTGCATATCGGCCACGCCAAGTCGATCTGCCTCAATTTCGGCATCGCCGAGGAGTTCGGCGGCCGCTGCCATCTGCGCTTCGACGACACCAACCCGACCAAGGAAGAGCAGGAGTTCATCGACGCCATCGAGCGCGACCTCAAATGGCTCGGTTTCGACTGGGGCATCCACCTCTATCACGCGTCGGATTACTTCGACCGGCTCTACCACTGGGCCGAGCACCTGATCGGCCACGCTCTCGCCTATGTCGACGACCAATCGCCCGAGGAGATCCGCGCCAATCGCGGGACGCTGACCGAGCCAGGCCGCGACAGCCCGTATCGCGTCCGCTCGGCGGCCGAGAACCTCGACCTGTTCCACCGCATGCGGGCCGGCGAGTTCGCCAACGGCGCGCGCGTGCTGCGGGCGAAGATCGACATGGCCTCGCCCAACATCAACCTGCGCGACCCGGTGCTCTACCGCATCCTGCATGCGAGCCATCCGCGCACCGGCGACAAATGGTGCGTCTATCCGACCTATGATTTCGCGCACGGTCAGTCGGATGCGATCGAGGGCGTCACGCACTCGATCTGCACCCTCGAATTCGAGGACCACCGGCCGCTTTACGACTGGCTGATCGAGCACCTGCCGGTGCCGTCGCGGCCGCGGCAATACGAATTCGCCCGGCTCGCCCTGACCTATACGGTGATGTCGAAGCGCTTCCTGAAGCGTCTCGTCGACGAGGGCCGCGTCGCCGGCTGGGACGACCCGCGGATGCCAACGCTGGCGGGATTGCGGCGCCGCGGCATCCCGGCCGCGGCGATCCGCAACTTCGCCAAGAGCGTCGGCGTCGCGCGCGCCAACAGCACGGTCGATATCGGCATGTTCGAGCATGCGGTGCGCGACGAATTGAACCGCGCCGCGCCGCGCCGCATGGCCGTCCTTCGGCCGCTGAAGCTGGTGATCGAGAACTATCCGGAAGGACAGGGCGAAGAGCTCGACGCGCTCAACCACCCCGACGACCCCACGGCGGGCACGCGCAAGCTGCCGTTCGGTCGCGAGCTCTACGTCGAGCGCGACGATTTCATGGAGGACCCGCCGAAGAACTTCTACCGCCTCGCGCCGGGCCGCGAGGTGCGGTTGCGCTACGCCTATTTCGTCACCTGCCGGGAGGCGGTAAAGGACGCGGCCGGCGAGATCGTCGAGCTGCGCTGCAGCTACGACCCGGCGACACGCGGCGGCGACGCGCCTGACGGGCGCAAGGTGCGCGGCACGATCCACTGGGTGTCGGCGGCGCATGCGGTGCCGGCCGAGCTGCGGCTCTACAACCCGCTCTTCACGCGCCCCGACCCCGGCGCCGGCGGCGACTTGCTCGCCGACCTCAACCCGGATTCGCTCGAGACCGTGGCCGACGCGCGGCTCGAACCGGCGCTCGCCGGCGACAACCGCGCCGAAACGGTGCAGTTCGAGCGCCTCGGCTATTTCTGCCGCGACCCCGACGGCGCGCCCGGCCGGCCGGTCTACAACCGCACGATCGGGCTGCGCGACAGCTGGGCCCGGCAACAGGCGGGCGGGCCATAGCGACACCGCATGCCTCGCGGCGGCGCGATCTGCTAGGCTGGGTGCGAAGCCGGGCGCGAGGAGACCAGCCATGAACGATCTGATGACCCTGTCGCAGAAGGCCGACGCGCTCGAAGAAAAGATGGCGCGCGAGCTCGACTACATCGTCGTCAAGTCGCGCCTCTATCAGCTCGCCGACGGCGATATGGGGCCGCCGGCGAACCCGGCCGAGGCGCGCAGGAAGAACCCCAACGCGCGCGTCCTGATGGGCGACGACCCGCGGCTGCCGGCGATGCCGGAGAAGCCGACCCTGATGGACTTCTTCAAATACCGCTTCGGGCCGTCGATGCACCTTCTGCAGAGCGCGCGGCACGCGGTCAAAGGCGGGCTTCCGGAAAAGATGGTGCTCGCCTGCCTGCTGCACGACATCTCCACCGCCGGCCTCATTCGCGGCGACCACGGCTATTGGGGGGCGCAGCTGGTCGAGCCCTATGTCGACGAGGAGGTGAGCTGGGCGATCCGCACGCATCAGGCGCTGCGCTTCTATCCCGATCCCGCGGTCGGCTACGAATATCCGGAGCTCTACGTCAAATACTTCGGCGCCGACTACCGGCCCGACGCCTATATCGAGGCGGAGTACAAGCGCGCCCGCGCCCATAAGTGGTACATGACCGGCCGGCTCATCTGCGTCAGCGACATCTACGCCTTCGACCCCACGGTGACGGCGACGCTGGACGAGTTCACCGACGTGATCGGCCGCCACTTCCGCCAGCCGAAGGAAGGGCTGGGCTTCGACAACAGCCCGGTCGCCCATATGTGGCGCACCCTGATCCGGCCGACGAAGTTCCTCTGAGGGCGCCGCACCCGCCTCGTTAACCTCCGACATCACGGTTGCGCGGGGCGCGCGCGGGCACGCTTGACCCGCCTTCGCCTTTGCCGTTACCTAGGTCCCGTCATTACGCATGCCTGATAAGCGAAAAATGCATCATGGGCGCGTACAGCGGAAGGCCGGGAGGAAGTACGGATGGCGGTGGCGGAGAATGACGTGCCGGATGAGCCACAACCGCGCGTGGCCGGCGACCCCGCCTTAGACACTTTTCCGAAGCTGCTTCTCGACAATGCGACGCGGCGCGGCCGGCGGCCGGCGGTCCGCGAGAAGGACTTCGGCATCTGGCAGAGCTGGAGCTGGAGCGACGTCGCCCGCGAGGTCGAGAGCTTCGCGCTGGGCCTTGCCGCCATGGGCTTCAAGCGCGGCGACAAGCTGGCGGTCATCGGCGACAACCGGCCGCGGCTCTACTGGGCGATTACCGCCGCCCAGGCGCTGGGCGGCGTGCCGGTGCCGGTCTACCAGGACGCGGTCGCCGCCGAGATGGAGTTCGTCCTCGACCACGCCGAGGTGCGCTTCGCCGTCGCCGAGGATCAGGAGCAGGTGGACAAGCTCCTCGCCGTGCGCGAGCGGCTGCCGCGGCTGCAGGCGATCGTCTACAGCGATCCCCGCGGCATGCGCCACTACGACCGCGCCTCCTTGCATCCCTTTACCGAGGTGCAGGAGACGGGTCGCAAGTTCGGTGCCGAGCATCCGGGTTTCTTCGCGACGGAGATCGGCAAGGGACGCGGCAGCGATCTCGCCATCATCCTCTACACCTCCGGCACCACCGGCCAGCCCAAGGGGGTGATGCTCACCTATGACAACGTGATCCTGACCGCCAAGAGCGGCATCGCCTTCGAGGGCCTGCGCGAGGACGAGGAGGTGCTCGCCTATCTGCCGATGGCCTGGGTCGGCGACCATGTCTTCTCGTTCGCGCAATCCTACTGCGCCGGCTTCTGCGTGAGCTGCCCGGAATCGGGCGCCACGGTGATGACCGATCTGCGCGAGCTCGGCCCCACCTATTTCTTCGCGCCGCCGCGCATCTACGAGAACATCCTGACCCAGGTGATGATCCGGATGGAGGATGCGGGCGCGCCGAAGCGCTGGCTCTTCCGCAAGTTCATGGATCTGGCGCGGCGGGTCGGCGGCCGGATCCTCGACGGCGCGCCGGTCTCCCTCGGCGACCGCCTGCTCTATGGCCTCGGCCGACTGCTGGTCTACGGGCCGCTCAAGAACACCCTGGGCTTCAGCCGCATCCGCATCGCCTATACCGCCGGCGAGGCGATCGGGCCCGACATCTTCAACTTCTACCGATCGCTCGGCATCAACATCAAGCAGCTCTACGGCATGACCGAGTGCGCGGTGTTCCTGTGCATCCAGCCCAATGGCCAGGTGCGCGCCGACACCGTGGGGACGCCGATCGGCGGCGTCGAGATCAAGCTCGGCGAGGATGGCGAGGTGCTCTACAAGAGCCCCGGCGTCTTCGCCGGCTATTTCAAGAACACCCAGGCGACATCGGAGACCAAGCGGCCGGACGGCTGGGTGCATTCGGGCGACGCCGGCTTCTTCGACGACATGCGCCATCTCCACATCATCGACCGCGCCAAGGATGTGGGGAAGCTCGAGGACGGCACCCTCTTCGCGCCGAAATTCCTCGAGAACAAGCTCAAGTTCTTCCCCTACATCAAGGAAGCGGTGGCCTTCGCGCCGGGCCGCCCCTACGTCACCGCCTTCATCAACATCGATGCCGAGGCGGTCGGCAATTGGGCGGAGCGCAAGGGCATCACCTATGGCGGCTACCGCGAGCTCGCCTCGCTGGAGCCGGTCTACGCGCTGATCCAGGGCTGCGTCGAGCAGGTGAACCGGGATCTGGCCTCCGAGCCGCATCTTGCCGGCTCGCAGATCCATCGCTTCCTCATCCTGCACAAGGAGCTCGACGCCGATGACGGCGAGCTCACCCGCACCCGCAAGGTGCGCCGCCGCTTCATCGGCGACCGCTACAAGCCGCTGATCGACGCGCTCTACGGCGGCCGCGAGCGCGGCGAGATCGAGACCGAGGTCACCTTCGAGGACGGCCGCAAGGGCGTGGTCCGCGCGGAGCTCGCGATCCGCGACGTCAGGACCGAGCCGGTCGCCGCCGCCGTCGAGCCGCTGCGGCGGGCGAGCTGATGCGGGGATTTATGGGTTTGGGCCTTACCCCCCTTCCTTCCCTCCCCCTCCCTTCCCTCCCCCTCAAGGGGGGAGGGACTTTCGAGATGTGGATGCAGCCACCCCCTCCCCCCGTGAGGGGGAGGGTCGGGGTGGGGGATGAACCTCCGCTCGAAAATAAACGGAACTAAGCACCTTCATGCAGTCACCGAAGCGGATCGGCGAGTCCCTCCTGAAGGCCGACAACATCAGCCTGTCCTTCGGCGGCGTGCGCGCGCTCACCGACATCAGCGTCGAGATCCGCACCCACGAGATCCTGGCGATCATCGGGCCCAATGGCGCCGGCAAGACCTCGATGCTGAACGTGATCAACGGCTTCTATCACCCGCAGCTGGGCTCCATCACCTTCAAGGGCGAGACGCGCCGGCGCATGCGGCCGCACCGCGCCGCGGCGCAGGGGATCGCCCGCACCTTCCAGAACGTCGCGCTCTTCCGCGGCATGACGACCCTCGACAACATCATGACGGGACGGCTCCTCCGCATGAGGCGCAACTTCCTCTGGCAGGCGCTCCATTGGGGGCCGGCGCTCACCGAGGAGCTCGAGCATCGGGAATACGCCGAGCGCATCATCGACTTCCTGGAGATCCAGGCGATCCGCAAGACGCCGGTGGGACAGCTCCCCTACGGCCTTCAGAAGCGCGTCGAGCTCGGCCGCGCGCTCGCCATGGAGCCGGACCTGCTGCTGCTGGACGAGCCGATGGCCGGCATGAACGTCGAGGAGAAGGAGGACATGTGCCGCTTCATCCTCGACGTCAACGACGAGTTCGGCACCACCATCGCGCTCATCGAGCACGACATGGGCGTGGTGATGGACATCTCCGACCGGGTGGTGGTGCTGGACTACGGCCGCAAGATCGCCGACGGCCCGCCGGACCTGGTGCGCTCGAGCCGCGACGTGATCGACGCCTATCTCGGAGTGGCGCATGAGTGACGGAGCCCGCTGACATGGACGCGCTCTACGCCGTCTTCATCGATCCCTTCGCGCAGATGTGGGACAACCCGGAATTCGTGCTCGAGGTGCTGATCGGCGGGCTCCTCAGCGGCGTCCTCTATTCCCTGGTCGCGCTGGGCTTCGTCCTCATCTACAAGGCCTCGGGCGTCTTCAACTTCGCCCAGGGCACCATGGTGCTCTTCGCGGCGCTCAACTTCGCCGGCCTCATCGACAAGGGCGTGCCGATCTGGCTCGCCTTCGTGATCACCATCGCCATCATGGTGGTGCTCGCCTATGGGGTCGAGCGGCTGGTGCTGAGACCGCTCGTCAACCAGGAGCAGATCATCCTGTTCATGGCGACGATCGGCATCACCTATTTCCTGCGCGGATTCGGGCAGATCATCTGGGGCGGCGACGTCCGCACCCTCGACATCGGGCTCCCCAAGGAACCGCTGATCATCGGCGGCGTCCTCATCAACAAGTTCGATCTGGTGAGCGCGGTGGTGGCGGGGACGCTGGTGGCGGCGCTCGCCGTCTTCTTTCAGAAGACCGCGGTGGGCCGCGCGCTCCGCGCCGTCGCCGACGACCATCAGGCCGCTCTCTCGGTCGGCATTCCCTTGAAGACCATCTGGGTGGTGGTGTGGACCGCGGCCGGCATCGTGGCGCTGGTCGCCGGCATCCTCTGGGGCACCAATCTCGGCGTCCAGTTCTCGATCGAGCTGGTGGCGCTGAAGGCGCTCCCCGTGCTGATCCTCGGCGGCTTCACCTCGATCCCCGGCGCCATCGTCGGCGGCCTCATCGTCGGCGCCGGCGAGAAGATCGCCGAGGTGTTCTGGGGTCCCGCCCTCGGCGGCGCCATCGAGGACTGGTTCGCCTACATGCTGGCGCTCGCCTTCCTGCTGTTCCGGCCGCAGGGCCTGTTCGGCGAGCGCATCATCGAGCGGGTCTAAGGCGATGCTCTACCGCGAGGCCGGCCAGTTCAAGACCAGCTACGCCGCCGACCAGGCGATCTTCCCGATCCTGCAGGATCGGATCTTCATCCTGCTGCTGCTGGGCATCGCTTATCTGGTGGTCCCTGCGCTCGCGAGCTCGGTCGGCGCCGACTACTGGCTCAGCACCATCCTGGTGCCGCTGCTGGTCTATGCGCTCGCCGCCATCGGGCTCAACATCCTCACCGGCTATGCCGGGCAGGTGTCGCTCGGCACCGGCGGCTTCATGGCGGTGGGCGCCTTTGCCGCCTACAAGCTCTCCACCGGCTTTCCCGGCCTCAGCATCGTCGCGGTGTTCCTGGTCTCCGGCCTCATCGCCGCCCTGGTCGGGCTGCTGTTCGGCTTCCCGAGCCTTCGCATCAAGGGTTTCTATCTCTCGGTCGCGACGCTCGCCTCGCAGTTCTTCCTGATCTGGCTCTTCAATCACAACGCCTGGTTCACCAACTACGCGGCCTCCGGCGTCATCAGCGCGCCGCCTCGCGCGGTGCTGGGCTTCTTCGTCACCGGCGCCGAGGCGAGCCCGCTCGCCAAGTACTATTTCGTGCTCAGCATCGTCGCGGTGCTGGCGCTCGCCGCCAAGAACCTGGTGCGCGGCCGCGTGGGGCGCGCCTGGATGGCGATCCGCGACATGGACATCGCCGCCGAGATCATCGGCATCCCGCCGCTCCGCACCAAGCTCCTCGCCTTCGCGGTGAGCTCCTTCTACTGCGGCATCGCCGGCGCGCTCTGGGCCTTCATCTACACCTCGAGCGTCGAGGCGCTCGCCTTCGACATCGACACCTCCTTCAACATCCTCTTCATGATCATCATCGGCGGCCTCGGCAGCATCCTGGGCTCGTTCCTGGGCGCCGCCTTCATCGTGCTGCTGCCGATCTTCCTGGAGAACGCGCCACCGGCCGTGGGGCTCGACATCCCGGTCAATCTGGTCACCAACATCCAGCAGATGATCTTCGGCGGCCTCATCGTGTTCTTCCTGATCGTCGAGCCGCGCGGCCTCGCGCGCCTCTGGCAGATCGGCAAGGAGAAGCTCCGGCTGTGGCCGTTCCCCTATTGAAACTTCACCCAGGGATGATTTGCCCGGCGGCGGAGCCGATGCTACGGTTGCATTAATTCCAAAAGCTCCGGAAGCGCGGATTTCCGCGCTCTTCAAGGGGGCAGCGTTCGAACAGCAAGCGGGAGGGATGTCATGCGTCTAGGGAAGCTCAGCATAATCGCCGCGACTGCCGCGGGGCTGGCACTCGGCCTCTGGTCGGCGCCCGTCCTGGCGCAGAACGAGCAGTTCATTCCGCGCCTCGTCTACCGCACCGGTCCATATGCACCGAACGGCATCCCCTTCGCCGACGGCTACGACGACTATCTCGAGCTGCTGAACGCCCGCGACGGCGGCATCAACGGCGTCAAGCTCGTCTACGAGGAATGCGAGGACGGCTACGACAACAGCAAGGGCGTCGAGTGCTATGAGCGCCTGAAGAACAAGGGCCCGACCGGCGCCGCCTACGTCGATCCGCTCTCCACCGGCATCACCTACGCGCTCCTCGAGCGCACCACGGCCGACAAGATTCCGCTCATCACCATGGGCTATGGCCGCGCCGATGCGAGCTACGGGCCGGTCTTCCCCTACACCTTCACCTATCCCGCGACCTACTGGGATTCCGCCGACGCGATGGTGACCTATGTCGCCGGCAAGGAAGGCGGCTTCGACAAGCTCAAGGGCAAGAAGATCGCCCTCGTCTATCACGACAGCGCCTACGGCAAGGAGCCGATCAACACGCTCGAAGGCCTGGCGAAGAAGCACGGCTTCACCTTCCTGAAATTCGCGGTGTCGCCGCCCGGCATCGATCAGAAGGCGACCTGGCTGCAGATCCGCCAGCAGCGGCCGAACTGGGTCTTCATGTGGGGCTGGGGCGTGATGAACTCGACCGCCATCAAGGAAGCGGCGGCGGTGGGCTATCCCATGGATCACTTCATCGGCGTCTGGTACTCGGGCGCCGAGCCTGACGTGCTGCCGGCGGGCGAGGCCGCCAAGGGCTATCTCGCCACGACGTTCCATGGCGTGGGCGCCGACTACAAGGTGATCCGCGACATCCTCAAGTACGTCACCGACGCCGGCAAGGGCCACGCCCCCAAGGACAAGGTCGGCGAGGTGCTCTATGACCGCGGCGTCATCAACGCGATGTACGACACCGAGGCGATCCGCACCGCCCAGGAGCATTTCGGCAAGAAGCCGCTCAAGGGCGAGGAGGTGCAGTGGGGTCTCGAGCACCTGAACGTGACGCCGGCGAAGCTGGCGGCGCTGGGGTTCGAGGGACTGGCGGTGCCGCTGCAGCTCTCCTGCGAGGATCACAAGGGCAACGGCAACGTCCGCATGATCCAGTGGGACGGCAAGAAGTGGAACTTCGCCTCCGACTGGATCCAGCCGCACAACGACGTGCTGCGCGAGATGTACAAGGAGTCCGCTCTCAAATACGCGCAGGAAAAGGGCATCAAGCCGCGCGACTGCCCGAAGGCGAGCGGCTGAGCGAAAGACGCGAGGGGCCGACCGCATGACCGCATCGGCATCGCCTGTCGCGGCGGCAAGCGGCGCGCTCCTCGCCGTCAACAACATCGAGGTGATCTACAACCGGGTCATCCTGGTGCTGAAAGGCGTCTCGCTGGAGGTCCCCGAGGGCGGCATCGTCGCCCTCCTCGGGGCCAACGGCGCCGGCAAGACGACGACGCTCAAGGCGATCTCCAACCTGCTGCGCGGCGAACGCGGCGAGGTGACCAAGGGGAGCGTCGCGCTGGGCGGCGAGCGCGTCGATCGCCTGACCCCCAACGATCTGGTGAAGCGCGGCGTCATCCAGGTGATGGAGGGCCGGCACTGCTTCGGCCACCTCACCGTCGAGGAGAACCTGCTCACCGGCGCCTTCACCCGCGCCGACGGCCGCACCGCGACGCGGGCCGACCTCGAGAAGGTCTACGACTTCTTCCCGCGGCTCCGCGAGCGGCGGCAGAGCCTCGCCGGCTACATCTCGGGCGGCGAGCAGCAGATGACGGCGATCGGGCGCGCGCTGATGGCGCGGCCGAAGATGATCCTGCTGGACGAGCCCTCCATGGGCCTGGCGCCGCAGATCGTCGAGGAGATCTACGAGATCGTCCGCCGCTTGAACCGCGAGACCCGGGTGAGCTTCCTGCTCGCCGAGCAGAACACCAA
>DATJOK010000044.1:0-15752 GCA_035507155.1 Allostellaceae bacterium
CCAGCGTCTCGGTGTGGAGCCGGTCAGCCTCGCCCGGCGGGTCGGCGACGGCGTCGGTGATGCGATAGTCGACGGTCGGAAGCCCGGTGGTGGCGGGGTATCCGAGCCAGGTCGCCGTCACCGGAGCGGGCTTCGGCGCCAGGGCGGTAAGGCGGGTGCCGCCGGTGTGGCCGCCAAGCTCCACCAGGATGTCGATGCCGTCGGCGCGGATCTGGCGCTGGAGCGCGGCGTTCTCCACCCCCGCCACCGGCCGCCAGTGGTGCGCCAGGCCCTGCAGGCGGCGGGTCACCGTGTCCGGCACCGCCACATCCGCATAGCAGAAGGTCTCGACGGCCATGGCGTCGTGGGCTTCCAGCAGCGGCTCGAGGAAATAGGCGACCGAGTGCTTGCGCATGTCCGCCGAGAGGTACCCGACGCGGAGCCGTCGTCCGGGATCGCGGCTGTTCTCGAAGCCAGGCGTTCGGTCGCGGCCCGCTTTCCGCAGCTCCGCCAGATAGGCAAGCCCCCAGTCGCGGTGCGCCTCGAACAGCGCCGCCGGCGTCACCTCCGGGCGAAACGAGAGGTAGTAGAGCGCGCTGTGGGCGAGCGCGCTGCCGGCCGCGCCGGCGCCCAGCTCCCGCGCCTTGCGGAGCGCGGACATGCCGCTCTCATGGTCGCCGCGCTCGAGCAGGAGGATGGCGAGCTGGCCATGCGCATCGGCGTGAACGGGATCGAGCGAGATCGCCCGGCGCAGCGCGGCTTCGCCCTCGCCCAGCCGGCCGGTCTTGCCGAGGATCGCGCCAAGATTGACCAGCGCCGCGATGCTCCGGGGATCGAGCGCCAGCGCCTGGCGACAGGCATCCTCCGCCTTGTCGAGCACCAGCCGCCGCCAGTGGTTCAGACCGAGCTCGGCGAGATATTTCGCCGCCAGCAGCCGCATCTCGCGGGCGGGCTTGCGATGGCCGAGCTGCTCGGCGCGATCCGCCTCGGCGCGAAGGGCATCGGCGGCGTTGGCATAGGGGGCGGACAAGCCGGGATCGGCCATGATGGCGCGACGGTAGGCGTCGAGCGCCTCGCGCCGGCGGCCGAGCTGGCGCAGCATCTCGCCGAGATTGTTCAAGAGCTGAGCGTTGCCGGGGGCGCGCTGGGCGGCGCGGCGCAGCAGCTCGGCAGCAGCCTCGACGCGGCCGCCCTGACCCATCGCGAGCCCCAGGAGATGCAGCGCCTCGCCGTTCTCGGGATCCCGGGCGAGCGCCTCGCGATAGAGCCGCTCCGCCTCCGCCAGCCGGCCCTCGTTGTGCAGCGCCAGGCCCTCCCGCAGGAGGACGGCAGGCGCCTCGCCGCCCTGCGACGTCATCAGCTCAGGCCGCGGCGCACCAGTGCCGCCACATCTCCCGGAGCGCGGCCTCGAAGCGGCGGGCGAAGCCAACCTCGTCGCAAAGCGCCGAGCGGCGCATGCGCTCGCGCAAGCCCGCCCGCAGCGCCGCCAGCCGATCGAGATCCGCCGCCAGCCCCACCGCCGTCGCCAGATAGCTCTGACGGCTGCCGGCGATCAGGTCGGTAAGACCGACCCGGGTGAGCAGGTCGGCGCCGACCCGCGCCGCATGGCGGTCGCCGCGGAAGGTCACCACCGGCACCCCCATCCAGAGCGCATCGCAGGTGGTGGTGGTGCCATTATAGGGGAAGGGATCGAGGCCGATATCGATGTCGCCATAGAGCCGCAGGCTCTCCTCGATGGTCTCGGTGATCGCCATGATGGTGATGCGCTCGGCCGCCACGCCGAACGCCTCGAAATTGGCGAAGAAATGCTGCGCCAGCTGCGGGTCGGCGAAGCCCATGCCCTTGAGCAGCAGACGCGAGCCCGGCACCGCCTTGAGGATCTCGCTCCAGAGCTCCACCACGTGCCGCGAGGTCTTCATCGGGTTGTTGAAGGAGCCGAAGGTGACGAAGCCGCGCGCCGCGGCCGGCAGCGGCGACACCGGCGGCGCCTCCGCCGGCGGCCGGTAGCAGAGAAAACCCTCCTCCAGGCGATAGAGCTTCTCGCTGTGCAGCAGCGCCTCCTCGGGGCCGGGCGGATCGGCGATCGCGTCGGTGATGCGGTAGTCGAGGTTGGGAAGACCGGTGGTGGCAGGATATCCGAGCCATGTCGCGGTGACCGGCGCCGGCTTCAGCGCGAAGACACCGAGCCGGTTGCTGCCGCTGTGGCCGGCGAGATCGATCAGGATGTCGATCCCGTCCTCGCGGATCATCGCCGCGACGTCGCGATCGGCGATGCCCAGCGTCGGCCGCCACTGGGCGACGAGGCCGCGGAAGCGCTCGGTCATCGCGTCGGGCTTGCGCACCTCGGAATATGCCACGACCTCCACCGCGGCCGGATCGTGGCGCGCCAGCAGCGGCTCCAGGAAGAAGCGCACCGCATGGTCGCGGAAATCGCCGGAGACGTAGCCGATCCGAAGCCGCCGCGCGGGATCGCGGGAATTGGCGAAGGCCGCCGGCGGACTCACGGCGGCGGCGCGCGAAACCACGAGCGTGCCCCAGTCCTTGTGGAGAGCCGCCACCATCTCCGCATGCATGTCGGCGCGATAATGCAGCTGCATCAGCAGCCGCTCCTCGAGATTGGCCCGGGCGTCCGCGAAACCGGGATCGAGCTGGAGCGCGCGGCGGAAGGCGGCCGCCGCCTCGTCGATGCGCACCTGCGCCATCAGCGCGGCGCCGAGATTGTTGTGATAGCGCGCCACGACGGGGTTGGCGGCGATGGCGCGGCGGAGCAACCCCTCGGCGTCGAAGTCGCGGCTCCGGCTGTGCGCGAGCACGCCGAGCGCGTTCAGCAGCTCCGCATCCTCGGGCGCCAGCGGCAGCGCCTCGCGATAGGCGGCATCCGCCTCCTTGAGCCGATCCGCCCGGGCGTGCGCATGACCGAGGCCGATCAGGTAATGCGCCGCGATCTTGCCGAGCCGCTGTGCCGCGGCGGGATCGCCGCTGCGCTCGGCGGCAGCGGCGCTCTCCTTGGCGGCATCGGCGCAATCGCGATAGGCGTCGATGAAATCCGGGTCGAGGGCGAGCGCCTGGTTGTAGGCCGCGAGCGCGGCGGAGAAATCGCCGGCGAGGCGGTGCGCCTCGGCGAGGTTGTAGCAGCGCTCCGGGCTCGGGCCCGCCAGCTCGATGGCGCGCCGGAAGCCGGCGATGGCGCCCGGGAGATTGCCGCGCTGACCGGCCAGCACCGCCAGCAGGTGATGCGCCTCCGCGTGCTCCGGCTCGAGCGCCAGCGCCTGGCGATAGAGACGCTCGGCGTCGTCGAGGCGGCCGGCGCGATGCAAGAGGCGGCCGTCCTCGGTGAGCGGCGCCGCTCCCGCTCCGCTTCGACCATTGCCGGGACCAGTCATCGTCTAGAGCACCATTGCATTGAGCAGCACTCCCTCAGGCTATCAGAAGCGCCAAAAAGACGCAGGCCAGCCCGGGGGCTGGCCTGCGATACCGACCACGGATGCGCCCGGGATCAGGCGATCTTCTGGTCCGCCTCGAGGGCGGGGGTCGCGGAGCTCTCGGCCGCAGCGATGGCCGCGATCTCGCGATCCCGCTCGGCGGCGAGCTGGCGCCACCGCGCCATCACGCTGCCGGTGCCGGCGGGGATGAGCCGGCCCACGATGACGTTTTCCTTGAGGCCCGAGAGGACGTCGACCCGGCCCGAGACCGCCGCCTCGGTGAGGACGCGCGTCGTCTCCTGGAACGAGGCCGCGGAGATGAACGAGTTGGTCTGCAGGCTCGCCTTGGTGATGCCCTGCAGCACCGGATGCGCGATCGCGGGCTTGCCGCCCTCGCGCTCCACCTTCGCGTTCTCCTCCTCGAACTCGGTGCGGTCGATCTGCTCGCCGACCAGGAAGGTGCTGTCGCCGGCCTCCTCGATCTCCACCTTCTGCAGCATCTGGCGGACGATCACCTCGATGTGCTTGTCGTTGATGCGCACGCCCTGGAGGCGATAGACCTCCTGGATCTCGTTGATGAGATAAGACGCGAGCGCCTCGACGCCGAGCACGCGCAGGATGTCGTGCGGCACCGGGTTGCCGTCCATCAGCAGGTCGCCCTTCATCACGTAATCCCCTTCCTGCACGCTGATGTGCTTGCCCTTGGGGATCAGGTACTCGACCGGCTGCTTCTCGCTCTCCGGGCCCGGGGTCACGACGATGCGGCGCTTGGTCTTGTAGTCCTTGCCGAACTCGACGCGGCCGTCGACCTCGCTGATGATGGCGAAGTCCTTGGGCTTCCGCGCCTCGAAGAGCTCGGCGACGCGCGGCAGACCGCCGGTGATGTCGCGGGTCTTCGAGGATTCACGCGGGATGCGCGCCAGCACGTCGCCCGCCTTCACTTCGGCGCCGTTCTCCACCGAGAGGATGGCGTCCACCGACATGAAGTAGCGCGCCTCCAGCCCGTTCGCGAGGGTGAGCACGCGGCCCTGCGCGTCGCGGAGCGTGATGCGCGGCTTCAGGTCGTTGCCGCGCGGCTGCTGCTTCCAGTCGATGACCACCTTGGAGGAGATGCCGGTCGCCTCGTCGACCACCTCGCGCATCGAGACGCCCTCGGTGAGGTCGACGTAGGTGGCGAAGCCGTCCTTCTCGGTGATGATCGGGATCGTGTAGGGATCCCATTCCGCGAGCTTCTGGCCCTTCTGCACCTTGGCGCCCTCGTCGGCGAGGAGCCGCGCGCCGTAGGGCACGCGATGCCGCGCCCGCTCGCGGCCGGCCTCGTCCAGCAGCACCACCTCGCAGTTGCGGCCCATCACCACCGGCACCTTGCTGGAGTTGATGACCACGTTGCGGTTCTTGATCCTGACCGTCGCCTCGAAGGTCGTCTCGACCGAGGACTGCTCGGCGCCGCGCTGCACGGCGCCGCCGATGTGGAAGGTGCGCATGGTAAGCTGCGTGCCGGGCTCGCCGATCGACTGGGCGGCGATGACGCCCACCGCCTCGCCGATGTTCACCATGGTGCCGCGGGCAAGGTCGCGCCCGTAGCACTTGCCGCAGACGCCGATGCGGTTCTCGCAGGTGAGCACCGAGCGGATCATCACCGTATCGATGCCCGAGCGCTCGATCCGCTCTACCGCCTCCTCGTCGATGAGGTCGCCCGCCTTCACCAGCAGGTCGCCGGAGAGCGGATCGACCACGTCCACCGAGGCGGAGCGGCCGAGGATGCGGTCGGAGAGCGGCGCGATCACCTCGCCGCCGTCGATCACCGCGCGCATGGAGAGACCGCGGGTGGTGCCGCAATCCTCCTCGGTGATGATCGCGTCCTGCGCCACGTCGACGAGACGCCGGGTGAGATAGCCGGAGTTCGCCGTCTTGAGCGCGGTGTCGGCGAGGCCCTTGCGCGCGCCGTGCGTCGAGTTGAAGTACTCGAGCACGGTGAGGCCTTCCTTGAAGTTGGAGATGATCGGCGTCTCGATGATCTCGCCCGAGGGCTTGGCCATCAGGCCGCGCATGCCCGCGAGCTGCTTGATCTGCGCCGCCGAGCCGCGGGCGCCGCTGTCCGACATCATCCACACCGAGTTGATCGGCTCGCCGGGCTGCATCGCCTTGATGACCTTCATCATCTCGTCGGCCACCTTCTCGGTGCAGCTCGACCAGACGTCGACCACCTTGTTGTACTTCTCACCCTGGGTGATGAGGCCGTCGAGGTACTGCTGCTCGTACTCCTTCACCTTCTCCTGGGCGCTCGCCACCAGCTTCTCCTTGGCGGCGGGGATGATGAGGTCATCCTTGCCGAAGGAGATGCCGGCGCGGCAGGCGTGGGTGAAGCCCAGCGTCATCAGCCGGTCGCAGAAGATCACCGTCTCCTTCTGGCCGCAGTGCCGGTAGACCTGGTCGATCAGGTTGCTGATCTCCTTCTTGGTGAGAAGGCGGTTGATCAGGTCGAAGCCGACGTTCGGATTGCGCGGCAGGATCTCGGACAGCAGCATGCGGCCCGGCGTCGTGGTGACGCGGGCGACGATCGGCTTGCCCTCCTTGTCGACGGTGTCGAGGCGCGCCGTGACGCGGGCATGGAGCGTCGCCGCGCCCTCGTCGAGCGCGTGCTCGATCTCGCCCATGTCGCCGAACGACATCCCCTCGCCCTTCTCCTTCGGGCGCTCCATGGTGATGTAGTAGAGGCCGAGCACGATGTCCTGGGACGGCACGATGATCGGCTTGCCGTTGGCGGGCGACAGGATGTTGTTGGTCGACATCATGAGGACGCGCGCCTCGAGCTGCGCCTCCAGCGACAGCGGCACGTGGACGGCCATCTGGTCGCCGTCGAAGTCGGCGTTGAAGGCGGTGCAGACCAGCGGATGCAGCTGGATCGCCTTGCCCTCGATGAGGATCGGCTCGAAGGCCTGGATGCCCAGGCGGTGCAGCGTCGGCGCGCGGTTCAGCAGCACCGGATGCTCGCGGATCACCTCCTCGAGGATGTCCCAGACCTCCGGCCGCTCCTTCTCCACCATGCGCTTGGCGGCCTTGATGGTGCTCGCCATGCCGTAGAGCTCGAGCTTCGAGTAGATGAAGGGTTTGAAGAGCTCGAGCGCCATCTTCTTCGGCAGCCCGCACTGATGGAGCTTCAGCTCCGGACCCACCACGATCACCGAGCGGCCGGAATAGTCGACGCGCTTGCCGAGCAGGTTCTGGCGGAACCGGCCCTGCTTGCCCTTCAGCATGTCGGAGAGCGACTTCAGCGGGCGCTTGTTGGCGCCGGTGATGACGCGGCCGCGACGGCCGTTGTCGAAGAGCGCGTCCACCGCCTCCTGCAGCATGCGCTTCTCGTTGCGCACGATGATGTCAGGCGCGCGCAGCTCGATCAGCCGCTTCAGGCGGTTGTTGCGATTGATGACGCGGCGGTAGAGGTCGTTGAGGTCCGAGGTCGCGAAGCGGCCGCCGTCGAGCGGCACCAGCGGGCGGAGCTCGGGCGGGATCACCGGCACCACCTCGAGGATCATCCACTCCGGCCGGCTCTGCGACTGGATGAAGGCCTCCACCAGCTTCAAGCGCTTGACCAGCTTCTTGCGCTTGGCCTCGGAGGTGGTCTCCCGGAGGGCGACGCGCAGGTTCTCGTGCTCGTCCTCGAGCTTGATCGCGGACAGCATGGTGCGCAGCGCCTCGGCGCCGATCGAGGCGGTGAACGCCTCCTCGCCGTACTCCTCCTGCGCCTTGACGAACTCGTCCTCGGACAGCAGCTGATGCAGCTTGAGCGGCGAGAGGCCGGGCTCGATCACCACGTAGCTCTCGAAGTAGAGGATCTTCTCCAGATCCTTGAGGGTCATGTCGAGCAGCAGGCCGATGCGGCTCGGCAGCGACTTCAGGAACCAGATATGCGCCACCGGCGAGGCCAGCTCGATATGGCCCATGCGGTCGCGGCGCACCTTCGAGAGCGTCACCTCGACGCCGCACTTCTCGCAGATGATGCCGCGGTACTTCATGCGCTTGTACTTGCCGCACAAGCACTCGTAGTCCTTGATCGGGCCGAAGATGCGGGCGCAGAACAAGCCATCGCGCTCCGGCTTGAAGGTCCGATAGTTGATCGTCTCCGGCTTCTTGATCTCGCCGAAGGACCAGGAGCGGATGCGCTCCGGGCTGGCGATCGAGATCTTGATCTGGTCGAAGCTCTGCAGCCCCGTCACTTGACCGAAGATGTTCATCAACTCGTTCATGAACGATCCCTCTCTGAGGTAACTCGCGATCCCGTCGCCGGGACCGTCGGGCCGGGACGGCGACAGGCCGCCCCGCCCATGGATGGTTGGCTCGAGATCAGAAGCTGCGCTGCTCCAGCTCGACGTTGAGACCGAGCGAGCGGAGCTCCTTCACCAGCACGTTGAAGGATTCCGGAATGCCCGCCTCGAAGTTGTCATCGCCGCGCACGATCGCCTCGTAGACCTTGGTTCGGCCGGAGACGTCGTCCGACTTCACGGTCAGCATCTCCTGCAGCGTATAGGCGGAGCCGTAGGCCTCGAGCGCCCACACCTCCATCTCGCCGAAGCGCTGGCCGCCGAACTGCGCCTTGCCGCCCAGCGGCTGCTGGGTGACCAGGCTGTAGGGGCCGATCGAGCGCGCGTGGATCTTGTCGTCCACCAGGTGGTGCAGCTTCATCATGTAGATGTAGCCGACGGTCACCTTGCGGTGGAACGTCTCGCCGGTGCGGCCGTCGGTGAGCGTCACCTGGCCGCTGGCGTCGAGACCCGCCTCGGTCAGCATCTTGACGATGTCCTCCTCGCGCGCGCCGTCGAACACCGGGCTCGCCATCGGGATGCCGTGCTTCAGATTCTCGCCAAGCTCGATGAGGGTGTTGTCCTCCATCGCGGCGATGTCCTTGCGATCGGTCTGATCCGGATAGAGCTTGGTCAGATACTGACGCAGGTCCTGGGTGTTCGCGCTCCGCCTGACGCGGTCGATCATGTCGCCGATCTGCCGGCCGAGGCCTGCCGAGGCCCAGCCGAGATGCGTCTCCAGGATCTGTCCGACGTTCATGCGGCTCGGCACGCCCAGCGGATTGAGCACGATGTCGACCGGCGTGCCGTCCTCGAGGTACGGCATGTCCTCGCCGGGGACGATGCGCGAGATCACGCCCTTGTTGCCGTGCCGGCCCGCCATCTTGTCGCCGGGCTGCAGCTTGCGCTTCACCGCCACGAAGACCTTGACCATCTTCATGACGCCGGGCGGCAGCTCGTCGCCGCGCTGCAGCTTCTCGACCTTGCTCTCGAAGCGCTTCTGCAGCTCCTCGGTCGCCTCATCCATCTGCTTCTTCAGCGTCTCGATGATGGCCTGCTGCTCGTCGCTCTTGACCGCGAAATGCCGCCACTGGCCGGGCGTGAACTCCGCCAGCACCGGCTCGGTGACCTTCACCGGGCCCTTGAAGCCCTTGGGGCCGGCCTGGGCGGTCTGGCCCATCAGCAGCTCCTTGAGCCGCGCCTGGAAACTGCGCTCCAGGATCGCGCGCTCGTCGTCGCGGTCCTTGGCGAGCCGCTCGATCTCCGCCCGCTCGATGGCGAGCGCGCGCTCGTCCTTGTCGACGCCGCGGCGGGAGAACACGCGCACCTCCACGACCGTGCCGGAAACGCCCGGCGGCAGGCGGAGCGAGGTGTCGCGCACGTCGGAGGCCTTCTCGCCGAAGATCGCGCGCAGCAGCTTCTCTTCCGGCGTCATCGGCGATTCGCCCTTCGGCGTCACCTTGCCGACCAGGATGTCGCCCGGCTTCACGTCGGCGCCGATATAGACGATGCCGGCCTCGTCCAGGTTCTTGAGCGCCTCCTCGCCGACATTGGGAATGTCGCGGGTGATCTCCTCCTGGCCGAGCTTGGTGTCGCGCGCCATCACCTCGAATTCCTCGATGTGGATCGAGGTGAAGACGTCGTCGGAGACGATGCGCTCGGAGATGAGGATCGAGTCCTCGAAGTTATAGCCGTTCCACGGCATGAAGGCACAGAGCACGTTGCGGCCCAAGGCGAGCTCGCCGAGCTGGGTCGAGGGACCGTCGCCGATCACGTCGCCCGCCTTCACCACGTCGCCGACGCGGACCAGCGGACGCTGGGTGATGCAGGTGTTCTGGTTCGAGCGCTGGAACTTGAGCAGGTTGTAGATGTCGACGCCCGAGGCGGTCGCCGCCATCTCCTCGGTGGCGCGGATGACGATGCGCATGCCATCCACCTGGTCCACCACGCCCGAGCGGCGCGCGATGATGGTGACGCCGGAATCCCGCGCCACCGTCTCCTCCATGCCGGTGCCGACGAGCGGCGCCTCGGCGCGGATGAGCGGGACCGCCTGGCGCTGCATGTTCGAGCCCATGAGGGCGCGGTTGGCGTCGTCGTTCTCCAGGAACGGAATGAGCGCGGCGGCCACCGAGACCAGCTGCTTCGGCGACACGTCGACGAGCTCGATGTCCTGCGGACGCGACATCACGAACTCGCCGCCCTTCCGGCAGGAGATCAGGTCCTCGACGAAGCGGTTCTTGTCATCGACCGGCACGTTCGCCTGGGCGATCGTGTAGCGGCCCTCGTCCATCGCCGAGAGATAGACCACGTCGTCGGTGACGTGACCGTCCTTCACCCTGCGGTAGGGGCTCTCGATGAAGCCGTACTGGTTCACCCGCGCATAGGTCGCGAGGCTGTTGATGAGGCCGATGTTCGGGCCTTCCGGCGTCTCGATCGGGCAGATGCGGCCGTAGTGCGTCGGATGCACGTCGCGCACCTCGAAGCCGGCGCGCTCGCGGGTGAGACCGCCCGGGCCCAGCGCCGAGAGGCGGCGCTTGTGGGTGATCTCCGACAGCGGGTTGGTCTGATCCATGAACTGCGAGAGCTGCGAGGAGCCGAAGAACTCGCGCACCGCCGCCGCCGCCGGTTTGGCGTTGATGAGGTCGTGCGGCATCACGGTGTCGATCTCGACCGAGCTCATGCGCTCGCGGATCGCCCGCTCCATGCGCAGGAGGCCGACGCGGTACTGGTTCTCCATGAGCTCGCCCACCGAGCGCACCCGGCGGTTGCCGAGATGGTCGATGTCGTCGATCTCGCCGCGCCCATCCTTCAGTTCGACGAGCACCTTGAGGATCGCCAGGATGTCCTCCTTGCGAAGGACGCGCACCTGGTCGTCGGTGGTCTGGTTGAGGCGCGAGTTCATCTTCACCCGGCCGACCGCCGAGAGGTCGTAGCGCTCCTGGTCGAAGAACAGGCCCTGGAAGAGGGCCTCGGCGGTCTCCAGCGTCGGCGGCTCGCCCGGGCGCATCACGCGATAGATGTCGATCAGCGCGTCCTCGCGGGCGGCGTTCTTGTCGATCATCAGCGTGTTGCGCATGTAGGGGCCGACCGCCACGTGGTCGATCGCCAGCACCGGCAGCTTCTTGGTCTTGCCTTCCTCGATCTGGATGAGGAGCGCGTCGGTGATCTCGTCGCCGGCCTCGGCCAGCACCTCGCCGGTGTCCTCGTTGATGACGTCGATGGCGAGGAAGCGGCCGACCAGCTCCTCCTTGGTGACCTGGATCTCGCGCAGGCCGTCGTCGAAGAGCTTGCGGGCGCCGCGCGGCGTGAGCTTGCTGCCCGCCTCGGCGCGCGCCTTGCCGGTCTTCGCATCGATGAGATCGGCGATCAGCTTGACGCCGCCGCGATAGCGCTGCGGGTCGAACGGCGCGGTCCAGCCCTTCTTGGCGTGGGTGTAGAGGATGTTGTCGTAGAAGAAGGCGAGGATCTCCTCCCGCGACATGCCCTGCGCCTCATAAGGCTGCAGCGACTTGCCCTCGGCGGCGCGCTGGGCGCGCAGATCCTGCGTCTGCTTGCTGTCGAGCGCCATCAGCAGCGTCGTCACCGGCAGCTTGCGGCGGCGGTCGATGCGCACGTACATGTGGTCCTTGGCGTCGAACTCGAAGTCGAGCCAGGAGCCGCGATAGGGGATGACGCGGGCGGCGAAGAGATACTTGCCGGAGGAATGCGTCTTGCCCTTGTCGTGGTCGAAGAACACGCCGGGCGAGCGGTGCATCTGCGAGACGATGACGCGCTCGGTGCCGTTGATGATGAAGGTGCCATTCTTGGTCATGAGCGGCATGTCGCCCATGTAGACATCCTGCTCCTTGATGTCGCGGATCGAGCGGGAGCCGGTCTCCTCGTCGACGTCCCAGACGACCAGGCGCAAGGTCACCTTGAGCGGCGCGGCAAACGTGATGCCGCGCTGCTGGCACTCCTCGACGTCGTATTTCGGCTCCTCGAGCTCGTAGCGGACGAACTCCAGGCGGGCGCGGTCGGCGAAGTCGCGGATCGGGAAGACGGACTTGAACACCTCCTGCAGGCCGACGCTGGTCCGGCCCTCGGGCGGCACGCCCATCTGCAGGAAATGGTCGTAGGAGCTCTTCTGCACCTCGATGAGGTTCGGCATCGGAGCCACCTCAGGAATGCGCCCGAAGCTCCTGCGAATACGCTTGCGACCCGTGAACGACTTCGTCATGGATGGTCCTCGTCAGTCAAACCCGCCGCGCGGCGGTGATCCGCCACGCATAGTTCAGAGCACTCATGTGGCGGCAACCGGCGGCGCGTCGCCTGGCGCCCTCTCGCCGAGCCCCACGCAAGAGGCCCGCCAAACGCAAAAAGCCGGCCGGCGCGCCGCCACAGCACGCCCCGGCTCGAGCACCCCGCCGGCCGAAGGAGTGGCGGCACTCGCCTGCTCCCCGGCCCGCGACATGGCTCGGTCTACCTTATTTAATCTCGACCGTCGCACCCGCCTCTTCGAGCTGCTTCTTGATCTTCGCGGCCTCGTCTTTGTTGACGCCCTCCTTGATGGGCTTGGGCGCGCCTTCGACCAGGTCCTTCGCCTCCTTGAGGCCAAGGCCCGTGATCGCACGCACCTCTTTGATAACGTTGATTTTCTTTTCGCCGGAATTCGCCAGGATCACGTTGAACTCCGTCTTCTCGGCAGCAGCCTCGGCAGCCGGCGCACCCGCGCCGCCCGCCCCGACCGCGGCCACCGCAACCGGCGCCGCCGCCGACACGCCCCACTTCTCTTCGAGCATCTTCGAGAGCTCTGCCGCCTCCAGGACGGTCAGGCTCGAGAGCTCGGTCACCAACTTCGCAAGATCAGCCATTGTAGCACCTCTGGGATGGAGAAAAATACAAGATTTTCAACGACTCTGGCCTCAGCCCGTCTTGCCGTAGGCAGCGAATACCCGCGCGAGTTGGGCGCCCGGGGCCTGCAGCACCCCGGCGATACGTGTCGCCGGCGTTTGCAGCATGCCCAGGAGCTTCGCGCGGAGCTGATCGAGCGACGGCATGGTAGCGAGGGCATTGATGCCCTTGGCGTCGAGCCGCTGCTCACCGAGGCCACCCCCGATGATCAGCAGCTTTTCGTTCTTCTTGGCGAACTCGACGGCTACCTTCGCCGCTGCCACGGGGTCGCGCGAGAAAGCGATCGCGGTCGGCCCCTTGAACAGCGTCGACAGTGGCTCGAACTTCGTGCCTGCAAGAGCGCGGCGAGCGAGGCGGTTCTTGGTTACCTTGAAGCCGGCGCCCGCCGCCCGCATCTGACGCCGCAGCTGGGTCACTTCCTCGACGGTCATCCCGTTCTGGTGCGTGACCACGACACACGCGGTGTCAGAGAGCGCTTGGTGGAGCGTATCGACCAGCTTCGCTTTTTGTGCCCGGTCCACAGCTCGTCTCCGACTCATGATCCGTGCCCGAGGCCGACTGCCCCGGGATGCGGATCGGTTGCACGAGGGCGGCAAAGCCGAAGCAGGCCTGCCACCCGTTCGCCTGTCCCAGAAGCACCAGGCCGCTTGCGACGAGCGCTCGCGGTCCGGAAACCCCTGTCTCATGCGGGCGCCCCCCGAGGGGGCCTTAAGCCGGCAGCCCGGCACCAGCAGTCTCGGACAGGACCGAAGCGGTAGCCGCGCCCCGAAGGGCCCGGATTCCGCTCCGCCGACCGCCGGCCGCTCCCGAAAGAGCAAGCCGGTGGAAGCACTTAAGACGATCCTCCGGCTCAGGCCTCGAGGGTCGTCAAATCCAGTTTCACCCCCGGCCCCATGGTCGAGGAGAGGCTGACCTTCTTCAGGAAGGCGCCCTTGATCCCGGTGGGACGCGAGCGGGTGATGGCACCGACGAAGGCGCGCACATTGGCGACAATCGCATCCTCGGTAAAGCTCGCTTTGCCGACCCCGGCATGGATGATGCCGGCCTTCTCGGTCCGATACTCGACCTGGCCGCCTTTGGCCGCCTTCACCGCCTCGCTGACGTTCGCGGTGACCGTGCCGAGCTTCGGGTTCGGCATCAGGCCGCGCGGGCCCAGCACTTTGCCGAGCCGGCCGACGAGGCCCATCATGTCGGGGGTCGCGATCGCGCGATCGAAGTCTATTTGGCCCGCCTGGACCTTTTCTGCAAGGTCCTCGGCGCCGACCAGGTCTGCGCCGGCCGCCTTCGCCTCCTCGGCCCGCGGCCCCTTGGCGAAGACCGCGACCCGGAGCGTCTTGCCGGTGCCGCTCGGCAGCATCACCGTGCCGCGCAGGTTCTGCTCGGACTTCCGGGGGTCGATGTTGAGGTTGAGCGAGATCTCGATGGTCTCGTCGAACTTCGCCTTGGCGCGCGACTTCACCATCTTCACCGCCTCGGGGAGCGGGTAGTAGGCCTCGGGATTGATCCCCTCGCTCGCCTTCTTGAAGCGCTTTCCGGTCTGGGCCATGGGATTACTCCACCACCTCGAGGCCCATCGAGCGCGCCGAGCCCGCGATCATGCGGGCGGCACCCTCGAGGTCCTTCGCGTTCAGGTCCTTCATCTTCTTTTCCGCGATCTCGCGGATCTGCTTCATCGTGACCTTGCCGACGAAGCCCTTGGAGGGCGTCTGCGAGCCCTTCTCGACGCCGGCCGCCTTCTTCAGGAAGTAGCTCGCCGGCGGCGTCTTGGTCTCGAAGGTGAAGCTGCGATCGCCATAGGCGGTGATCACCACGGGGATCGGCATCCCCGGCTCCAGACCCTGCGTCCGCGCGTTGAACGCCTTGCAGAACTCCATGATGTTGAGGCCGCGCTGACCGAGCGCGGGGCCGATCGGCGGCGACGGGTTAGCCTTTCCCGCCGGCACCTCCAGCTTGATGAAACCCACGACCTTCTTCGCCATAACCATCCCTTCCTATTGCTCGAGGGATCCGCGGTGCGGCATGGCGTGCCTCCCGCGGAGAAATTCGGTGTGCGCGACTTGTTTATCCGAGCGCATCGAGCCGCGACACCAGCCCTCGATGCGCTCGTAACGTGGAGACTAGAGCTTCTCCACCTGCGAGTACTCCAACTCCACCGGCGTGGCGCGGCCGAAGATGGAGACCGCCACTTTGATCCGCGCCTTCTCCTCGTCCACTTCCTCCACCACGCCGTTGAAGGAGGTGAAGGGGCCGTCGGAGACGCGCACCTGCTCGCCGACCTCGAAGGTGATCGACGGCTTCGGCCGCTCGATCCCCTCCTGCACCTGGCGCATGATCCGCTGCGCCTCGTTGTCGGTGATCGGCACCGGGCGGCCCTTGCCGCCGAGGAAGCCGGTCACCTTCGGCGTATTCTTGACGAGGTGCCAGGTCTCATCGGAGAGGTCCATCTTCACCAGCACATAGCCGGGGAAGAATTTGCGCTCCGAGCTCACCTTGGCGCCGCGCTTGACCTCGACGACCTCCTCGGTGGGCACCAGCACCTCCTCGAAGCGGTCGGCGAGACCCTTCTGCTCCGCCTGCTCGCGGATCGAGGACGCGACCTTCTTCTCGAAGCCGGAGTAGACGTGGATGACGTACCAGCGTTGCGTCATCTCAGGCCCCGATCCCCAGCACGTAGCGCACGGCGTAGGAGAACGCCTCGTCGATCACGAAGAAGAACAGGGCGACTGCAAACGCCATCAGGAACACCATCGCCGTGGTCATGGTCAGCTCCCTGCGCGAAGGCCAAGTGACGCGCGCCACTTCCTGTCGCACCTGCCGGAGAAATTCTGCGGGGCTGATCCGTGCCATCTTTGGGGGGTCGATTTTTAAGGCGGCGACTATAGCGCCCTCGTCTCGCACTTGCTAGCGCTCAAACCGGCTTCGGGAACGATGGCAGGAGTGGAGGGGCTCGAACCCCCAACCCCCGGTTTTGGAGACCGGTGCTCTACCAGTTGAGCTACACTCCTAGGTGACCGCGTATTACTTGATGATATCGGCGACGACGCCGGCGCCGACGGTGCGGCCGCCCTCGCGGATGGCAAACCGCAGGCCCTTCTCCATGGCGATGGGCGCGATCAGCTCCACCTCCATCGAGATGTTGTCGCCCGGCATCACCATCTCC
>DATJOK010000045.1:0-26614 GCA_035507155.1 Allostellaceae bacterium
CGCCGTCCCCCTCGAGCCGCTCGACATTGTCGAGGCCGAGATCGGCGATCGCCCGGGACCAGAACGTCTGCGCCGGTGCGTTGTAGGCGGCGACGGGGATCTCCCAGCGGCCCGGGCGGTCGCGCAGAACGCGGTGCGCCAACTCGCGCCCGACCCCGGCGCGGCGGTATTTGCGCAGCACAAAGAACTCGGCGATGGAACGGTCGACGGGCTCGCCGCTGGGCGACCAGCGATTGAGCAGCACGAAGCCGCTGATATCGCCGCTCACGCGGTGAAGCAGCGCCTCGCGGCCTTCCTCGCTCCAATAAAGATCGAGCCAGGGATAGGAAAAGCGGCCTTCCGCGTCGACGCGGCCGTGGGCGCTGTCGATGTCGGCAAACTCGGAGAAATCGTGGCAGTAGAGCTGCAGCAGGCGGTCGAGGACCGGCCGCTCGGCGATCGCGGCCGCGCGGATCTCGATGCGCGGCTCCGCCGCCATCACCCGGCACGCGGCTGGAACTCGAAGACCTGGGCCAGCAGCTCGTAGGACCTGAGCCGCGCCGCGAAGTCATAGCAGATGCTGACCACCACCAGTTCCTCGACGCCGTATTGCCGGGCGAGATCGAGGAGCTGCGCTTTCGCCTGCTCCGGCGGGCCGATCACCATGCGGCGGCGGTTGAAGGCGACGCGGCGCTGCTCCTCCGGCGAATAGGGATAGGCCTCCGCCTCCGCGATGGTGGGGATCGGCCCCAGAAAGCCCTGATCGAGGCGGAGCCGCCAGAGATCGCGGCTCGTCGCGAGGCGCTGCGCCTCGGCATCCGTGTCGGCCACCAGCACGAAGACGCCGATGCTGCCGAGCGGCGCCGCGAGGCTGGGCGAGGGGCGGAACTGCCGGCGATAGGCCTCCATCACCTGCGGCCCGCCCTGGTCGGTGATGAAATGCGCGAAGGAGAAAGCGCAGCCGAGGTAGGCCGCCACCATGGCGCTCTGGTCGCTGGAGCCCAGGAGCCACACCTCCGGCGGCGCCGCCGGCTCCGGCGTCACGCGGATCCGCGCGAAGGGATGCTCCGCCGGGAGCCCGCGGCCGAGATAGCCGAGCAGGTCCTGCACCTGGCTCGGGAAATATTCGAGCGGCGCGGCGCCCGGCCCCGCCTGCAGCGCGCGGGCGGTGAGCTGGTCGCTCCCCGGCGCGCGGCCGATGCCGAGATCGATGCGGCCGGGATAGAGCGTCTCCAGCACGCGGAAGGTCTCCGCCACCTTGAGCGGGCTGTAATGGCTCAGCATCACGCCGCCGGAGCCCACGCGCATCCGCGAGGTCGCGGCGGCGACCCGCGCCACCATGATTTCCGGCGCCGATCCTGCAAGCCCCTCGCTCGCGTGGTGCTCGGCGAGCCAGTAGCGATGATAGCCCCAGCGCTCGGCCTTCTGCGCCAGCTCCACGGTCTCGTTGAGCGCATCGGCGGCCGTGCCGCCGGCGCGCACCGGCGATTGATCGAGGACGCTGAGGATGGTCATGACCGCGCCCTGGACCAGCCGCGGTGCGTGCTTCGAGACGCCCGCCGCGCGGTCTCCCCAGGATGAGGCAATTTGCTTAGTGCCACAAAGAACTCTCCTCATGCTGAAGAGCGGTCCGCAGGACTGTGTCTCGAAGCACGCTAGCTGATCGTGCAGTCACCCCTCAACTGTGCTCGCGCGTCGCGGTGAAGCGGAGCTTGGGCCATTCCTTGGTCGTCGTCTCGAGATCCCAGTTGTTGCGGGCGAGATAGACGGGGACGCCGTCGTGATCCTCCGCCGTGGTCGAGGGATTGGCGTCGACGAAGCGTTTGAGCTCGGCGGGCTCGCCGGCGACCCAGCGCGCGGTCACGAAGGGCGCGGTCTCGAAGCGGACGCCGAGGCTGTACTCGGTCTTGATGCGGGCGGCGAGCACCTCGAGCTGCAGCGGCCCCACCACGCCGACGATCCAGTCGCCGCCCATGTTGGGCTTGAAGATGCGGGTGACGCCTTCCTCGGCGAGCTGCTCCAAGGCGCGCGCCAGGTGCTTCGACTTCAGGGGATCGTCGAGGCGGACGCGGCGCAGGATCTCCGGCGCGAAGTTGGGGATGCCGGTGACGCGGATCTCCTCGCCCTCGGTGAGCGTGTCGCCGATGCGGAGCGTGCCGTGATTGGGAATGCCGATGATGTCGCCGGGCCAGGCCTCTTCGGCGAGGTTGCGCTCGCGCGCCAGGAAGAAGACCGGGTTCTGGATCGCCATCTGCCGGGCGGTGCGGCCGTGGCGGAGCTTCATGCCGCGCCGGAAGCGGCCGGAGCAGAGGCGCAAGAAGGCGATGCGGTCGCGGTGCTGCGGATCGATGTTGGCCTGCACCTTGAAGACGAACCCCGCGACCGAGTCCGTCGCGGGATCGACGGGATGCGGCTCCGCCGGCTGCGGCCGCGGCGGCGGCGCCACGTCGCCGATGCCGCGGATCAGCTCGCGGACGCCGAAATTGTTGAGGGCGCTGCCGAAATAGACCGGCGTCAGATGCCCCGCGCGGTAGCTCTCGAGATCGAAGGGCGGGCAGAGACCGCGCGCCATCGCCACCTCCTCGCGGAGCTTCGCCAGCGCCGCCGCCGGCAGCAGCGTCGCGAGCTTCGGATCCTCCAGCCCCTCGCAGCGCACCGGCTCGGTGACGCGCTCGCCGGCGCCGCGCTCGAACAGCAAGAGCGCATCGTGGAAGAGATCGTAGGTGCCGAGGAAATCGCGCCCCATGCCGATCGGCCAGCTCGCCGGCGTCACGTCGAGGGCGAGCGTGCGCTCGATCTCGTCGAGGAGGTCGAAGGGCTCGCGCGCCTCGCGGTCGAGCTTGTTGATGAAAGTGATGATGGGAACGTCGCGGAGCCGGCAGACCTCGAAGAGCTTGAGCGTCTGCGCCTCGATGCCGCGCGCCGCGTCCAGCACCATGACGGCGCTGTCGACGGCGGTCAGCGTGCGGTAGGTGTCCTCGCTGAAGTCCTGGTGGCCCGGCGTGTCCAGCAGGTTGAAGGTGAGGCCATCATGCTCGAAGGTCATCACCGCCGAGCTCACGGAGATGCCGCGCTCGCGCTCCACGTCCATCCAGTCGGAGCGCACGCGCCGGCGCTCGCCGCGCGCCTTCACCTCGCCCGCAAGCTGGATCGCACCGCCGAACAGCAGCAGCTTCTCGGTGAGCGTGGTCTTGCCGGCGTCCGGATGCGAGATGATCGCGAAGGTGCGGCGGCGGGCGATTTCGTCGGCGAGCTGGGTCATCGGGAGCGCCTCTCTAGCCGAGAGGCGGCGGGGAAAGCAATGGGAAGGGCGCGAGGGGCTTCCGCCGTCATATGGAGCGGTTCCAGCCGTGGTGCCGAAAAAAGCAACAAAGCTGCGCGAGCCGCCCGTTGATCCTTCACGAAACCGACACACATCCAATGATGGCGCAACAAGGCGGGAGGATGCCTAACAAGCATGGCTCCACCGGATCAGTGTTGACGAGCGCCAAACCCAGAGCTCGGTCTCGTGACCGGGCGGTGAGCTCTCATAGCCACCCAAGCCGAACCCCGCCGTCAGGCTAGCCCGGGCGGGGTTCGCATGTCGGCCTCCCGGAGAGGGTCTGCTCCCAGGGTTAACGCGCCCTGTGCGAGGATTTTAGAATAATTCGCCACCGATCTCCGTAAATTTGCGGCATTTGATCGAATACCCGGGCCTGCGCCGCGGCGGTTCAACAAGACTTAAGCGATCCGGCGGTATCATCTTGAAAAATAGCGAAGATCTCCCGGTATCCACAACCGGAGATGGCCGCACGCACCTTCCGCCACAGAGCAGAGCCCATGGGTCGCCAGCCGCCCCAGCCCCATCGCAAGCCGAAGAAGAATGCGCCGGAGAGCGCCGAGGCGCCGCGACCCGCCGGGGCGGACGGCGCGCCGGAAGCGCAACGGCTGCAGCTGCTGGAGGCCCAGGACGAGATCCTCGGCCTGATCGACGGCGGCGCCCGGCTCGGCGCCGTGCTGGGGCGGATCGCCCGCGAGATCGAGCGTCTGGCGCCGCCGGCGCGCTGCGAGATCTTCCTTGCCGATCCCGACAACGGCCAGCTCCGCGCCGCCGATGCCGAAGGCGGCGCCGGCTCCCTCCCAGCCGATCCGGCCGCCGCGACGGCATCCCTGGCGGTGGCGGCTCCCGAAAACAAGGGCGGCGACGCGCGGCGGCGCGGCGCGCTCTGGAGCATCGCGCATCATCTGGGCGTGCCGCCGGCGGCGCTCCACCCGGTGATCGGTCGGCGCGGCCAGATCATCGGCATCATCGCGCTCCGCGAGGCGGCTGCGGACGAGCTCAGCCGCGATGCATTCCAGCGGATGCGCGCCCTCGCCCGCCTCGTCCGCATCGCGATCGAGAACGATCATTCGGCGGCGGCGCTCCGCACCGCGGACGAGCGCTTCGCCGCGCTCGCCGCCAGCATCCCCGGCGTCGTCTACCAGCGCCGCGTCAGCCCCGACGGTGACATCCGCTACACCTACATCAGCGAAGGCGCCTACGACCTCTTCGGCGTGCCGGCGGAGGAGATCCTCGCCGACCCCAAGGCGCTCTTCGCCTGCCACGGCCCGAGCTATCGCGAGGATTTCCGCGAGCGTCTGCTGGAGGCGTCGAAGACCCTCAGCATCTGGGACGTCGAGGCCGAGATCATCAGCCGCGACGGCACGCGCAAATGGACGCATGCCATCGCGCGCCCGAAGCAGATGCCGGACGGATCGGTGCTCTGGGACGGCGTCATCCTCGACGCCACGCGGATCGCGCGCCGCGAGCAGGAGCTGATGCACGCCAAGGAGCGCGCCGAGCTCGAGAACCGCGGCAAGTCCGAGTTCATCGCCACCATGAGCCACGAGCTCAGGACGCCCCTCAACGCCATCATCGGCTTCTCCGACATCATGGCGCAGGAGCTGCACGGGCCGCTCGGGAGCGCCTCCTATCGCGGCTATGCGCGGGACATCCTCGAGAGCGGCAAGCTCCTCCTCAGCATCATCAACGACGTCCTCGACATCTCCAAGGTGGAGTCCGGCAAGATCGAGCTGCACGAGGAGGCGATCGACCTCGCCCAGCTTGCGGGCTCGCTGCTGCGCCTCACCCGCGAGCGCGCCGAGACCGCCGGCGTGGCGCTCGCCGCCGAGGTGCCGGACGGGCTGCCACTGCTGCGCGCCGACGAGCGCCTGATCAAGCAGATCATGTCCAACCTGCTCTCGAACGCGATCAAGTTCACGCCCAAGGGCGGCCGCGCCGTGCTGCGCGCCGCCTGCGACGACAGCAACGCGCTGGCGCTCTCGGTGGAGGACACCGGTATCGGCATCGCGCCCGAGGACATTCCCCGCGCCCTCGAGCGCTTCGGCCAGATCGACAATTCGCTGAGCCGCCGCTACGCCGGCACCGGCTTGGGATTGCCGCTGGTCAAGGCCTTCGCCGAGCTGCACGGCGGCCGCTTCGAGCTCGAGAGCGCGCCGGCGGTCGGCACCACCGCGATCGTGCGCTTCCCGGCGGCGCGCAGCATCCGCCGCGACGAGGCCTTGCGGGCGGTGAAGTAGCGGCGCCCGGCAAGCGCTGAGCCGCGAGCGCTTCAGCTGTGGGCGAGCGTCAGCAGGCCCGGCAGGCCGGCGATGCCGACGAACAGCAGCGCCAGCAGCCAGGCGGCGGCGATCTCCCGGCCATTGACGACGGCGCGCGCCGGATCGGTGCTATCGAGATCCGTGGTCCAGCGACCGATGTTGCGACTGAACATGACAGGCTCCTCTCGTTTCCGCTGCGGCGTCGGTCAGCGGCTCTCGCCGCCGACATCGCGCAGCTCGGCGATCTGCCGCGCCGCCTCGGGCTTCGCGGTCAGCACCACCACGAAGGTGTCGCGGGTGAACTCGCCGCTGTCGGCGCTCGCCAGGGATTCGACCTTGGCGTAGGCGACCTCGCCGGCGGCGAGCGTCACGGTCTTGGTCGGATGCCAGTAGAGGCCCTGGCTTGCGACCTTGATCCGGTAGGCGCCGGGCGCCACGTCGCGATAGGAAACGCCGCCGGGCTCGGACTTGCCGACCATCTCGCCGTTCAGATAGAGCGCCGGCCGCGCCAGGCTCTCATAGGGCTCGTAGTCGCGATAGAAGTAGATCCGCGCCTCGCCGGCGGGGATGGCGGCGGTGCTTTCGGCGACCCGAGAGAAGGAAGCCGAAGGCACGGTGCCGGCGCATCCGGCCAGCAGGAGCGAGGCTCCCAGCGCGAGAGCGATGGCGGGGTGACGGGAGCGTGGATTTGCGGTGCGCATCGGTTCCTCCTCGGTTCGGCTGCGGCGACGATCGCCTGACGAGGAGAATCTGCGCTCCCGCAACCAATCCTTCCAATTTATTAGATTGATAAAATCAATCTCTTAAAGAGATCAATCGTTACGCGCTGTGCTCGACGGCGCTCCGCAGCTGGTCGCGCAGCATGGCGATGTGGAGCCGGAGGCTGTAGAGCGGGTTGCCGTAGGCGACCGGCATGGTCAGCCGGCGCACCTTGGTCTCCAGCGCGTCGAGCTCCCGGAGCCGGCGCTGCAGCTCGTCTCGGCCGACGCCGGCCTCGAGATCCCGCTCGATCGCCTGCAGCTCCCGGTACCAGTGGTCGATCCGCGAGCGCATGCGCCAGTCATAGGTCGGCGGAATGATCCGCAGCAGCGGATATGCCAGCGCGATCAGCGGCAGCAGCATGATCTTCAGCCGGTCGATCAGGTTCGCCGCCCAGAACGGAAGATAGCGCTGAAGGAAAGACGGGCCGGAATCGAAGAAGCGCTGCGCGGTGTCGGCGATCGGATATTCGAGATACTTCCGCGACGGGAACTCGCCCGCCTCCTCGAAGACGCCGGCATAGCCGTGGATCTTGCGCGCCTCGATCAGCAGGAGCTCGGCGAGCGCCGGATGGAAGTCCTCGCCCACTACGAGGTTGGCCGCAGGCGCGAGCAGCACCGTGTCGGCAGGCGGCACGTCGGTTGCGAGGTCGATCGCGCCCTCGGGAAGCGTCAGCAGCGACAGGAAGCGATGCTGCAGGCGAAAGGCCGGCGCCCGGTCGATGGCGAGGAGGCGGATGTCGCGCGCCGCCAGCAGGCCGCGCACATAGGCGGCATTGGCGGCGCTGATGAAGAACGCGGCGTCGAGCCCGCCGTCATGGAGCTCCTTGGCCGCCTCGGCTCCGCCGAGCGGCGAGATCCGGACGGCAGCGCCGTCGAGCCCGATGTCGCTCAGCAGCTGCAGGGCGACGGCGCGGGTGCCGCTGCCCTCCCCGTCGACGGCGATCCGGTATCCGCGGAGATCGGCGAGCCGGGCGACCGGCAGGTCCGCCCGCACGAAGACCCAGATGGGCTCGAAGTAGAGGCTCGCTAGCGAGCGCAGCGGGGTATCGCCGCTGTCGCTTCGCGTGCCGCCCTGGACGAAGCCGAAGTCCGCCTCGCCGCGGTTCAGCAGGTCGATGTTGGCGATCGAGCCCGCCGTCTCCTTGAGGGTGACCTCGATCCCCTCCTTGGCCAGGAGATCGCGATAGATGCGGCCGTAGTAATAGTAGACGCCGTCCTTGGAACCCGTCGCCATCACGATGTGCCGCGGCGGCGCGGGTTGGACGAAATGGTAGGCGATCGCGAAAGCGGCGGCGGTCAGCAGGATCGCCGGTCCGAACACGCCGATCCGCTCCATCCAGGTGCGGAGCTGACTGAGCCTCCAGCGCCTCTCCCCCGCCATCCCCCCTCTCACGCGTCTTTGCGCATGAGCCGAGTGTAGCGGCGAACCTCGCCTGATGTCAGTACGGCTAGGCTGGGGTCAGACGCGAGCCGAGCCGAGTCATCCGCCGGTCTTCGGACCCACCGTGCTGCCGCGCACCATGCGGCCGTCGTAGTCGTAGACGAAGGCGGCGTTCTCGAAGAAGCTGAACGGCACCTTGAGGCCGATGTCGCGCACCTTGCGGAAGTTGATGGCGATGTCGGGCGGCGAGACGATGCCGACCTTGAGCTCGCCGACCTTGGCGCGGCCGGTCAGCACATCGGCGGCATAGACGGCGGCCAGATGCGCGTTGCTCTCGAAGCTGACGCCGATCGAGAGCGCGGCGCTGTCATCGCCGGGCCGCACCACCTCGGGAACCGCGCTGATGACCGGCACGCGGTCCGCCTCGGCGTTGATGACGTCGATCTCCGAGAAGACGGAGGTGCTGCCGGTGACCCAGAAGATGCTGTTGTCGAGGGCGGGGTCGCTCTTCTTCATGGTGCGGACCGCATCAGCCACCAGCGTCCGGAGCTCGAGGCGCGCCTTGGCGGGATCCTGCACGACGACGTTCAGCACCTTGATGCCGAGCTGACGCGCGGCCTCCGCCATCGGCGCTGCCTGGGTCTGCATCGCGCTCACGTTCTTGCCGTCGACCAGGATCGCCATGTTGCGCAGCTCCGGACGGAGCTCGCGGATATAGGCCATCTGCACGGCGATCGGCATGTTGAGCGAGGTGAAGGCGAAGTTGGTGCCGCTGCTGCTGTCGTAGCTGGCGATCTGACCGAGCTCGACCGGATCCTTCGAGCAGACCGAGATCACCGGGATCCGGCGGCCGCGGTAGTGCTGGTAGAGCCAGGCGGTCGATTCCGAGCCCATGCCGAAGATGAGATCGTAATGCTCGCGCTCGGCGAGCTCGATCGCCGCCTGGCCGCGGCTGTCCTCGTTGTTGAAGTTGATCACCGTGAAGCCGGCATCGATCTCCTTGTCGGCGAAGACCTGCAGGATCTTGGTGATCGCGATGTCGTAGGCCGAGGAAGGCCGGGGATAGAGCACGAGGATGTGCCGCGCGGGCGCCGCCTGGTGACGCGGGTGGATCACGACCCGCAGGGGATCGCCCGGCGTCTCCGCGAAGCTCCAGGCCTGCGTCGCCTCCTCGCCATATCGGAACCAGGAGACGGGCTCCGCCCCGGCATCGCCCGCGGCGGCGAGGAGCGTCAGCGCAAGGACACCGGCGAGGGCGGCGAAGCGGCGGATCACGCGACTTCTCCGAGGCCGCGTGGTTCCTTGTCCTGCGGATTGTGGGCGATCAGGAAGAGCGCGGCGGAGGCGCTGGTGGCGGCGCCGAACCAGGTCACCACGGAGGGGCTGGTGCCCAGCAGCAGGAACAGCTGTCCGGTGATGATCGGCCCGGCGATGTGGCCGAGCCGCTCGAGGAAGCGATAGGTCGCCGTCGTCGAGTTGACGCCGATCTTGCGCGCGAGCTCGAGGTCGGCGATGTGGGTGACGACCGGCGCGTTGACGCAGCCGTGGGCGATCCCGATCACGATGACGCTGAGGGTCACCACCACCGTCGGCAAGGCGCCGTTCAGCGCGTCGCCGAGCGGGCTCGCCTCCCCCATGCCGACGGCGATCATGCCGAGGCCGCTCACCGCGGCGCCGAACCCCAGCACATGCGCCGTCCTGCCGGTGCGATCGACGAAGCGGGCGACATAGCGGCTCGCCACCACCACGCCGATCGCGTAGAGCATGATGATCTGGCCGATGTCCTCCTGCTTGTAGTGCTGCCGCATCAGCAGCAACGGCAGGGCGAAGGTGATGACGCCGGTGAGCGCTGCCTTGGCGGGAATGCCGATCAGCAGCATGGTCTGCATGAACTGGCCGTTGCGCAGGACGCAGGAGATGTCCTGGAAGAGCCGCCGCATGGTGGCGCCCAGCGGCACCGCAGGCGTGGTGCGCGCCGGCTCCGCCGGGACCACCGTCACGCCGTAGACCGCGGTGAGGCAGGCGAGCACGCCCGCCAGCACGAAGACGCCGGTCGGCCCCATGTAGGTGACCAGCAGCGAGCCGATCGCCATTCCCGAGATCATGCCGCCCTGGAAGCCGAAGACGATGATGCCGTTCGCCTGGGTGCGCCGCGCCGGCGAGGCCGTCGCCAGGATATAGGACTGGACGCCGATGAAGAGCATCCCCTGTCCGATGCCGGCGAGCGACCGGGCGGCGACCACGCACCAGAACCCGAGCGGCAGCACCAGCGAGAAGAGGCCGAGGCCGGCCAGCACCAGCCCGCCATGCATCAGCGCGCGCGGCCCGAAATTCTGCGCGAAATGGCCGGATGGAATGAGGCTCAGCGCGAAGAAGAGATAATAGGCCATGAAAGGCGCCGAGGCGAAACCGGCGGAGAGCCCCGCCGCGGCAGCCGTCTGCTGCATCCATTGCGGCAGGAAGGAATAGGTCATGTTCTCGACGAAGACGGCGATGAAGAAGAGCGGCTTCACCACGCCGAGCGCCAGCTCCTCGTCCGTGCGCATGAGCGGCGGACCGGCAGCGCCGGGCTCCGGGCGGCCGGCGCTCTGCAGGGACGCCGCCACTTGCAGGAAAAGGCCGGCGAGAAAGGCGGACGCCACGAAGAGCGCAGCAAAGTTCTTCACGCTGCGCATCACCTGGCGCACCACGATCTCGTGCGGCACCGCGATCGCGATGCTGACGGTGGTGTCGGGATCGCTCTTGCCGACCGGCAGCACGTACTCATAGGCGCCAGGGTCGCTGACCCAGGGCTTGCCGACCTTGTCCTCATTGGTATCGATGAGGACACGATCGTTGACCAGCAGCGCCGCGGCGCTGATATCGGGGTTGAGGCGCCGGTACTCGGCGAAAGCGTGGTCGATGCCCTCGAAGTCGCGCAGCGACAGGTTGAACTCGAGGATCTCGCCGACGCGCTGGCCGAGCGCGTTGGCGAGCGCCCTCGCCTTGCCCTGCACGCCCTCGGAATAGAGCGAGACCAGCGTGCCGATGACGAAGCTCGCCATAGCGAGGAAGGCCAGCGCGTAGCCGATCTGCAGCCAGGGCACCCGTCCGCCCGAGAGCCTGGGTCCGGCCAGGGTCACCAGCACCGCGAAACCCGCCGAGAGCAGCACCGCCACCAGCAGCAACGGCTCGAAGGCACCCTTCATGTGGCTCATCACCACCGACGTCCAGGACGTCACCACCAGGCTGCCGCGCGTCTCGAACCGGCCGCGCAAGGGCATGATCGTCTGGTAGTAGTCGTCGGTCTGGAGCGTGCTGACCTGATCGCCGCTGACGCGGTCGAGGTCGGGCGGCGTCGGGATGCTCGGGCTGGTGCGGTCGATGTCGCGGAACACCTCGCGGCCCGCCTGGTCGTAGGCGATCATGCCGGCGACGTCGTCGGTATCGACGATCGGGCCGGCAAGCGTCGAGAAGCCGGGATACTGCTGCATGGGCAGCCCCTGGCGGAGGAAGGCCTCCATGGAATTGCGCACGATCCCCGCCTCGGCAGCGACCTTCTCGATCTGGAACTCGCCGTAGGTGCGCTTCCCCTCGCCGAAGCCGACATAGACCAGCAGGACGAGCGAGAGGCCGGTGACCAGGAACATGGTGAGAGCGTCGCGGACACGCCGCCCGAGCATGCGGCCCTGTTGACGTCCGCCAGGCTCCGCCTTCGGCGCCGCGCTCATCGCAGCAGCTCCTCGACATGCGGATACATGCCGCGCTGGCGCATCAGCATGACGTCGATGCGGTCGGCGAGCAGGGACAGGATGAGGTCGTCATAGCTCATGCCATGCTCGGCCAGACCCTCGCAGATCAGGCTGGTGACCTCGGCGGTGGGCTGCTTCAGATCCGGCTTCGGATTGGCTTCCAGCACATTGATGCGGCCCTCGGCATCCGAGCGCACGTCGAGCCGGATGATGGTGCCGAGATTGAATTCCAGATAGATGTTGCGGGCGAGCTCATGGAGCTGGGTGCGGATGCCGGCGTCCTCGGGCGTGTCGATCTGTTTAAGCCGCTCCGGCGTGATCGGCCGGAAATCCATCGAGGTGAAGATCTTCTCGCCGGGACCCAGCGCGCGCTCCTGGGCGCCGAACACGAAGGGGCCCTCGCGCCGATAGAGGCCGCCGTCCCTGGCGGTGACGGCGCTGCAGACGGCGACCACGAACTCGCGGCCCGGGAGATAGGCCTCGACCAGGACCTCGCATTGCGTCGCCGCATGGACGCGCGCCACCGCCTCGGGAAGGTCGGCGACCTCCTGCACGAACTCGACGTGGAGCGAGGCGCGGCCGACCGCCGGCTTCACCACGAAAGGACCGGCGTAGTTCGCGAAGTTGCGCTGGAAGCGGCTGTTGCGCTCGGGGCGGAACGGGCCGCGGGAAAGATGCCAGGTGACGAAAGCGGCCGTCGGCAGCCCGGCGCCGATCAGCTCGCGCTTGAACCACTGCTTGTTGTCGAGAAGCGTCGCGGTGAGCGGATCATGCCCGATGTAGGGGACGCCGAACATCTCCAGCATTGCCGGCGCGTGGCAGATCGAGTTGTGGCCCTGGACGCCCGCGGTGTTGAGCCAGGCGAGGTGCGCGCCGCTCTGGCGCAGCCGCTCGCCGAGGCCCATGTCGTCCGCCATCAGCTCCACATGGCGGAAGCCGATGCGGCGCAGCGAGCGCGCGATATCCGTCGCCACCGCCTCGTAGCTCTTCCAGGAGCGCGTGTTGAAGGTGCGATAGAGCACCGAGCCGTCGAGCGACTTGTCGCCGCCGAAGATCACCGCGATCTTGAGCCGCGTGAGCAGCCGGTCGATCGACGCCTCGAGGGCGGGCGCGTGCTGGACGCCGGGGATCTCGGTCTCGTCGTAGCCGCCCTCGCCCGTCGCGGAGCGCCGCGCCGCCCGCCCCGCTGTCGTCCGCATCCTCATGCCCTTCGACCGTCCCACGATGGATTGTCCGGCCTCCGCCGACCGCCGCGGAGAACCGCGCTGGTGGCGTCTAAGCCGATGAAACTGGCCGCCTAATTGTGGGCAAATATCTTTAAGTTTTGGTTGAGAATGCATGCGCGCGTAGGCGTTTTGACTTGCGCCGGGCCGCTTTTGCACGGTACGCGCGAGAACACATCTTCACCTTACTCCACATGATCGCGCGAATTCTTTAACCCTGCCGACTGCCGCTGCTGCTGCGGCGGGCGGCTTTCGGGTCTATCATCGGCGCCCCACCGCTTTCTCCCTCCAGCCCATTCCCGCGGACCCCATGAGCGATTTCGAGACTTTCGACCTCGGCAACGTCGTCCTGCAATCCGGCATGACCTTCCGCGGCGCCCACCTCGCCTACAAGGCCTATGGCCGGCTCGACGGCGCGAAGTCGAACGCCATCCTGATGACCACGCCCTTCGGCTCGACCCACAGCGACCTCGAATGGATGATCAGGCCCGGCGCCGCTCTCGATCCGCGGAAGTATTTCATCGTCACCGTCAACATGTTCGGGAACGGTCTCTCGACCTCGCCCAGCAACGCGCCGCCTCCCTACGACCGCGGGCGCTATCCGCACTTCACCATCTACGACAATGTCGTGCAGCAGCGCCGGCTGGTGAGCGAGGTGCTCGGCCTCGAGCGGCTGAAGCTGGTGCTGGGCTTCTCCATGGGCGGCCTCCAGGCGTTCCACTGGGGCGCGCTCTTCCCGGAGATGGTGGAGCGCATCGCGCCGATCTGCGGCGCTGCCAAATGCTCGCCGCACAATTTCGTTTTCCTGGAAGGCGTGAAGGCGGCGCTGACCGCGGATCCCGCCTGGCAGGACGGCTGGTTCGCGGAGACGCCGGTGAGAGGGCTGCGCGCCGTCGGCCGCATCTATGCCGGCTGGGCGCTCTCGCAGGATTTCTATCGCGAGCGTCTCTTCGAGGGGCTGGGCTACACCTCTATCGAGGATTTTCTCGTCCACGGCTGGGAAGGCACTTTCCTGAAGCGCGATCCCAACAACCTGCTGGCGATGCTCTGGAGCTGGCAGCACGCGGACATCAGCGCCAACGAGATCTACAAGGGCGACCTCGGCCAGGCGCTGGGCGCCATCCGCGCCCGGGCGCTGGTGATGCCCAGCGAGACCGATCTCTATTTCCGCGTCGAGGACAATCGCCGCGAAGTGGCGCGGATGCCGAACGCCGAGCTCAGGCCGATCCCCTCGATCTGGGGCCACCGCGCCGGCAACCCGGCGCAGAACCCGGCAGACCAGGCATTCCTCAATCAGGCTCTCAGCGAGCTGCTCGCCGCCTGACGCTCGGCCGCGGCGGCTTGCTCTCGCCCGCGCCGCTTTCGGCGAGGCCGGCGGCGTAATCCACCGGCACCCGAGTGGTGTCGTTGAAAGCGGTGACCAGACGCTCGAGGAGATCGAGGAAACGCCCGCGCTCCCGCTCCGGCAGCGGCGACAGCAGCCGCGCCTGGGCACGCCGGGCATCCTTGCCGACCCGCGCCAGCAGCGTCGCCCCGGCGCGGGTGAGTCGGAGCTCGCGCCGGCGCAGATCCCGTGTCCCCACCGGCCGGGCGACAAGGCCGCGCTCCGCCAGCTTGCGCACGACAAGGCCGGTGGTGGAGCGGTCGAGCCCCAGAAGCCTCGCGAGCGTGTTCTGATCGATCGCCGGGCGCCGCTGCAGGATCAGCAGCACGCCGTACTGCGTCGTGGTGAGGCCGCTCGAGCGGCACTCCTCGAGAAAGACCGCGACCGCGATCTGGTGGGCGCGGCGGATCATGAAGCCAGGCCGCCGATAAAGGTCCTTGAGCGTCTGCGCGGTGTCGGAGCTGGGCATGAGGTCTCGCTGAGAAAGGCGTCGGCGTGACATAACACGGGAGCGTCAGCCGGCGCGAGCATCGCGGGCACCGAGCCCTGCGGCTGGTTGACAGCGCCGCGATGATCAGTACGCTCACCATTTCGCGACACGACAGTCGGTGGAACTTCTCGCGAGGAGCTCGCATGGCGGCCCGCGATCCCGTCCTCATCGTCGGCGCCGGGCCGGCGGGCCTCACCGTGGCGCTGAGCCTCGCGCTGCAGGACGTGCCTGTGGTGGTGCTCGAGAGCGAGCCCAAGCTGCCGCGCGACCTTCGCGCCGGCAGCTTTCATCCGCCCACCGTGGAGATGATGGAGCCGCTCGGCATCGCCGAGGATTTCCTGGCGCTCGGCATCAAGGTGCCGCGCTGGCAGATCCGCGACCGCCGCGAGGTGATCGTCGAATGGGATCTCGGCCTCCTCGCCGACGAGACCCCCTACCCGTTCCGCCTGCACGTGGAGCAGTTCAAGCTGACGCCGCTGCTCTATCGCCGCCTGCGGCAGATCGGCGGCGCCGAGGTGCGCTTCGGGTGCACTTTCCTCGACGCCACCCAGGACGCCGACGGTGTCAGCGCACGGATCGAGACGCCCGGCGGCGTCGAGACGCTGCGCGGCAGCCATCTCGTCGGCGCCGATGGCGGACGCAGCGCGGTGCGCCACACCATGGGCGTCAGCTTCGACGGCTTCACCTGGCCCGAGCGCTTCCTGGTGGTCAGCACCTACTACGATCTGGCGCCGCACGGCTTCACGCCCAACGCCTACATCACCGATCCCGTCGACTGGTCGGCGATCTTCAAGATGCCGCACGAGGGGCCGCCCGGCCTCTGGCGCATCCTGTTTCCGACCGATCCGGAGATCCCCGAGGAGATCGTGATGGCGGACGACAACGTGGAGCGGCTGCTGCAGAACTTCATCCCGCGCAGCGAGCCCTATGCGGTCGAGTACAAGAGCACCTACCGTGTCCATCAGCGGGTGGCGAGCGAGTTCCGCGCCGGCCGCATGCTGCTGGTGGGCGACGCCGCCCACGTCAACAACCCGCTCGGCGCCTTCGGCCTCAACGGCGCCGTCCATGCCGCGGTCAACCTCGCCGGCAAGCTCGCGCCGGTCTGGCGCGGCGAAGCCGGGGAGGCGCTCCTCGACCGCTACGTCCGCCAGCGCCGGCAGGCCAACATCGAGTTCGTGCAGGCGCAGTCGATCCGCAACAAGCAGCTCCTCGACGAGCGCGACCCCGCCATCCGCGCCCAGCGCCTGGACGAGCTCCGCCGCACCGGCGCCGATCCCGCGCTCGCCAAGCAGTTCCTGCTGCGCAGCTCGATGATCGCCAGCGTCCGCCGCGCGGCGGAGATCGAATAGGGACGCTCGCCGAGCCCCGGATGAGCATCCGTGCGTCCTTCGAGACGCGGCCCTGCGAGCCGCTCCTCGGGATGATGCGGTTTTCTTTGTGCCATCCTCCACCCGGCCTCCTCCTGAGGAGCGCGCGTCAGCGCGCGTCTCGAAGGACGCACGATGCCGCTGCAGCGCGCCGGGCGGCGCGTCCGAGCATTGACAAACCGCCGCCGCGCCTCGATTGATCACCGACCCGTCCGCAGGAGTCCCCTTGGCCGCGAAATCGAGCGCTTCCCGCTTCTTCGTGATCTTCGCGACGCTCTGGATCCTGGCCTGGACCTGGAAGCTCTATCCGCAGTTCCGCGATCAGCTGCGCACCGAGGGGCGCGTCGTGAGCCTGGGGGAGTACGTGGAGGAGGCCTGCGGCGAGCGGGTGGGGCCGCTCGCCACCAGCTGCCGGGCCACCACCCTCGAGCAGGGCCGGCGGCTGGTGGTGAGCGAGCAGGCGAAATCGCTGCTGCTGCTGCAGGCGCCGCTGCTGCTCTACGCCCTCGTCTATCTGCCGCTCCGCCTGTTCCGGCGGCGGCGCGCTATTTGAGCTCGTCGATCGACTTGATGATCCTGGTGGCGAGCCCGTACTCCACCGCCTCGGTCGCCGACATCCAGTAGTTCCGCTCGGTGTCCTTGCGGACGCGCTCCAGCGGCTGGCCGGTCTCCTCGGCCATGATCTGGCTGAGGCGCTCGCGGGTCTTGATGATCTCGCGCGCCTCGATGGCGATGTCCGCCGCCGGGCCCTGCACGCCGCCCATCGGCTGGTGCAGCAGGAAGCGGGTGTTGGGGAGGCAGTAGCGGTGCTTCTTCTCGCCGGCGGAGTAGATGAGCGCGCCCGCCGAGGCCACCCAGCCGGTGCCGATCATGTAGACCGGCACCTTGGCGCGCACGAACTTGATGATGTCGTGGATCGAATCGCCGGACTCCACATGGCCGCCCGGCGAGTTGACGTAGATCTGAATCGGCTCGGAGGACTCGTCGACCAGCGCCAGGATGCGGGCGACCACGTCGCGCGCCAGCTTGTCGTTGATCTCGCCGAAGATCATGACCTTGCGCCCCTTGAGGAGGCGGGTCTCCAGCTCGTTGGTGAAAGGTTCGGCCGGCTTTTTCTCCGGGGTCTCCGGCATGTCGGGCTCCTCTGGATCGTCGTCGGGATCGCGGAATTCGGGCGGGCGATGGGACAAGGGTCGCCTCCTTTGCAGCAGCGGGCCGGGACCATAGCAACTCCGGCCGGTCAAGTCTCCGACGCCGTGGAGGTGTTGTGGGCGCGAGGCTTAGGAAACCCTTGCGGGTGCATGCGCGAGGCGGCGGCGCGCCTCCTCGTCGATGGCGCGGGTGAGATCGGGCCGCTGGGCGGCGAGCCGGCGGAAGTCCGCGATGTCCAGCACCAGGAGCTGGCAGGCGGCGCGGGCCGTTACCGTGGCGTTGCGCGGACTGCCGGTCACCAGCGAGATCTCGCCGAAGAACTGCCCCTCGCCCAGCACCAGGGGCCCGCTCTCGAGCTGGATCGCCACCTCGCCGGTGACGATGAAATACATGCAGTCGCCGCGCTCGCCGCGCCGGGCGATGACGGAGCCCGCCGCCACATCGCGGGGCTTCAGCTGCTTCGCTACCTCGGCGATCACCGGGGCGCCCACGCTGTGGAAGAACGGGACCCGCGCCACCAGGTCCCAGGTGCGCAGGAACTCGCGGCGGTGCATCTCCTGAGCGAAGCTGTTCGCGAGCACGCCGGCGAGGAAGGCGAAGGTGCCGATGCCGCAGATCATCACCAGCCCGCCGATGACTCGGCCGAGTGGCGTCAGCGGCACCACGTCGCCGTAGCCCGTGGTGGTGAGGGTCACCACCGCCCACCAGAGCGCCGCGGGGATGCTGCCGAAGGCTTCCGGCTGGCGGGCGCCCTCGGCGAGATGGGCGAAGGTCGCCGCCAGCAGCAGCACCAGCAGGAAGGCGAGAAGCACGCTCTCGAGCGGTCCGCGGGCGTTCTTCAGCACCCGTCCGACCAGCCTCAGCCCCTCGGAGTAGCGCCCGTATTTGAGGATCCAGAGCACCCCCAGGTCGTGCGCCACGCCCACCGGCAGCCCTGCCGCCATCACCGTCAGCGGCAGCAGGGCAAGGAGATCGACCAGCCCGGCGCCGCTCGCGACCCAATGACCGCGCGCCCGCCAGGGATGGCCGGGGATCGCCCAGAGCGCCTCCGGCGCCACCCACAGGCGAAGCCCGTAGTCGACCGCGAGGAAGCCCAGCACGATGTCAAAGACGATGCCGAGCTCGGCGCCAAAGCGGGACTGAAACGAGGGGACGGTGTCGAGAACGACCGCAAACAGCCCCGCGGCGACGAGGCCATGATGCAGGGCGCGGAAGATCCGCGCCGGCCGGGACGCCGTCTCCGGGCTGAGCAACAGATAGATACGTCGCGCCAGCAACTGCCCCTCCGCTCCGGCCTTGCGCGGCCTGTTCTTGGGGTGAAGAAAGCCAGCATTTTATGGGTTCCGCCATACCCAATTGATGAACAAGGTCACTGGCCGGCTGCCCGGCGCGGCTCGGCGCCGACGCCATCTCGGCTACGAAAACTATAATATCTCGATCGCGATACACCAAATACATGAAAATGCCGCAAGTGTGACCATGGACACTGAGGTGAAGCGCGCTCGCGACGATATTGAGGACTGACACGAGCGAGCCGCCTTCGCGGGTCGCCAGGGCGGCCGCCGCTCCTGCCACGACCAACATGGGGAGGGCCATCATGGTCGACGCCGAACTCGAGCCAGTCGCGAAAGCAGATCCAGCAACAACTCTGAGATCGAAGCCGGTCTATTACGGGACGCAGTCCAGCCACATCGGCTTCGCGGCCTCCTGGGAGGAGGTCTGCCTCATTCTCGGATTACAGCGATACAAGATGCGCAAGGACACGGACACGCCGGGTTTCGAAGCACCCGACTATTTTGTCGTCGATCCGAAGATGGTGTCGCCGCCCCTGCCACACCCATAGGCGCGCCGTCATCGCTCGACGCCGGCGGCTCCAGGCAGGAGGTTTTGCCGCCGGTGCGGTCTTTGCCCTAGACTGTGCCGATGATCAGGGACAGAGACCGGAGCGCCGGATGACCCGCCTCCCGAGGTGGATCGCCGCGGCGCTGGCCATGCTGACGATGATGGTCGTGGGCAGCGCTCATGCCGACACGCGCCTCAACGGCGCCAACAAGAGCTGGCAGGCCGCGGACAAGTGCATGCGGTCGTCCTTCACTCAATATCCCGATTACACGGTGGAGGCCGCGCAGAAGCGCGACCGCTTTGTGCAGGCCTGCCTGCGCGATCATCGCCTGCCGCCGCGGCCGGATATGGCGCCCGCGGCGCCCGCTGCGGCGGTGCCGCAGTAGCTCTCAGGCCGCCGAGGCGGCCTGCGCCTCGGAGCTCGCCTGCAGACGCTCCAGCAGGTAGTCGAGGTTCTCGGTGCCGACATCCTCGAACTGGGTGAGGATGCGCTCGATGATGCGGCGCTGCCGGCGCTCGCGGTCGAGCTCGCCGCCGTCATGGGGCGTCTGGCGCGCCACTTCCAGCGCCACGCGGAAGGCTCGGAACATCGACTTCGGCAGTCCCACGTGATCGTAGAGCGACTTGAGGCCGAGCGGCCCGGCGTCGTGCATGAGGGCGCGGGCGTTGTGCAAGGGAACGCGGCCGAGCGCCGCGAAAGCCGCCTCCACGAAGCTCAGATCGCCGACGCAGAGGGCGCGCAGCATGATCGAGGGCGTGAGCCGGCCGACCTCCTTCAGATGCGCCACCAGCTCGCCGGTCTCCATCTCCTGGGAGAACGGTGACAGCAGGCCAACGGTCGCGCGCTCGCGGATCTGGAAGACCAGGTCGCCAGCGATGCGGTCGGGCAGATCGTGGCGCTGAATGAGGATCTCGCGCAGCTGGTCCGAGGCCGCCGCCACCAGCCGCTCGAGAATGCTGATGGGGAGCGTCGGCCGCCGCGCCAGCGCGGCGTCGATCTCCGCGTTGCCGCCATGCTTGGTCACCACCGCGTGGAGCGTCGGCTCGGTGATCGCGGCTCCCGTGTTGTCCATGAGCGCCGCGATGGCGCCGCTGTCCTCGGTCGCGACCACCGCGTCGGAGACCGGCTCCGACACCGTGGCGCGTCGCGCGATCGCCTTGAGCTTGTCCGAGCTCGCGCCGGACATCAGCATGATGAGATCCTCGTCGCTCAGCACCGGCGAGTGCTGCAGCACCAGCACCGCGACCTTGTCCACGTCGCGCGCCAGCGTCAGCGCGGCGTCGCGGGTAAGGTGGGGACTTGCCTTGAGATGCTCGGCCAGCGCCTCGCGCACCCGCATCACTGCATCGCGCGTCATTGCTTCCACGATACCCTCGGCAATGCGCCGTTCCTGCGCCGTAAGCGTGGTGCGCTTGAACTGCTCGGCGACTTTGGCCGCCAGGTCGACCCGCGTCTGCGGCGACGGATCCGCCAGCAGCCGCTTCACGTCAGCGAGGGTGAGAGCTTTGGTCATTCGCCTCCGATGGGCATGCGCCGAACGGCGAGGATGCCGGTCACATGCTCATCTTGCATTAGGGTTGCCTAAGAAGAACTTAACGAAAATGCTGATTATTTGTCGCGGCCGAGCGCCGCTTCCACCCGCCGGACTTGCCCCTCGACGTCGATGTCGAGCGCGGCGGTGACCTCGAGCCGGCGGTCCTCGAAGACGTGGATCCGCCCGCGGTGCCGGCGGCGCCAGCTCATGATGGCGTTGTCGCGCTCGCGCAGCAGCGCCGCCATCTGCGGCTGGAACAGCACGAACATGGCGCCGATCCAGCGATTGAGCGCCCAGGAGGGGCGGGCGAGATCGACGGTGAAGCGCTCGAGGAAGCGCACGACATCGGCGGCGGCGTACCAGGTCTCGCCGGTGACCCAGCGGTTGGTCGTGAAAAGACGGATCGGCAGCCCTCTCTCGTCCATGGAGATGGCGACGAGATGGCTCAACAATTCATTGTCGGCGCCCTGACAGGGCTGCGGCGCCGGCGGCACCACCGGGCCCTGCGGCTGCGCCGGCGCGTCGGGGATCGCGAGCTCGGGCAGCACCACCGGGCGGGTGCCGGGAGGCATGCCGCGCGGCCGCAGAAAGGTGTGGAAATGCCCGTGCTCGCCCGCGCGCTCGCCGGCGGGATGAGCGTGATAGTAGTACTGCGCGTGGCTCGCAGGATCGTAGACGTCGCCTGCCGGGTAGTGCTGCCACTCGTAGAAGGTCGCGGCGCCCCTGATCGCCTCGCTCACCACGCTGTCGCCGGTCTTCGCCAGCACCCGCTGGCAGTCGAGCACCTCGCGCCCGGCGGCCGCCATGCGCTCGAGCTCGGCGCGCGAGAGCCGCGCCAGATCGTCCTCGGGCCTGCGCTGGGCGGAGCGGCGCTCCATCGCGGCCGGCGTCAGGAGTGGGAGAGCGCCGGCAGCGTGCCGGCCACGGCGTCGCGGATGGCGCGATGGAGCGCCGCGTTGAAGGCGTCAACCACCGCGGGGACGGTGTTCTGCTGCGCGCGCTCCTCCGCTTCCACCGAGCGCTGGTCGACGATCTGGCGGTCGGACATGCGCACGAGCTTCAGTCCCATGCGCACGCGGATGGTGGGGATGTCGCTGCCGCTGGTGTAGACGGCGGTGAAGTCGCGCAGCTCCGGCTTCAGGACGTAGTCGGCCCGGAGCGCCACGCCCTCGCGGCCGATGGCGCCGATCTTGCCGGTGTTCTCGAAGGACTCCACGAGCAGTCCCTGCACCATGATCGGCGCGCGGTCGGTCCAGGCGGCGTTGGCGAAATAGTCGATGGTGGTCGTCGTCCGCATGAGCGCGATGCGCTCGGTGTCGAGGGCGCCCGACGCCACCGGCACCTCCACCAGGAGCTGGATCGTCGAGCGCGGCAGGTTGGAGGCGAAATCCGCCGCCGGCACGGCGGTCAGCGTATAGAGCTGCGGCGGCGGCCCGCCGCCGCCAAGGAGGCCGCTGCAGCCGGCAAGCGCGGTCAATGTCGCCAGGAGGAGAAGGCGTCGGGCCAGTGCGATCATTTCGGCTTGTATCCGCTGCCTCGGTCACCGAACAGGAACCGGCTCGGGTCGCGCTCGAGCTCGCCGGCGATGCGCGTCAGGCTTCCCACCAGGACGCGGGTGTCGGAGATGAGCTGGTTGAGCTCGGTGAGGCCGGTGCGGGTGAAATCCTTGAGCGGCGGCCGGTTCTCCTGCACCAGCGCGTCGAGATGCTGGGCGGTGACGTCGAACTGCTTCAGCGCCGCGGAAAGATCGAGGGCGGCGCCGTTTGCCAGCACCAGCGTCTTCTGCAGCTCGATCACCGTGTCGTTGGCGGAGGACATGGTGGTGCGGAACTGCTTCACCGCGAAATCGCTGTCGTCGATCACGCCGCCGAGCTTGTTCGCGTCCTGCACGCCGGAGGCGGTGAGCTGCTGAATGTTGTCGAGGCTCGCCGAGATCGCCGCCCGGTTCTTGTCGTCGAGGAGCTCGGCGAGCCGGTCGGCGACGACGATGAGGCGATTGAGCACCTCGGGCGCGCTCGCGAACACGGTCTGCAGCTGCGAGGGCCGCGAGGCGATGACGGGGAAGCGCTGGTCCGCCTGGCGCTGCAGCACCGGCGCCTCGCGGCTGCCGCCGCTGATCTCCACGTAGGCGACCCCGGTGATCCCCGTGGTCTCCAGCGAGGCGACCGCGTCGGACTTGATCTCGGTGGTGGAATCGACCTCGAGGGTGACGCGCACCTGCTCGGGGTTCTGCGGATCGAGGCGGATGTCGGAGACGCGGCCGATCTGCACGCCGCTGTAGCGCACCGGGGCGCCCTCGTTGAGGCCGGTGACCGAGCCGCTGAAATAGACGTCGTAATAGGCGAAGGTGCGGGTGAACTCGACGCGGGCGAGCCACAGGATCGAGACGAAGGCGCCCAGCAGCAGCACCAGCACGAAGGTGCCGACGACGACGTAGTTGGCGCGCGTCTCCATCCCTTAGGCCTCCCTCCCCACCCCCGCTCCATGGACCCCTTGCGCCGCCAGCGCCGAGCGACCGCGCGGCCCGTGGAAATAGGCGTGAATCCAGGGGTGGTCGTCCTGCAGAAGCTCCGCCATTGTGCCGATTTTGATTCGCTTGTCGACCAGCACCGCGATGCGGTCGCAGATGGTGATGAGGGTGTCGAGATCGTGCGTCACCAGGAAGACGGTGAGGCCGAGGCTGCGCTGCAGGTCCTGGATGAGGGCATCGAAGGCGGCGGCGGCGATCGGATCGAGGCCGGCGGTGGGCTCGTCGAGGAACAGGAGCTCGGGATCGAGGGCCAGCGCCCGGGCGAGCGCCGCGCGCTTGCGCATGCCGCCGGAGAGTTCCGCCGGGTACTTGGCGCCGGCATCGGCCGGCAGCCCCACCAGCGCCACCTTCATCGCCGCGATCTCGTCCATCAGCTCCTGGGAGAGATGGAGATGCTCGCGCAGCGGCACCTGGATGTTCTGCGCCACCGTGAGCGAGCTGAAGAGCGCGCCGTCCTGGAAGAGGACGCCCCAGCGCGCCTCCAGGCGCCGCCAGCCCTCGTCGTCGAGCTTCGAGGTGTCCTGGCCGAACACCTCGATGGTGCCGCGATGGGGCGGGATGAGGCCGACCACCACCCTGAGCAGCACCGATTTGCCGGTGCCGGAGCCGCCCACCACCCCCAGCACCTCACCGCGCCTGACGTCGAGATCGAGGTTGCGGTGGATGGCGCGGTTGCCGAGCCGCGTCTTCAGGCCGCGGATGCGGATGATCGGCGGCGCCTCGCCGCCGTTGCCCGGGGCTGGCCGCGCCGCGCCGTTGCCGCTCTGGCGCCGGTCAGACATGGAGATAGGAGAAGACGATGGAGAAGCCGGCATCGAGCACGATCACCAGGAAGATCGATTCCACCACCGAGACGGTGGTGAGACGGCCGACGCTCTCGGCGCTTTGCGACACTTTCAAGCCCTGATAGCAGCCGATGATCGCGATCACGGTCGCGAAGAAGGGCGCCTTCAGCGGACCCAGCCAGAAGGTCCAGCCGAAGAGCGCGCCGTGCAGCTGGCGCACGAAGAGCGGCGGCACGATGCCGAGCGAGGCCCAGGACATGATGGCGCCGCCCAGGAGCCCCATCATGTTGGCGTAGAAGCCGAGGAGCGGCAGCACCAGGACGAGGGCGAAGAGCCGCGGCAGCACCAGGATCTCGATCGGATCGAGGCCGAGGGTGCGCATGGCGTCGACCTCCTCGTGCACCTTCATGGCGCCGATCTCGGCGGTGAAGGCGCTCCCCGAGCGACCGGCGACGATGATCGAGGTGAGGAGGATGCCGAGCTCGCGCAGGATGCCGATGCCGAGCAGGTTGACCGTATAGATCTCGGCGCCGAAGTTCCTGAGCTGGTCGGCGCCCTGATAGGCGAGCACCACGCCGATCAGGAAGGAGATCAGCCCGACGATCGGCATCGCCGCGACGCCGGTGCGCTCCATGTGAGTGACCAGCGAGACGACGCGGAGCCGCGAGGGATGCCGCAGCGTGCGCGCCGTCGTCACCGCGACGAGGCCGAGGAAGCCCACCAGCTCCTGCACCTGGAGCAGGATCCAGACCGTGGCCTCGCCGACCCGGCGGGCGAACTCGCGCAGGCCATGGCCGCGGTGGAAGCGCCGCCTCTGGGCACGCTGCTGGCCGGTGCTGTCGGCCACCTTGCGCAAGAGCGGCTCGATCTCCGGCCGGACGTTCTCGACCGCGACCTGGAGGCCGCGGGCGCCCAGCTCGCGCTCGGTGCGCAGCAGCAGCCAGGCGCCGGCGGAATCGAGGCTCTCGACCGCGGCGAGATCGATCCGCACCGACCGCGCGGTGCCGGGATCGAGGGATTGCAGCTTATGGTCGAGGGCCTCGGCGCTCGTCACCCGCCAGGCGCCGCCGGCCCGGAGCACGAGGGCGCCCTCCCGAATCCCGCTGTCGAGCCACGCGTCCTGAGCTTGAGCCTGCGCCATCGGGCGCCACTCTAACAGGCGCCGCCAAGCCTGCGAAATGCGGACTTAACTGTTCGCCACCGTATCCGTTTGTTCAACAAAGCGGCTGACGGTTCGGCTTCGGGAAATAAGGGAATCTGATCCGTTTTTCACCGGAACCTCAGGCTTGCGAATTTGTATTAAGGCCTTAGATGTACAGTTGTACGCGATATACGTACATCAACCTAAGAGGATGCATCACCGGGTTGATGTCAGAGGTGAAGGCGGCCTAGACAGCTTGAGTCTCCGTCAGGGCAGAGGGGCAGGTATCAGCTGCCCCTCTACCCCTCACTCCAGACCATGGAGGCGACCGAGGTGTGTCTGATCCTCGGACTTCTGAACTATCGAATTCGGAAGGACACAGACACGCCGGATACGAGACACCAGAGCACTTCGTGGTGGACCCGAAGCTCGCGAATCGGGTTCCAGATGTCTAGGCGCCAGCCTAGATCAATCAGGCACGGGCGGCGGGTACTCTGGTTCCAACGGTTCTTCGTAGCTCTCTCAATCCTGACATCGTTGGTCTACTTCAGCTGGAGCATGGTGGTGGTGAAGCACCATCAGCCTCCTCCAGTCCGTCGCCTGTTGCCTGAGTTAGTCGTCACGAAACCGGCGTAGAGAAACTTCGGAGGTCCAGGCTCGTCGACGGTCTGGGCCTTTTCTTTGACCTGAAGACCGGTTGATGTATTACTCCAATGATCTGGTCAGGTATCATTCGGGTCCATTTCGGGAGAGAAAACACTTCGCCGTCTCATTGTATTCGGGGAGATATGTTGTGGGCTCGTTCAGCGCTTATCACTGGATCATCGTTCTCGGGGTGATAGCCGCGATCATCTACCTCATCTCGCGGAGGAGTCCGATGGCGAGGCTGAGATTCAAAAATCCATCTAACGGATACGTCGAAGAAGTCCCGCATCCTGGGCTGTGGTGTTTGATCTTCGGATGTTTTTATCTCGGATACAAAGGTGCGTGGGGACCCGCCGTCATCGCTTTTCTCTTGGCGTGCGTGACGTTTGGACTCTCCTGGTTGATCTTCCCGTTCTTTGCGAAGGGGTTGATCCGAACTGTCTATCTGCGTAAGGGCTGGATCGAAGTTCAGCAGATCTAAAGGTCCAGCGACAGTATCGCGAAATCCAAGGGCAAGGATAGTGCGACTGTTTCCGAAACTCCGCCTACGAGAGAAGAAAGCGCGAAAGCGCGAGAAGTCAAAACGCGATTGGGTCGACTACGCCAATCTGATCGCGGTGTTTCTGGCATTTTTTGCCGCAGCTGGTGCTGCGTACGAATCTTGGCGATTGGCTAAGTTGACTCAAATCACCGTCGGGGACGTCGAGCTAGCTGCTGACAATGCGCACGCCGATAACGTTGAGTCTTTAAAGCGGGCCGACGCGGCTTTAAAGCAAGCTCACGACAACTTCTTGAACGATGAACGTCCGATCATCTATGCCGAGTCTGACAACAAAGATCTCCCTTTCCAGTTGAGCTTCCCACAATACGATCCTGCCAATCAGAGAGTGTGGTGGAACATCTACTTTAAGAACTTCGGACGTAGCACAGCTTCGAATGTCAAATTGGCATATTTCATAAAGCTTGGAGCTGGCGAATTCACTATGAGTCAACCTGGCATTTATCGAATTCTAGGATTCGGATCTGGAGGTCCGTTGCCACCTGGCGATCGAAGCTACGGTACAGCTTTCTCTCACCGCGGTAGCGTC
>DATJOK010000046.1:0-24525 GCA_035507155.1 Allostellaceae bacterium
ATTGACGCCGCGCTCGGCCTTCACCAGGAAGCGCCGGCGGTGGCGGCCGCGCAGCACCGCGAGCGGCGCCGGCGCCGGGCCCAGCACCTCGATGCCGCGCAGATGCGGCGCCGAGCGGGCGAAGGCGCGCGCGGCGAAATCGACTGATTCGTCGTCGGGACCGGAGAGGATGAGCGCGGCGAGCCGGCCGAAGGGCGGCCAGTGGTGCTGCCTGCGCTCCTCCGCTTCCGCGGCGAGGAAGCGGTCGCGGTCATTGGCGACCAGCGCCTTCATCACCGGATGCTCGGGCATGTAGGTCTGGAGATAAACGACACCCGGCCGCTCGGCGCGGCCGGCGCGGCCCGCGACCTGATGGAGGAGCTGGAAGGTGCGCTCGGCGGCGCGGAGATCGCCTCCGGTCAATCCGAGATCCGCGTCCACCACGCCCACCAATGTGAGCAGCGGGAAGTGATGGCCCTTCGCCATCACCTGGGTCCCGATCACGATGTCGATCGTGTGCTCCTCGACGCCGCGCACCAGCTCCGCCACCGCGCGCGGCCCGGTGAGCGTGTCGCTCGCCACCGTCGCCAGCCTTGCTCCGGGGAAACGCGCCACCACCTCCTCGGCGAGCCGCTCGATGCCGGGGCCGCAGGCGGCGAAGCTCGCCGTCTCGCCGCAGGCGGGGCACGCCTCCGGCAGCGGCTCGGCGTGGCCGCAGTGATGGCACTGCAGCTTGCCGATGAAGCGATGCTCCACCAGCCAGGCGGTGCAGTTCGGGCACTGCATGCGATGACCGCAGTGGCGGCAGAGCGTCAGCGGCGCATAGCCTCGGCGGTTCAGGAACAGCATCGCCTGCTCGCCGGCGGCGAGCGTCGCCTCGAGCGCGCTCACCAGCGGCGCGGCGAGGAAGCGCTGACGCTCCAGCTTCTGCCGGCGCATGTCGATCACCTGCACCTCCGGCACCTGCGCCGCGCCGTGGCGCGCGGGAAGGTGGATGCGGCGATAGCGCCCCTGCTCCACGTTGAGCATGGTCTCCAGCGACGGCGTCGCCGAGACCAGCACCACCGGCAGCTTCGAGAGCGAGGCGCGCACCACCCCCATGTCGCGGGCGTGATAGATGACGCCGTCCTCCTGCTTGAAGGAGAGATCGTGCTCCTCGTCGATGACGATGAGGCCGAGCTTCGGAAACGGCAGGAAGAGCGCCGAGCGCGCACCCACCACCACCGGGATCTTGCCCTCCGCCACCGCGCGCCAGGTGTGGCGGCGCTCCGCCTGGCTCAGGTCGGAATGCCACTCCGCCGGGCGGCCGCCGAACCGGCGCACGAAGCGGTCGAGCCATTGCACGCCGAGCGCGATCTCCGGCAGCAGCACCAGCGCCTGCCGCCCCGCCGCGAGCGCCGCCGCGATCGCCTGGAAATAGACCTCGGTCTTGCCGGAGCCGGTGACGCCGTCGAGGAGGGTCACCGAGAACTCCGCGCGCTCGACCGCCGCCACGAGAGCATTGGCGGCATCGCTCTGCTCCGGCGACAGCAGGACGCCGGGATGACGCCAGTCCGGCAATTCGGTGCTGGCGCGCGGCGCCACCGATACCTTCTCCAGATATCCCAGCCGCTCGAGCCCCTGCACCACGCCGACACCGGCGCCGCCGAGTCGCGCCAGCTCCTTGGCGGCGAGCGGCGGCGCATCGCGCGCCGCCTCCAGCATGCGGCGGCGCGTCGCCGTCAGATCCGCGCCATCGAGCGCGGCGCGGCCGGCGGCGCTCAGCGCCCAGGCGGTGGCGAGCCGGGGCGGCGCCAGCGCGTCGGGCGCGCTCATCGCCATCTTCAGCACCGCGCCGGTCGGCGTCAGCGTATAGCCCGCGACCCAGTCGATGAGGCGCCGGAGCTCCGCCGTCATCGGCGGCGCGTCGAGCTTCTCAGCGACCGGCTTCAGCTTCGCCTCGGCGACCTCGCCGGGCGCGCCGTCCCACACCACGCCGATCGCCTCGCGCGCGCCCAGCGGCACCGCGACGAAATCGCCGGGTCGCAGCTGCATGCCGTCGGGAACGCGGTAGTCGTAGGCGCCGCCCAGCGGAAGCGGCAACAGGACTGACACACGCGGGGCAGCATACTGCGCCGGCGAGGCGATCTCGGCGGAACTGGCGTGACGCTCCGACATAAGCTAGACTCTTAGACGTAAACGGTGGGCGCTGCCACAGGCCGCCTGCCGCGACGATATCGGATGGAAGGCATACGGGAACCATCGCGCGCATGAAGTTCTTCATCGACACCGCCGACCTCGCAGAGATTCGCGACCTCGCCGCCACCGGCCTGGTGGACGGCGTCACCACGAATCCCTCGCTCGTCGCCAAGACCGGGCGCAACTTTCTCGAGGTGGTGAAGGAGATCTGCGCGGTGGTGCCGGGACCGGTGAGCGCCGAGGTGACGGCGACCGACACCGAGACCATGCTGGCGGAGGGCCGCAAGCTCGCCAAGATCGCGCCCAACGTCACCGTGAAGGTGCCGCTGACGCCGAGCGGGCTCAGGGCGTGCAAGGCACTGTCGGGCGAAGGAACGATGGTGAACGTGACGCTCTGCTTCTCGGCGGCGCAGGCGATCCTCGCCGCCAAGGCCGGGGCCAGCTTCATCTCGCCCTTCGTCGGCCGCCTCGACGACATCGGCGCGCCCGGCATGGCGCTGATCGAGGAGATCGTCGGAATCTACCGCCAGTATCCCGCCTTCAAGACCGAGGTGCTGGTGGCTTCCGTGCGCAATCCGCTGCACGTGATCGAGGCGGCGAAGATGGGCGCCCATGTGGCCACCGTGCCGCCGGCGGTGCTGCGCCAGATGTTCGCCCATCCGCTCACCGACAAGGGCCTCAACGCCTTCCTCGCCGACTGGGCGAAGACCGGCCAGTCGATCCTCGGCGACGGCAAGAAGAAGGCGGCGGAGTAGCGCGCCTTGGACCGCACGAAGGACAAATCCGCTCTGCCCGCCAAGCTTGCCGCGACGGGCGGGCTCGCGCCGTCGGACGTCATCGCCTATCTGCGCCATCATCAGAATTTTCTCGCCGAGCATCCGGACCTGCTGCAGGTGCTGACACCGCCGGCGGTGCAGCGCGGCGAGACCGTGGTCGATATGCAGCAGTTCATGCTGCAGCGGCTGCAGACCGAGATCGCGCGGCTCAAGAACCAGCAGCGCATGCTGATCGCCACCAGCCGCGCCAACCTCGCGACCCAGTCGCGCATCCATGCGGCGGTGCTGGCGCTGCTGGGCGCGCCGAGCTTCGAGCATTTGATCCAGATCGTCACCACCGACCTCGCCGTGCTGCTCGATGCGGACGTCATCACCCTCGGCGTCGAATCCTCGGGGCCGGGGCATCTCTCGGTGCGCGGCGTGCAGCTCCTGGAGCGCGGCACGGTGGAGCGGCTCTTCGGCGCCGACCGCGACGTGCTGCTGCGCCCCGAGGTCGAGGGCGATCCGCAGCTCTTCGGCAGCGGTGCGGGCCTTGTGCGCTCGGCGGCACTGCTCCGGCTGCGTGTCAGCCCGCAGGCGCCGGCCGGGCTGCTGGCGATCGGCGCGCGGCGCGCCAACAAGTTCCACCCGGGCCAGGGCACCGAGCTCCTGGGCTTCCTGGCGCGGAGCCTCGAAGTCGTCATCGCCGGATGGCTCGATCTGCCGACCTGAAGCGAGCCGACCTGAAGCGCGAGCGCGCGGCGACGTTCACCCGCACCGCCGCCGCCGAGGATCTCTCCCACGCGATCGCGGAATGGCAGGACTGGCTCGCGAGCGAGCGGCGCGCCTCGCCGCACACCCTTGCCGCCTATGGCCGCGACCTCGCCGCCTTCCTCGATTTCCTGGTCGGGCACCAGGGCGGCGTGCCGTCGCTTGGGACGCTCGCCGCGCTGACGCCGGCCGATTTCCGCGCCTATCTGGCGGCGCGCGCCAGCGAGCGCCTCGAGCGCAGCTCGACGGCGCGCGCGCTTTCCACCTTGCGCGGCTTCTTCCGCTTTCTCGACCGCCGCGGCTTCGCCAGCAACGCCGCGCTCGCCGCGGTGCGGACGCCGAAGCTGCCGCGCTCGGTGCCGAAGCCGCTCTCCGTCGAGGATGCCGCGCTCACGCTCCAGCGCATCGGCGATCTCGCCGAGGAGCCGTGGCTCGGCAAGCGCGACATCGCGATCCTGACGCTGTTCTACGGCTGCGGCCTCAGGCTCTCGGAGACGCTGGGCCTCACCCGCGCCGAGGCGCCGCTCGAGCCCGGCATGCTCACCATCACCGGCAAGGGCCGCAAGACCAGGCTGGTGCCGGTGCTGCCGGTGGTGGCCTCGGCGGTCGCCGACTACCTCGCCCATTGCCCGCATCGCCTCGCCGCCAAGGGTCCGCTCTTCGTCGGCGCCCGCGGCGGTCCGCTCAACCCCCGCCTGGTGCAGCGCCAGATGCAGCGCCTGCGCGCGCTCCTCGGATTGCCGGAGACCGCGACGCCGCACGCGCTCCGCCACAGCTTCGCGACCCACCTGCTGGCCGGCGGCGGCGACCTCCGCACCATCCAGGAGCTCCTCGGCCACGCCAGCCTCTCGACGACCCAGCGCTACACCGCCGTCGACTCCGCGCGCCTTCTCGGCGTCTACGATGAGGCGCATCCGCGCGCGAAGGCGAAGGCGCAATAACCCATGAGCTATGATCTCGGCGTCTGGTACGGCGACAGCGCGATGACGCGAGAGGAGGCGGCGACCTTCTATCGGCACATCAATGCCGATTGGGTTGTCGTTCGACGCCACGCGGCATTCGACGCCTTCTGGGCCGAGTTGCTGGCGCAATTTCCCAACCTGGGTCACGCGGCTGCCGCTCCGGACGAGCCACCCGGATCGATGCTGCAGACGATGGACGACATCAGGCGCCTGCCGCCGCCAACGCCCGAGCAGCTCGAGTCGATCCGCCGCGTGGTTCCCGATCCCGAGGAGGACAAATCCCCTTGGGCAGCCACGCTGAAGCCCGAAGGATCGGCCGTGGCGCTGCCAATTCGCGCGGGCCACATCGCCGAGACCGAACCCACCGTCTACGCGCTCGCAGCGCGGCACGGACTCATCGTCTACAACCCACAGAGCGGCGAGGTCGCGCTGCCCGCCCGGCTGCAGCGATCGATCGCCCATTGCTTGGCGGAACAGGGGCCGACGCTGCGAATCTCCGGCGCGGCACCGAGCCTCGCGGTGACGATCTCGCTCGACGATCGGACGCTGCTGGAGATGGAAATGGCGTCTCGGCGGGAGGCGCATGGACGCGCCCGCGCGCTCACCATTGAGAATGGCCGCACTTACTATGCAGTCGAGGATCCCGACTGCCTCGTCCAATCCTTCGCGTCCAGGCTCGAGCCGGTTCCCGAGGCAGAGATCGAGAAGCGGTTCAGTGCGGATTTCCCGCGCTTTGCGCCGCCCTATCCGGAAAGCTAGAGCAAAACCCCTCTCCGCCCCTCGGGGCGGAGAGGTCAGGTGAGGTGGGGGAATCTCGGTGATGGGTTCGAATTCTCGATCGACACCCACCTCATCCTAAATCCTTCTCCCCCCGCAAAGCGGGCGGAGAAGGACTTTGCCATGCCGCGCTGTCTTGCTCCTCACCCCACCAGCTGCGCGTCCAGCGAGATGTCGGCCTTGAGGAGTTTCGAGACCGGGCAGCCGGCCTTGGCCTTGGCGGCGAGGCTCTCGAAGGTGGCCTGGTCGGTGCCGGGGATCTTCGCCTTGAGAGTGAGATGGACGGCGGTGATGGCGAAGCCGCCCTCGACCTGCTCCAGCGTCACCTCGGCGGAGGTGTCCATCTGATCCGCCCTGAGCTTGGCCTCGCCGAGGATCAGCGACAGCGCCATGGTGAAGCAGGCGGCATGGGCGGCGCCGATCAGCTCCTCGGGATTGCTGCCCTTCTGGCCCTCGAAGCGGCTCGCGAAACCGTAGGGATAGGCGCTGAGCGCGCCGCTCTCGGTGGAGATCGAGCCCCGCCCGTCCTTGAGCCCGCCCTGCCAGCTTGCCGACCCACGCCGCTTGATCTTCATTCTTGCTCTCCTCTGTTGAATGGGCATCGCCCGCGAGGCCGCAGGCGACATGCCTGCCACCGCATTACCATCTAGGCAGCGATCGCTCCATGGCCACTGCCGGCGCCGGATAATCTTTCCGATGCCATCCCTCAGCGCAGGGGGAGGCGATCGCTGGGCGCGGGATAGAGGCTGAGGACCCGGTCCACATAGGCGCGGGTCTCCGCATAGGGCGGAACGCCGCCGTAGCGCGCCACCGCGCCCTCGCCGGCATTGTAGCCCGCGAGCGCCAGCGGAAGATCGCCGTCGAAGCGGCGAAGCAGCCAGCGGAGATAGAGCGCCCCGCCGCGGATGTTGTCGGCAGGCTCGAAGACATTGCTGACGCCGAAGCGGCGCGCCGTGCCATCCGTCAGCTGCATCAGGCCGCGCGCCTGGCGCGGCGAGACCGCGTCCGGCTGGAACGCCGATTCCGTGGCGATGACGGCGGAGAGCAGCCTCGGATCGAGCCTGGTTTCGGCGCCGATGCTGGCGACGAGGCTGGCGATCTCTTTGGCGGGCGCGCGGCGCGCGAGCGTCCTTGCCAGTGCGCCGCAGCCCCTGGTCTCGACCGCCGGCGCGCGGACGATGAGCTCGAGGAGCTCTACCGCCTGCCCGCTGCCGCGTCTGGCGGCGAGCCGCAGCCAGGCCGTGCCGACGGCGATGTCGCGGGAGACGCCGCGTCCGCTCAGGAACATCCAGCCGATATCGAGCGCGGCGCCCGCGCTTCCTTGCCGCGACGCATCGCAATAGAGCGCCAGGGCACGGCCATAGTCCTGCGGCACGCCCTCGCCATGCTCGTAGCGAAAGGCGCGGAGGAGGAGGTCCGCCGCCCCCGGCCGGTCGGCAAGCGCCGGCAGTGGCAGCAGCAGCATCGCCGCGGCAAGCGCGACGGTGCCGAGCCGCATCGACCAGACCGTAACCAGGCGCACGCCATCCCCCGCGACAGCCAAGCAGGCCGATCATTCTGAGCGCAAAGAGTTGCAGTTCGGGGTCGTTGCGCTAGAGCTTGCGGATCGCCACCAGCGCCGCCGCCGAGCCCGCGCCCATGGCGGTGAAGGCAAGGCCCCAGGCGAGGTTGCTGGCCTCGCCGCCGGCGAGGTCGAGCACCACCCCCACCGCCAGCGGCCCGACGAAGCCGCCGGTGAAGCCCAGCACCGAATGCACCGCCAATGTGGCGCCGCGCTGGCCCGGCGCCGCCATCGCGACCGCACCGCCGGTGAGCGCAGCGGAATCTCCCATCACCGCGAGGTGGTAGAGGAGGCAGAGGCCGGCCACCGCCGGCAGCGGCAGCGGCGAGCTGAATCCCGCGAGGATCGCGCAGGCGACCGAGGCGATCATCACTCGGCCGATCACCCGCCGGCGGTCGGCGCGCGCCGCCGCCTCGGCGCCATAGATGCTGGAGAGCGTGCTGAGCAGCACGATCGCGGTGGTGATCCAGCTGGCGCCGGAGAGATCGCTGCCGCCGCCGTGGGCGGACTGCGCATGGATCAGGAACGCCACCAGCCAGGAGCGCAGCGCGAAGAGCTCCCAGGTGTGTCCCGTGTAGCCCCAGACGAAGGCCATCGCCGGCCGATTGCGGAACACCGGGCGGAAGTCGAAGAGGTGGCGCGACACCATGCTTTCCGGCCGCATCGGCGCCACCAGCGCCAGCACCAGCAGCAGCGCCAGCCCCGCCCCCAATGCTGCGGCGCTGAACGCCCAGCGCCACCCGAGCCACTGCGCCATCTCGGCCGAGAAGGGATAGGACGCGGCGGTGCCGAGGCTGAAGCCGGCGGTATAATAGGCGACATAGCGCCCCTGGCGCGGATGCGCGCCGATGCGGTCGGTCATCAGCTTGAGGCCGGGCATGTAGGTGCCGGCGAGACCGAGACCGGCGAGCGCGCGGAACAGGAAGGCGCTGACGAAGCCCTGGGCCAGGAGCCCGTATCCCAGCGCCGCGGCGGCGGTGATCACCAGGGAGAGGAGATAGATGCGCCGCGCGTCGACGCGGTCGGTGAGGCCCACCAGCACCGGCACGCCGACGACGTAGCCGCCGTAGAAGATGCCGCTGATCCAGCCCGCCTCGGTGTTGCTGAGGCCCCAGAGCTGCTGGAACTCCGGCAGCAGCGCCGAGAAGCTGGAGGAGCCCAGCATGCCGAGAACGGAGCAGACCGAGAGCAGCGCGACCAGCCCCCCGGCGCCGATGTTTTTGTCGTTTCCCCCCGCCACGCGCCGAGTTTAGACGCGGCGACCGGGCCGAGCGAGATCGATTGTGGACGCAGGCTGATCGCTCTCTTGCATCGTCATGCCCGGCCTTGAGCCACGGCTGTCCGGTTCGGCGAAGTCGGTTGTCGAAGTGGTGGATCGATGCGCCGCTACATCGTCATGCCCGGCCTTGTGCCGGGCATTCACGGCTTGCCACCGCGCGACGGCAAGGCGTGGATGGCCGGGACAAGCCCGGCCATGACGACTTTTGATGGTTTAGACTCCACGCAAGGAATCGTTCTCGTTGCGACGAAACCGGAACTGGACAACCGTGGGTCAAGCCCGGCCACGACGACTCCTGAATCAGAGGCGCAAACCTGATGGGCGGCCGCGAGCACTCAGATATGAATTGCCCGCTTCGTCACCGCGAGGGCGGCTTCCTTCACCGCCTCGGGGAGCGTCGGATGGGCGTGGGAGGTGCGCGCGATGTCCTCGGAGGAGGCGCCGTATTCCATGGCGAGCGCCGCCTCGGCGATCATGGTGCCGGCATCGGCGCCGATGATGTGGACGCCGAGCACGCGGTCGGTCTTGGCGTCCGCCAGGATCTTGACGAAGCCTTCGGTGTCGCCGTTGGCGCGCGCGCGGCCGTTCGCCGTGAAGGGGAACTTGCCGACGGCATAATTGATCCCGGCGGCCTTCAGGTCCTCCTCGGTCTTCCCCACCGAGGCCACTTCCGGCGCGGTGTAGATGACGGCGGGAATGGCGTCGTAGTCGATGTGCGGCTTCTGGCCGGCGATGATCTCCGCCACCGCCGAGCCCTCGTCCTCCGCCTTGTGCGCCAGCATGGCGCCGCGGATCACATCGCCGATCGCGTAGATGCCCGGGACATTGGTGCGGAACTGGCCGTCGACCTGGACGCGCTTCTTCTCGTCGAGAGCGACGCCCACGGCTTCGAGGCCGAGCCCGTCGGTGTAGGGCCGCCGCCCCACCGCCACCAGCACCGCGTCGGTGGTGAGCTCCTCGGCCGGGCCGCCCGCCGCCGGCTCCAGGCTCAGGACCACGCCCTTGTTGGTGGTCTTCGCCGAGGTGACCTTGGTGCCGAGCCTGAAGGTGAAGCCCTGCTTCTGCAGCACCCGCTGCAGGCTCTTGGAGAGCTCGCCGTCCATCCCCGGCGTGATGCGGTCGAGGAACTCGACCACCGTCACCTCCGCGCCGAGCCGGCCCCAGACCGAGCCCATCTCCAGGCCGATGTAGCCGCCGCCGATCACCACGAAGCGCTTCGGCACCTCGGAGAACGTGAGCGCGCCGGTCGAGGAGACGATGCGCTTCTCGTCGATCTCGATCCCCGGCAACCGCACGATGTCGGAGCCGGTGGCGATCACGATCGCCTTCGCCTTGATGCTGTCGCCGCCCTCCACCGCGATCGTATCGGCGGCGATGAGCTTGCCGGCGCCCTTGATCCAGGCGACCTTGTTCTTCTTGAAGAGGAACTCGACGCCGCGGGTGTTCTCGCCCACCACCTTGTCCTTGCGCGCCTGCATGGTGCCGAGGTCGAGGCTCACGCCCGCGACCTTGACGCCGTGCTGGGCGAGCGCATGCTGCGCCTCGACGTAATGCTCGGAGGACTGCAGCAGCGCCTTCGACGGGATGCAGCCGATGTTGAGGCAGGTGCCGCCCAGGCTCGAGCGCTTCTCGACGCAGGCGGTCTTGAGGCCGAGCTGCGCGGCGCGGATCGCCGCCACATAGCCGCCGGGCCCGCCCCCGATCACAACGACATCGTAGCTCTCGGCCATGGGGAAACTCGCTTGTCTCTGATGAGCGCGCGCCTCGGGGCGCGCGCGGAAGGAAGGTGCTGTGGCCGGTCCTACATATCCACCAGCAGCCGCTCCGGCTCCTCGATCCCCTCCTTGACGCGAACCAGGAAGGTGACCGCCTCGCGGCCGTCGACCACGCGGTGGTCGTAGGAGAGCGCCAGATACATCATCGGGCGGAGCTCGATGCGGTCGCCGACCGCCACCGGCCGCTTCTGGATCTTGTGCATGCCGAGGATGCCCGACTGCGGCGGGTTCAAGATCGGCGTCGACATCAGCGAGCCGTAGATGCCGCCGTTCGAGATCGTGAAGGTGCCGCCGGAGAGATCCTCGATGGTGAGCTTGCCGTCGCGCGCCTTGAGGCCGAGGGCCGCGATCGTCTTCTCGATCTCCGCGAAGCTGAGGGCGTCGGCATCGCGCACGACAGGCACCACCAGCCCCTGGCCGGAGCCCACGGCGACGCCGATGTCGTAGTGGTTCTTGTAGATGATGTCGTCGCCGTCGATCTCGGCATTGACCGCCGGGACCTCCTTCAAGGCGACGATGCAGGCCTTGAGGAAGAACGACATGAATCCGAGGCGCACGCCGTGCTTCTTCTCGAAGCTGTCGCGGTAGCGCTCGCGCAACGCCATCACCGCCGTCATGTCCGCCTCGTTGAAGGTGGTGAGCATGGCGGCGTTGTTCTGCGCCTCCTTGAGGCGCTCGGCGATGCGCTTCCGGAGCCGCGTCATGCGGACGCGCTCCTCGCGCGGCCCGACCTCGCGCGGCGGCCGCGGCGCGGCGGGCTTCGCGACCGGCGCAGGCGCGGCAGGCGCGCGCTCCAGCGCGCTCAGCACGTCGCCCTTGCTGATGCGGCCGTCCTTGCCGGTGGCGGCGATCTGATCCGGCGAGACCCCGCTTTCGGCGACGAGCTTGCGGGCGGCGGGACCCGAGCGCTCCAGCGCCGCGACGCTGCCGCCGGCAGGCGCCGGCGCGGGAGCCGCGGCGGGCGCCGGGGCCGGTGTCGGCTTCGCAGCGGCCGGCTTCGCCGCGGCGGGCGCGGCGGCAGGCTTTCCGGCACCGTCGCCGATCAAGCCGAGCACGCTGCCGACGGAGACGTTGCTGCCCTCGGGGACGCGGATCTCCGACAGCACGCCGGGGCCGGCGGCGTTCACCTCGAGGGTCACCTTGTCGGTCTCGAGCTCCACCAGCGGATCGTCCATCGCGACGCTCTCGCCGAGCTTCTTCAGCCATTTCGCGACCGTCGCCTCGGTGACGGACTCGCCAAGGGCAGGCACTTTGATCTCGGTCGCCATCGGATTCTCCGGGTGGGCCGCGTCGGTTAGAGGGTCAGGGCTTCGTTGACGAGCTTCTGCTGCTCGGCGGTATGGCGGCTGAAGAGGCCGGTCGCGGTCGCCGCCGAGGCGGCGCGGCCGACGTAGCGCGGCCGGTTCGCCTTGATGTCGAGGCCGGTCAGCACCTGCTCGATGCGACGGTCGACGAAGGTCCAGGCGCCCTGGTTCTCGGGCTCCTCCTGGCACCAGACGAACTCCGCCTTGCGGTAGCGCGCCACCGCCTTGCCGAGGGCGCTCAGCGGGAAGGGATAGAGCTGCTCGACGCGGAGGATCGCGACGTCGTTGATCTTGCGCTCGCGCCGCGCCTTCAGCAGGTCGTAGTAGACCTTGCCGCTGCACAGCACCACACGACGCACCTTGTCGTCGCTGACCAGCTTGTCGACCTCATCGAAGACGCGGTGGAACGAGGTGCCGGGTCCCATGTCGGCGAGCTTGGAGGTCGCCTCGGCGGCGCGCAGCAGCGATTTCGGCGTCGCGACGATGAGCGGCTTGCGGAAGTTGCGCCGCACCTGGCGGCGGAGCGCGTGGAAGTAGTTCGCCGCCGTGGTGAGGTTGCAGACCTGCATGTTGTCGTCGCCGCAGAGCTGGAGATAGCGCTCGACGCGGGCCGAGGAATGCTCCGGCCCCTGCCCCTCATAGCCGTGCGGCAGCAGCAGGGTGAGGCCGGACATGCGCAGCCATTTGGCCTCGCCGGCGGCGATGAACTGGTCGATGATCACCTGGGCGCCGTTGGCGAAATCGCCGAACTGCGCCTCCCAGAGGATGAGCGCGTGCGGCTCGGCGAGGCTGTAGCCGTACTCGAAGCCCAGCACGGCGGCCTCGGAGAGCGGGCTGTCCACCACCTCGAACTGCGCCTGGCCCGGCTGGATGCTGTTGAGCGGCACCGACGGGATCTCGTTCTCCTGGTCGCACAGCACCGCGTGGCGCTGGGAGAAGGTGCCGCGGCCGGAATCCTGGCCGGAGAGGCGGACGAAGGTGCCCTCCTTGGCTAGGGTGCCGAAGGCCAGCGCCTCGGCGGTCGCCCAGTCGATCCCCTCGCCGGTCTCGATCGCCTTCTTCTTCTGCTCGAGCTGGCGGGCGAGCTTGCGGTTGAGGTTGAAGCCCTCGGGCACCCGGCAGAGCGCCGCGCCCACTTCGCGGAGCGTCTCCAGCTTCACCGCGGTCTCGCCGCGGCGATCGTCGCCGGAGGCGACCTCGAGGCCGCTCCAGGCGCCCTCGAGCCAGTCCGCCTTGTTCGGGCGATAGCTCTTCGCCGCCTCGAACTGGCGGTCGAGCTCGCCCTGGAAGTCGCTGATCATGAGATCGACGTCTTCAGGGGTGACCGTGCGCTCCTGGATCAGGCGCTGGGCATAGATCTCGCGCGTGGTCGGATGCGCGTCGATCGCCCGGTACATCAGCGGCTGGGTGAAGGCCGGTTCGTCCGCCTCGTTGTGGCCGTGGCGGCGATAGCAGAAGATGTCGACGACGACGTCCTTCTTGAAGCGGGCGCGGAACTCGGTCGCGATCCGCGCCACATGCACCACCGCCTCCGGATCATCGCCGTTCACGTGGAAGATCGGCGCCTGGACCACCTTCGCCGGATCGGACGGGTACGGGCCCGAGCGCGAGTTGGCGGGGTTGGTGGTGAAGCCGATCTGGTTGTTGACGATGAAATGGATGGTGCCGCCGGTGCGATAGCCCTTGAGCTCGGAGAGCATCAGGGATTCCGCCACCAGGCCTTGGCCCGCGAAGGCGGCATCGCCGTGCATCAGCAATCCCACCACCTGGTCGCGGCTCGCGTCGCCGCGCGCCCGCTGCTTGGCGCGCACCTTGCCGAGCACCACGGGATTGACCGCCTCGAGATGCGACGGGTTCGCCGTCAGCGACATATGCACGGTGTTGCCGTCGAACTCGCGGTCCGTCGAGGTGCCGAGGTGATACTTGACGTCGCCGGAGCCCTGCACGTCCTCGGGATTGGCGGGATGGCCCTGGAACTCCGAGAACAGCGCCGCATAGGGCTTCAGCATGACGTTGGTGAGCACGTTGAGGCGCCCGCGATGGGGCATGCCGATCACCAGCTCCTTCATGCCGAGCTGGCCGCCGCGCTTCAGAACCTGCTCGAGCGCCGGGATCAGGCTCTCGCCGCCCTCGAGGCCGAAGCGCTTGGTGCCGGTGTAGCGCTTGTCGAGGAAGCGCTCGAACATCTCGGCGACGATGAGCCGCTTCAGGATGGCGCGCTTGCCCTCGGGCGTGAACTCCGTGTGGTTGCGCTCGGTCTCGATGCGCTCCTGGATCCACGCTTTCTGGTCGGGGTCCTGGATGTGCATGAACTCGACGCCGATGGTGCCGCAATAAGTCGCCCGCATATGGGCGAGGATCTCGCGCAAGGTCGGGCGGTCGAGACCCGGAACGTTGGCGACGAAGATCGGCCGGTCGTAGTCGGCCTCGGTGAAACCATAGGTCGCGGGATGGAGCTCCGGATGCGGCTCGACCTGCATCAATCCCAAGGGATCGAGGTTCGCCTCCAGATGGCCGCGCACGCGGTAGGAGCGGATGAGCTGCAGCGCGCGGATCGAATCGATGGCGGCGCGGCGGATCTCCTCGAGACCGACGGTCGGGCTGTCGCCCGGCAGCAGCGCCGCGTGCCCGTTGGCGCCATTCGCGCCATTGGCGTGACCATTGCCCAGGATGCGCGAGCGCTCGCGCGACCAGCTCGGCCCGGTGATCTCCTTCTCCACCGCCGGCGGCGCATCGGAGAGCTCGGCGAAGAAGCGCCGCCAGCTCTCGTCGACCCCTGCGGGATTCTCGAGGTAGCGCGCATAGAGCTCGGCGATGAAGGCGGCATTGCCGCCCGAGAGGAAGGTGTTGGGATCGATCTCTGACATGGCTTGGATTTCCGACCGCACTCGAGGAGGCTTTCTGCGCCCCTGGCATCCCCATCAACATGGGGGCGGAAGGGCCCGATAGATAGCCCCAATAAGCCTTTACCGGCGGTTACCACCCCTCCGCGGCAGGGCGGCCGGCGGCGAATTTATCACTCCCTTGAGGCCCCGCAACCGGACCCGGCGCGCGCGGCAGGCTGCCATGCGCGCCGGTCAGGCCTCTCTGCTCAAGCTTTAGGCGCTTCCGCCAGCAGCTTGCGGGTGACGTCGACCAGGCCCCGGACGGCGCCCACCGACTTGTCGAATTCCGCCTTCTCGTTCCCATTGAGGGAGATCTCGACGATGCGCTCCACGCCCTTGGCACCGATCACCACGGGGACGCCCACATAGAGGTCCTTCACCCCGTACTGGCCGGTGAGCCAGGCCGCACACGGCAGCACGCGCTTCTTATCACGCAGGTATGACTCCGCCATGGCAATCGCCGAGGAGGCCGGCGCATAGAAAGCCGAGCCGGTCTTGAGGAGGTTGACGATCTCGGCACCGCCGTCCCGGGTGCGCTTGACGATGGCGTCGAGCTTCTCCTGGGTGGTCCAGCCCATCTTGACGAGGTCGGGAAGCGGGATGCCGGCCACCGTCGAGTAACGGATGAGCGGCACCATGCTGTCGCCGTGGCCGCCCAGCACGAACGCGGTGACGTCCTCCACCGAGACCTTGAACTCCTCGGCGAGGAAGTAGCGGAAGCGTGCGCTGTCGAGCACGCCGGCCATCCCCACCACCCGATTGTGCGGCAGGCCCGAGGCCTCGCGCATCACCCAGACCATGACGTCGAGCGGGTTGGTGATCACGATCACGAAGGCGTCGGGGCAATGCTGCTTGATCGCGGCGCCCACGGTATTGACGACCTTGGCGTTGATGCCGATGAGGTCGTCGCGGCTCATGCCGGGCTTGCGCGGCACGCCGGCGGTGACGATCACCACATCGGCGCCGGCGATGGCGGCATAGTCGTTGGCGCCGGTGAAGCGGGCATCGTAGCCCTCGACGGGCGAGCCCTCGATGAGATCCAGCGCCTTGCCCTGGGGCACGCCCTCGACGACGTCGAAGAGCACGACATCGCCGAGCTCCTTGACGCCGCTCAAGAGGGCGAGCGTGCCGCCGATCTGACCCGCGCCTACCAGCGCGATCTTGTTGCGTGCCATGCGCGAATTCCTTTTGCGGGAGCGGGGAAAGGCGGCGGCGTCTTAGCGCGATTTTTCCCGCGGGGCAAGGGCACGGCCGCGACGGAGCCGCGCGGGGGCTTGCTGACGTTCGTCTTATGTTCTATCAACCGTGACCGCACACGACGGCATTTTCAGGAGGCACCATGAGCGACGATCGCAAGGTCACTCTCTTTCATTCGCCCAACACGCGCTCCTCCGGCGCGCGCATGCTGCTGGAGGAGCTGGGCGTGCCCTATGACCTGCACGTGCTCAACATGAAGGCGGGCGAGCAGCGACAGCCCGCCTATCTCGCCATCAATCCCATGGGCAAGGTGCCCGCCATCAGGCATGGCGACGCGCTCGTCACCGAGCAGGTGGCGGTCTTCCTCTATCTCGCCGAGCTCCATCCCGAGGCCAAGCTGGCGCCGCCGATCGGCGATCCGCTCCGCGGCCCCTATCTGCGCTGGATGGTGTTCCACGGCTCCTGCTTCGAGCCGGCGGTGGTCGATTTCGCCATGAAGCGCGAGGCGGGTCGCGCCTCCATGTCGCCCTATGGCGACTATGACACAATGCTGAGAGCGCTCACCGGACGGCTCGAGAAGGGCCCCTATATCCTCGGCGAGCGCTTCACCGCCGCCGATGTGCTCTGGGGCACCGCGCTCAACTGGACCACCGCCTTCAAGGTGGTGCCGGAAGCGCCCGTGATCATGGACTACGTCCGCCGCATCACCCAGCGGCCGGCCTTCAAGAAGGTGAAGGAGCTGGACGCGGCGCTGGCGGCGACGCAGGCGGCGCCGGCGTAGCACCTCACCCTCCCACCGATTTCGCGGTGGGCGCCTCCCGCTCCCCACGTCGTGCGGAGCGGGAAAGTGCGCGTTAGCCCCTCTCCGCGCGTAGCGGGGAGAGGGAGGGACCCGCGAAGCGGGAGAGTTGAGGTGCGCCCGCCGGCTGACTTAATCCCGCCGCCCGGCGATGTAGTCGTCGCTCTGCATCTCCATCAGCCGCGAGACGGTGCGCTCGAACTCGAAGGCGCCGTCGCCGCTGATGAAAAGCTCCTGCGGCGGCACGGCGGCGGAGGCGATGAGGTTGCCGTGCGCCTCGTAGAGCGTGTCGATGAGGATGTTGAAGCGCTTCGCCCGATCGCGCTGCTGCGGGCCCATCTTCGGGATGCCCTCGACGATGAGGGTGTGGAAGCGGCGCACCAGCGCCAGATAATCCGCCGGGCCGAGCGGGCGCGCGCAGAGCTCCTCGAAGGTGAACCACGCCACTTCCTTGGCGGCGCGCGGCACCACGACGAAGCGGCCCTGCACCAGCAGCGTCTCGCTGCGCGCGGAGGCGTTGTCGGTGAGGTCGGCGAAGGCGCGCTCGAGGGCGCGATAGGCCATGTCGTCGTCGGGGGTGAAATAGACCTGCCGGCCCTCGAGCCGCGCCAGGCGATAGTCGCGGATGGCGTCGAGCTCGAGGATGTCGAGCTTCTCCTTGAGCATGGCGATGAAGGGCAGGAAGCGATCGCGCTGCAGCCCGTCCTTGTAGAGATCATCGGGCGCGCGGTTCGAGGTCGCCACCACCACCACGCCCTCGGCGAAGAGCGCCTCGAAGAGCCGGCCGAGGATCATCGCGTCGGCGATGTCGGTGACATGAAACTCGTCGAAACAGAGGAGCGTCGCCTCGGCGGCGATCGCCTTTGCGACGGGAACGATCGGATCGCCCTTGGAGCGGCGCCGTGCGTGGATGCGCTCGTGCACCTCGAGCATGAAGGCGTAGAAGTGCACGCGCCGCTTGTTCTCCACCGGCGCGGTCTCGAAGAACATGTCCATCAGCATCGACTTGCCGCGCCCGACGGCGCCGAAGATGTAGAGGCCGAGCGGGGGCTCCGCCGCCGCCGGAGCGAGACCGAGCCGCGCGCGCCAGCCATGGGCACCGTTGTTCGGCTTGTAGCTGATGAGCGCGCGCCACAGGCTCTGCAGCTTCTCCGCCGCCAGCTCCTGCGCCGGATCATGCATGAGCTGATGCGCCGCGCGCCGCGCGCGGTAGAGCGCGAGCGGTCCTTCGGCGGCTTCCTTCGGCGGCGCGGGAGAAGGTGCGGAAAGCGGAGACGTCATCGGGGCGCCAGTCATAGCCAAATTCGGCGGCGCTGGCAAAATAAGCGGGAGGGAAGAATAAAGGGTGAACCGAGCGATTGCGGGCGCAGAGCGGGCCCCTCGCCCTGTCCCTCTCCCCCGTTCGGGGGCGAGGGGACGCGCGGCACTGCTCACGCAAGAATGCCCCTCGCCCCCGGGAGGGGGAGAGGGTTGCGCAGGCTTGGCGAGCGAAGCGAGTTTAGCCGGATCTGGGTGAGGGGGATGGTGGCACTGAAATGCTCAGCGGCCGCCCGCCACCCTGAGCACCGCCCCCGTCACATAGCTCGCCGCGTCCGAGAGCAGGAACAGGATCGTCTCCGCGATCTCCTCGGCGCTGGCGGCGCGTCCCATGGGGATGCTGGGCAGCAGCTTGCCGAGGCGGTCGTCGATGCCGGAGCTCTCGTGGAGCTCGGTCTCGACGAAGCCCGGCGCCACCGCGTTGACGCGGATCCCTTCCTTCGCCACCTCGCGGGAGAGGCCCACGGTCAGCGTGTCGACGGCCGCCTTGGCGGCGGCGTACCAGACCCATTCGCCGGGGCTGCCGAGCGTCGCGGCGCCGGAGGAGACGTTGACGATGGCGCCGCCCTTGCCGCCATGGGCAGTCGACATCCGCTTGACCGCCTCGCGGGCGCAGAGGAAGGCGCCCAGTATGTCGAGATCGAACACCGCCTCGAGGGTCGCCGTCTCCACCGCGTCGAGGCGGCTGGCGCGGCCGGTGATGCCGGCATTGTTGACGAGCCCCGCGATCGGCCCCAGGCGCTTCTCGGTCTCGGCGAAAAGGCGGAGCACCTCCGCTTCCTTGGCCACGTCCGCCTGGATCGCCGCCGCGCGACGGCCGACGCGCTCGATATCGGCCACGACGCGCTCGGCGCTCGCGCCGTCGCGGGCATAATTCACCGCCACGTCGAAGCCGCGTGTTGCAGCAAGCCGTGCGGTCGCCGCGCCGATGCCGCGGCCGGCGCCGGTGACGAGGAGGACCTTGCCGGTCATTCCGCCGCGGGCCGGCGCTCCCGCGCATAGGCCGTCAGACAATCGTCCGGCAGCATCGCGATCGGCGTGAAGTCGCGGTTGGCGATGTGGTTCGGTCGCTTGAAGCGGCGGATCGCGTTGTCGCAGCGGTTGAGCGAGAGATAGACGATCCAGCGCGACCACGGCGTCAGGTTCGAGCCCGAGGCGTGCACGAGATTGCCGTGGAAGAGCAGCATGGAGCCCGCCGGCCCCTTTGGCGCCACGATGCCGCCCTCCGCGACGAGGCGCGTGATGGTCTCGTTGTCGATGGTCCAGAGCGGATAGCTGGTGGTGGTGACGTCGTGACCGGCCTTGAGCTTGCCGAGGCGATGGCTCTTGGGAATGAACATCAACGGCCCGTTGAACTCGTTCGCCTCAGCGAGGAAGAGCGCGATGTTCATCGCCTGGGGTCGCGGCATGTCGTCGTCGGCGGCCCAGGTGCCGTAATCCTGATGCCACTGCCAGACCGCGCCGTCGAAGGCCGCCTTGGCGTTCACCTTGAACTGATGCATGTAGAGCTGATCGGAGCCCAGGAGCTGGGCACCCGGCTCGACCAGGCGCGGGTGGCGCGCCAGGCGCTCGAAGACCGGATTCCAGGTCTGCACGTGGAAGGCGGTGCGCGGCGCGTCGGAGCCTTTCTCGCGCACCACCTCCGGCCGCTGCTGGGCGAAGATCGCCGGCAGTTCTCCATTGAGGAGCGCGATCTCCTCCGCGCTGAAGACGTCCGACAGGAAGAGATAGCCCTGCTCCTCGAACTCCGCGATCTGAGCCGGGTTGAGCTTCATGGCGGACTCCCTAGGATCATTGAGGTGTTTGGATAGACTATGGCCGAGACCGTCCTTCCCCGCCAGGGGTGACCGTGACAACGGGAGAACCGAGCAATGAACGAAGACACCTTCAACATGGAAGTGCGCAAGTTCCTCAAGGTGGTGGGCGTCACCTCGCAGCGCGAGATCGAGACCGCGGTGCGCGGCGCCATCGCCTCCGGCAAGCACACGGGCAGCGGCACGCTCAAGGCCAGGATGACGCTCGCCATCCCCGAGCTCGGCCTCAAGCGCGAGATCGACAGCGAGATCGCGCTCGGCTGAGGCGGCCAGGCGGCTGTTACAGCGGTAACGCGTCTCTTCATGCCCTGAAATCACCCGGTAGCCGGCTCCGGCGACGATCCCTGCGACAGCGGAGAGGTCGTCCATGGGCTCGCAATCGATCGGTGGCTGGCAGACGGTGGATCGCACGCGAGATCCCCAGGAATTCGTGCGCTATCTGAAGCGGGTGAGCGACAACCCGCGGCTGCGCGAGAACAGCCTGGCGCGCCTGCGCGCCTCCGGCATTGAGCGTGGCAGCACGGTGCTCGATCTCGGCTGCGGCATCGGCAGCAACACCCTGATGCTGGCGGAGCATGTCGGACCGTCCGGGCTGGTGCGCGCCGTCGATCGGAGCCGCACCATGATCGAGACCACGGCGCGCCGCGCCCGGGAAGGCGGGCTCCGCATCGTCTGCGACGAGGCCGATGCCGCCAGCCTGCCCTTCGGCGACGACAGCTTCGATGCGGTCTGGATCGAGCGCGTGCTGATGCATGTGCCCGATCCGCTCGCGGTCATGCGGGAAGCGCGCCGGGTGCTGCATCCTGCCGGCCGCTTCGTCGTAATGGAATCCGAGGCCATGTCGCTGAGCATCTCCGATGGCGGCGATCCCGCGCTGGCGCGGCGGATGGAGCGGCACTGGATCGACGGTATCGCGCATCCGCGCATCGGGCAGGCGCTGGAATCGCTGGCGCTCCAGGCCGGCTTCAGCGGGATCCGCGTCGAGGAGAAGACCGCGGAGGTTCGCGATTTCGCCTTCGCCGCCGACACGTTCTCCTGGCAGGAAAGGCTGCGCTCGCTGATCGGAGAGGGCAGTGTCACCGGCGAGCGCGCCGAACGCTGGCTCGAGACGGTGCGCGGCGAGGCCGAGCGCGATCAGGTGATCTGCAGCCTCGATTTCTTCGAGATGGTGGCCCGGCCCTAAATCAGAGCAAGGCCGGTGAGGATCGCCAGCACCGAGGCGACGCCCAGCACGACCCAGGTGAGCGCGATGCCGGCGGCGCGGCCGAAGGAGCGGCCAGAGGTCCGCGACAGGCCCCAGGCGTGCAGCACGCGCCCCACCACCAGAGCGATGCCGAGCGCGTGCAGCACGTAGAGCGACGTGCGCTGCGCCTCCAGGAGCCCCATCAGGATCAGCGCCAGCGGAACATATTCGGCCCAATTGCCGAGCACTCGCTGCGCTCGCCCGAGCTCCTCCTGGCCGCCGGCGTCGAACAGCACACCGGTGCGCGCGCGCTGGCGCATGACCGCGCCGGCGAGCACCAGGACCAGCAGGCCGTTAAGACCCGCGTAGAGAACCGTGACGTGAAACGGCATCCGCCCCTCCGCTACCAACACTATCGGCGGCGGCGGGGCGGATCAATGAAGAGGGCGTGAGCTCAGGCCTGGATGTGCGCCTCGAGGAACCAGAGCTGCTTGTCGACCTCGCGGCTCACCTCGGTGAAGACGTCGGCGGTGTCGGCGTCGCCGAAGGCGGCGGCTTCGTCGATCGCCTTGCGCACGGAGGTGCCGAACGCGGCAAGCGCGCCCGACAGAGCCTCGATGTGCGCGTTCCCCGTGGTGATGTTGAGGGGATAGGCCGGCAGCGTCGAGCTCTTCGACACCGACTGGACGGTTCCCTCGGCGACGCCGCCCAGCGTGGTAATGCGCTCGGCGATGGTGTCGACCCAGCCGTCCGCGAGCGTCGCGATCGCGTCGAAGAGCTCGTGGAGGGCGATGAAGTTCGGGCCCTTCACGTTCCAATGCGCCTGCTTGGTCTGCAGCTTCAGGTCGATCGAAAGCGCGAGGTTGCGGCTCAGGAGGCCGATCGCCTGCCCGCGCACGTTCTCCGGCAGCGAGTTCTTGGTCTTGTACATGCTCATCTCCTCTTTCGTTCCCCAATGGGTTCAGGCCGCGACCGCCTCCTCGCCGTCAAGCGTCGCGGCGATCGCGTGCACGACGGCGGCGATCCTGACCGCGGCCTGGATCGCCTCGGCGGTGACGCCCGCCTTGCGCAGCTCGTGCTCGTGGGCGTCGATGCACATGCCGCAGCCGTTGATGGCGGAGACCGCCAGCGACCAGAGCTCGAAATCCGCCCTCTCGACGCCCGGCTTGCCGATCACGTTCATGCGCAGCTTCGCCGGCATCGTACGGTATTCCGGCGCCGAGGTCAGATGCGTGAAACGGTAGTAGATGTTGTTCATCGCCATCACCGAGGCGGCGGCCTTGGCGGCGGCAAGCGCCTCCGGCGAGAGCTGCGGCGCCATCTCGCCGAGGATCGCCGCGACCAGGGTCGGGTTGCGCGCGGCGAGCGCCGAGGCGACGAAGGTGCCGGCGCGCTGCTGCTGGGTGAGCGCGGGCTCGGCGAGCAGGGTCGAGAGGTTGAGCTTCAGATCCTTGGCGTAGTCCGGCAGCCGGGATTTCAGGGTCTCGATCGACATCGTCTCGCTCCTGGAGCGTTAGAGAAAGTGGGGGCGGCGCAGGCGATTGTCGCCGCCCCCTTTGGGATCAGGCGGCCTTCAGGACGTCGTCGCCCTTCTGCCAGTTGCAGGGGCAGAGCTCGTCCGTCTGCAGCGCATCGAGCACCCGCAGCACCTCCTGCGGATTGCGGCCGACGCTCATGTCGTTGACCGAGACGAAGCGAATGATGCCCTCGGGATCGACGACGAAGGTGGCCCGCAGCGCCACGCCCGCGCCCTTGTCGATGACGCCGAGCGCATCGCCCAGCTCGCGCTTGATGTCGGAGAGCATCGGGAAGGGCAGCTCCTTGAGGTCGGCATGGTTCTGCCGCCAGGCGAGGTGCACGTATTCGCTGTCGATGCTGACGCCGTAGATGACGGCGTCGCGATCGTTGAACTCGCCGTTCAGCTTGCCGAAGGCAGCGATCTCGGTCGGACAGACGAAGGTGAAATCCTTCGGCCAGAAGAACACGACTTTCCACTTGCCGGGATCGGAGGCCTGGGTGAAGTCGGCGAAGGCGTGCTTCGGGTCCGTGGACACCACGGCCTTGAGGGCGAAATCGGGAAGGCGGTCGCCAACAGTCAGCATTGGGGAAATCCTCGTCACGGGGGTTGTTGCGACCCCTTAGATAGGCCCAGGGCCTTGATCGATCAAATGAGTTAAACCATATAGTATGATCGATGAAATCGATCACCGGCCTGCCCTCCATCCGCCAGCTTCGCCACTTGGTGGCACTCGCCGAGCACCGCCATTTCGGCCGTGCCGCCGAGGCCTGCGCCGTCACGCAATCGACCCTCAGCGCCAGCATCAAGGAGCTCGAGGGCGTGCTGGAGGCGCCGCTCGTCGACCGCACCAAGCGCCGCGTCGTGCTGACGCCGCTCGGCCAGGAGACGGTGGAGCGCGCGCGCCGCATCCTCGAGGAGACGCAAGAGCTGGCGCTCGCCGCCCGCGCGACCCGCGCCCCTTTGACCGGCACCATCCGCATGGGCGCCATCCCAAGCATCGGCCCCTTCCTGCTGCCGAAGGTGCTGCCGGGGCTGCGCCGCGCCTACCGCCAGCTCAAACTCTACCTGGTCGAGGATCTGACCGAGCGGCTGGTGGAGCAGCTGCAGCAGGGGAAGCTCGACGTGGTGCTGCTGGCGCTCCCCTACGATTGCGGGCCGGTCGAGAGCAAGATCCTGCTGGAGGACCGCTTCGTGGTGACGGTGCCGCGCGCGCATCCCCTCGCCAAGGAGGCGCGCGTCAAGCCGGAGGAGCTCTGGTCGCAGGATCTGCTGCTGCTGAAGGACGGGCATTGTCTGCGCGACCATGCGCTTGACGCCTGCCGGCTCGCCGACCGCCGCCGCACCGAGGGCTTCGAGGCGACGAGCCTGCCGACGCTGGTGCAGATGGTGGACAACGGCCTCGGCATCACCTTGCTGCCGGAGCTGGGCGTCGAGGCCGGCCTCCTGCGCGGCACCAGCCTGGTGACGCGCCCCCTCGCCTCCGACGAGCCCGCGCGCCAGATCGGCCTGGTCTGGCGCCGCGGCACCGGGCGGCGCGAGGAGTTCCTGCTGCTGGCGAAGGAGCTGGCGGAAAGGGCGAAGTAGTTTTCAACTAAGAACTAAGAACTCACCGCCAATCATCGATCACGTACGCATCGGGCCGCAGCGTCCCCGCCACGTCCGGCCGCTGCATGGCGACGCCGGTGGCGTAGGTGCGGAAGCCCCGCGCCGTCATGCGCCGGTAGGCGTCGCGCCGGGCCGCGTTGACGCCGGCGGTGATGCGCGCGAGACCGCGCGCGGCGGCAAGGCTCTCGACGCCGTCCAGCAGCCGCTCGAACTCCGCCGCCGCGCCGGGCGGCGCCATCGCCGCCTTGACGTAGAGCGTCCCCTCGCCCGCCTCGGTGCCGCGGCCGATGTGGCAGACCGCGAAAGCTGCGATCGTGCCCGCTATCTCTGCCAGCACCGTCTCACCGAGCCGCTGCGCGTCTACGGCCGCGATCTGCCGGGTGAGGTCGAGGCCCGGCAGCACCGCGTCCGCAATCGCGCGGCATTGCGCCAGCGCGCCCTCCCGCGCCGAGGGGTCAAGCGCCGAGAACAGGCGCGCCTCGCCCCGCGCCGCGGGCGCCTTCTCCATGATCGAGGTGAGGAAATGCGAGGCGAAGCCGAAACTCTCGTAGAGGCGGAGGTGGCTCGCGCTCTGGGGGAAGGTGAAGAGGCTGACAAGACCCGCCGCACGCACCGGCGGAAGATCGAGGAACGCCCCGGCGAGCTGGCGCGCGACGCCCTGGCCCCAGAACGCGGGATCGACGGTGAGCGGGCCGAGGGCAAGCTGGCTGCCCCAGCCCATGCCCAGGATGCTGCCGATGACGCGGCCCTCCGTTTCGGCGACGAGGGCGAGCTCGGGCTCGGTCGCGAAGCGGGTCTCGACCATGCCGATGTCGGCGCGGAAGCGCGCGAGGTCCGGCGCCTTCATGAAGGTGCCGAAGGCGAG
>DATJOK010000047.1:0-14767 GCA_035507155.1 Allostellaceae bacterium
CGCCCGGACGGCAAGACCGGCGATGCCAATCGCGCGGTTATCGATGCCTTGAGGGATGCCGGCGCGCTCTTGGGCCAGGGTCGCCTGGTTCATTCCTATCCCCATTCGTGGCGCTCCAAGGCGCCGCTCATCTTTCGCACCACGCCGCAATGGTTCATCTCGATGGCGACCAACGGGCTGCGCGCCTGCGCGCTCGCCGCGATCGACGCCACCCGCTGGTTCCCGCCGCAGGGCAGGAACCGCATCCGCGCCATGGTCGAGCAGCGCCCCGACTGGTGCATCTCGCGCCAGCGCGCCTGGGGCGTGCCGATCGCGGTCTTCGTCGACAAGGCGACCGGCGAGCCCCTGCGCGACCAGGCGGTGGTGGACCGCATCGCCGAGGCGGTCGATCGCGGTGGTGCCGATGTCTGGTTCACCGCCGATCCCGCGAGCTTCCTCGGCAACCGCTACGATCCCGAGAAGTACGAGCGCGTCACCGACATCGTCGATGTCTGGTTCGACAGCGGCTCGACGCATAGTTTCGTCTTGGAGAAGCGGCCCGATCTCCAATGGCCGGCCTCGCTCTATCTCGAGGGCTCGGACCAGCATCGCGGCTGGTTTCATTCCTCGCTGCTGGAATCTTGCGGCACCCGCGGGCGCGCGCCCTATGACGCGGTGCTGACCCACGGCTTCGTGCTCGACGAGCAGGGCCGCGCGATGTCGAAGTCGCTCGGCAACGGGGTCTCGCCCCAGGAGGTGGTGGAGAAGAGCGGCGCCGACATCCTCCGCCTCTGGGTGGTGGCCTCGGACTATTCCGAGGACCTCCGCATCGGGCCGGAGATCCTGAAGTACCAGGCCGACGTCTACCGGCGGCTGCGCAACACGCTCCGCTATCTCCTCGGCAGCCTCGCAGGCTTCGCCGAGAGCGAGAAGGTCAGCCCGGCGGAGATGCCGGAGCTCGAGCGCTGGGTGCTGCATCGCCTCGCCGAGATGGACGAGGTGGTGCGCCGCACGGCGGCAGCTTACGACTTCCACACCATGTTCACCGAGCTCCATAACTTCTGCGCCGTCGATCTCTCCGCCTTCTATTTCGACGTGCGGAAGGACTCGCTCTACTGCGATCGGCCGGACGCGCCGCGCCGGCGCGCGGCGCGCACCGTCCTCGACCGGGTCTTCGACTGCCTCGCCCGCTGGCTGGCGCCGGTGCTCTGCTTCACCGCCGAGGAGGCGTGGCTTTCCCGTCACGGCGATGCGCCTGATGTGAGCGTCCATCTCCACGATTACCCGACGCTGCCGGCGGACTGGCGCAATCTCGATCTCGGGGCCAAATGGGCGAAGCTGCGCGATCTCCGCCGCGTCGTCACCGGCGCGCTGGAGATCGAGCGCGCCCAGAAGCGCCTGGGCGCCAGCCTGCAGGGCGCAGCGCGGCTCTTCCTGCCGGACGCCTATCGGGACGCGCTCGCCGGCATCGACCTCGCCGAGCTCTGCATCACCTCGGAGGGGACGGCGAGCTTCGGCGCGCCGCCTGCGGGGGCATTCACCCTGGCGGAGGTGCCCGAGGTCGGCGTCGTCATCGAGGCGGCGTCCGGAGAGAAGTGCCAGCGCTGCTGGCGCATCCAGCCGGAGGTCGGCACGATCGCCGCGCATCCGGATCTCTGTGCCCGCTGCGCCGACGCGATCGATCACCTGGCGGCGGCCCGCCGGTGAGGCGGCTTCTGAGCCTGGTCCTGGCGGCGCTGGTGGTGGTCGCCGACCAGCTCAGCAAGCACTGGGTGATCGGCTACTTCGCCGACCGGACGCCGCCCCTGGCGCAGCGGCCCGTCGCTCCCTTCTTCAACCTGGTGCTGGCCTGGAACCGGGGGGTGAGCTTCGGGCTCTTCAACCAGGACTCGGCCTGGAACGTGGTGCTGTTCTCGCTGCTGGCGGCGGCGATCGTCATCGGGCTGCTGGTCTGGCTCCGGCGCAGCGAGAGCGCTCTGGTGGCGGCCGGCATCGGCTTCATCATCGGCGGCGCCATCGGCAACGTGGTCGATCGGCTGCGCCTCGGGGCGGTGACGGATTTTCTCGATTTTCATTGGGGGCACTGGCACTTCCCCGCCTTCAATTTGGCGGATTCCTGCATCACCGTGGGGGTCTCGCTGCTGGTGCTGGACGGCTTGCTCGGGAAGCGCGAAAGTCTTAATTAGGGGCAGTGATGAGGAGGGTGGTCGTGGGGACCCGTTACGTTCTGCCCGTTCTGGCGGTGGGGGCGCTTGCCGTCGGGCTGGGCGGCTGCACCGACATCAAGCGCGCGATCGGCCTCGAGAAGGTGATCCCCGACGAGTTCGCGGTGGTCTCGCGGGCGCCGCTGGCGATCCCGCCCGACTACGCGCTCCGGCCGCCACAGCCGGGCGCCGCTCCGAGCCAGGAAGTGCCGAGCCAGGAGCGCGCCAAGGAGGCGATCTTCCGCGTCGGCCAGCAGCAGGGGCTGCCGCCCGCCGCCGCCCAGCGCAGCGCCGGCGAGGACGATTTCCTGCGCCAGGCCGGCGCGCAGAACGCCGACCCCAAGATCCGCGCCGTCGTCACCGAGGAGCAGGAGGCAACGCCGGAAGGCGAGAAGACCTTTGTCGACAAGCTGCTGTTTTGGCGCAAGTCGAACACTCCAGACCAGGTGATCGATCCCACCAAGGAAGCGGATCGCATCAAGGAGGCGCAGACCGCCGGCCGGCCGGTGGCGCCCGATGTGCCGGGCGCGGCGGCGCAGGCAGCGACCGCGACGCCGACCATCGAACGCAAGAAAAGCACGTCCTTCCTGAACCTGTTCTGATCGCGGATCGTCCGTGCGCCCCTTCGGCCGCGTCCTGATCTCTGCGGCCGCGCTTCTTGCGGCGGCGGCTGCACCGGCCGATGCCGGCCAGTTCAACGCCGACAGCTTCACGCTCAAGAACGGCCTCCAGGTGGTGGTGGTGCCATTCCACCGCGCGCCCGCGGTGACGCAGATGCTGCGCCGCGTGGCGCGCCGCCAGCTCGATCCCGATGCGCGTCGCATCGTCGTGGTCGGCGATCCCAAGAGCCTGCCCGGCGCGCACGAGATCGAGCCCGCGGGCGGCTGAGAGGCCCCATGCTTTACCGTCACGACGCCAGCGGCTGTCTCCTCGAAGCGATCGGCGCGCTCGGCCTCGGTGCCGGCGAGCTGGCGGCGGTGCTGGAGCGCACGCGGCCGGCGCTGGAGCGGCTCCGCGCCCAGCGCGCCAAAGGCGCCGAGCCGCTGCTCTCGGTCGCGGAGTGCCGTGACGATCTTGCGGCGCTGGCGCCGATCGCCGCCGAGTTCCGCCGGTTCGAGCATGTGATCGTGCTGGGGACCGGCGGCTCCAGCCTCGGCGGCCAGACGCTCTATTCCCTGGTTGATCGCGGCTTCGGGCCGCCCAAGGGCACGCCGCGTCTCCACTTCATCGACAACATCGATCCCGCGACCTTCGAGGCGCTGCAGCAAGATCTCGACCTCTCCCGCGCCGGCGTGATCGCGATCTCGAAATCCGGCGCCACGGCGGAGACGCTGGCGCAGTTCCTGATCCTGCTGGAGGCGCTGCGCAAGGCCGCGGGCGGCGCGATCGGCGAGCGCTGCCTGGTGCTGACGGAGCCTGCGGACACGCCGCTGAGCCGTCTCGCCCGGCGGGAGAAGATCCGCACCCTCGACCATGATCCCGGCATCGGGGGGCGGTTCGCGGCGCTCTCCAGCGTCGGCATGCTGCCGGCGCTCGTCGCCGGCATCGACGCCGAAGCGGTGCGCCGCGGCGCTGCGCGCACGCTCGCCGAGGCGCTCACCGCGCCATCGCTGCGCCAGTGCGCGCCGGCGCTCGGCGCTGCCGTCAGCATCGGTCTCGCCGAGCTCCGCAACATTCGCACCACCGTGCTGATGCCCTATGTGGACCGTCTCGCCAGCTTTGGCCTCTGGCATCGCCAGCTCTGGGCGGAGAGCCTCGGCAAGGACGGCCGCGGCACCACGCCGATCCCGGCGCTCGGCACCGTCGACCAGCACAGCCAGCTGCAACTCTACCTCGACGGCCCCGCCGACAAGATGTTCACGCTCCTGCTGCTCGACCAGGCCGGCCGCGGCGAGACGATGCGAAGCGGCGACTCGGCGTTGGCCTATCTCGACGGCCGCACCATGGGCGATCTCATGGAGGCGGAGCAGCGCGCGACCGCGGAGGCGCTGATGCGGCGCGGCCGGCCGACTCGGGTGATCCGGCTCGATGATCTCGACGCCGAGCGGCTGGGCGCGCTCCTCATGCACTTCATCCTGGAGACCCTGATCGCCGCCGAACTGCTTGGAGTCTCGGCCTTCGGCCAGCCCGCGGTGGAGCAGGGCAAGATGCTGGCCCGGCGCTATCTTGGCGAGAGGGGCGGGGAAGGCGCAAAATCGCATCCATGACGCTCCGGCAATTGCCGCCGGTGCTGGTGAACCGCATCGCCGCCGGCGAGGTGGTGGAGCGGCCGGCGGCGGCGACCAAGGAACTGGTGGAGAATGCGATCGACGCGGGCGCGACCCGCATCGAGGTGGTGCTGCACGAGGGCGGCCAGAGCCTGATCGCGGTCAGCGACGACGGCCAGGGCATGAGCGCCGAGGAACTGTCGCTGGCGGTCGAGCGCCACTGCACCTCGAAGCTGCCCGACGACGATCTCCTGGACATCCGCTGGCTGGGATTCCGCGGCGAGGCGCTGCCCTCGATCGGCGCGGTGAGCCGGCTCAGCCTGACGAGCCGCCGGCGCGACGCCAGCGAGGCCTGGTCGGTCACTGTCGACGCCGGTGCGAAAACCGCGGTGAAGCCGGCGGCGCATCCCCTCGGCACCCGGGTCGAGGTACGCGACCTCTTCTACGCGACGCCGGCGCGGCTCAAGTTCCTGAAGACGCCGCGCGCCGAGCGCGATCAGGCGGTGGACGTGGTGGAGCGCCTCGCCATGGCGCATCCGGAGATCGCCTTCACGGTGACGGCGGAGGACGGCCGCGCGCTCCTGCGGCTGCCGGCGGTCGCCGGCGACCTCGCCACCCCCGGCGCCGAGAGCGCGCGGCGCGAGCGGCTCGCGGCGGTGCTCGGCCGCAGCTTCGCCGACAACGCGCTGCCGGTCGAGGCGATGCGGGAGAGCGTGAGGCTCACCGGCCTGATCGGCCTTCCCACCCTGAGCCGCGCCACCGCCCGCGACCAGTATCTCTTCGTCAACGGAAGGCCGGTGCGCGACAAGCTGCTGCTAGGCGCGGTGCGCGGCGCCTACCAGGATTTCCTGGCCCGCGACCGTCACCCGATGGTGGTGCTGTTCCTCGACCTGCCGGCGAGCGAGGTGGACGTCAACGTGCATCCCGCCAAGGCGGAGGTGCGCTTCCGCGACGCGCCGCTGGTGCGCGGCCTCATCGTCGGCGCCTTGAAGCATGCGCTGACGGCGGCCGGCCATCGCGCATCCACCACGGTGGCCGAGAGCACGATCGCGTCGTTCCGGCCGGGCGCCGATCTGCGGCCCTTCGGCGGCTTCTATCCGCTGCCGGCGGGCGCGCGGGCGCAGGCGCTCTACGAGACCGCCGCCGAGTACCAGGCGCCGCTCGATCAGAGCGACATCGCGGGATTCGACCGGCCGGCGGCGCGCGCCACCGACACGCCGGCGGCGGCCGAGGCAGCGCCGCAGCGTTTCCCCCTCGGCGCCGCCCGCGCGCAGCTGCACGAGACCTACATCGTCGCGGAGACCACTGATGGTCTCGTCATCGTCGACCAGCATGCGGCGCACGAGCGCCTGGTCTACGAGCGGATGAAGGAGGCGATGGCGGCGACCGGCGTCGCCCGCCAGCTGCTGCTGATCCCCGAGGTCGTCGAGCTCGAGGAGCCGGCGGTGGCGCGGCTCGCCGCGCGCACCGCCGAGCTCGCCGAGCTCGGCTTGGTGCTGGAGGCCTTCGGCGCCGGCGCCGTTCTGGTGCGCGAGACGCCGGCGCTCCTCGCCGAGATCGACGTCCAGGGCCTGGTGCGCGACCTCGCCGACGAGCTCGCCGAGCTCGGCGACGCGTTCTCGCTCAAGGAGAAGCTCGAGGAGTTCTGCGGCACGCTCGCCTGCCATGGCAGCGTCCGCGCCGGCCGCCGCCTCACCCAGCCGGAGATGAACGCGCTCCTCCGCCAGATGGAAGCGACGCCCCACAGCGGCCAGTGCAACCACGGCCGCCCCACCTACGTGGAGCTGAAGCTCGCCGATATCGAGAAGCTGTTCGGACGGCGTTAGGGGGCGGTCAGCCGCCTTTGATCCGCCTCTGTATCATCGCGCTCATGGCGTCGAAGATGCGCGGCACGTAGCGGGTCTTGTAGGCGAAATCGGTGTGCCGGTCGGCGAGGTGCACCAGCATGGTGGCGTTCGCCTCGAAGAGCAGCACCTGGCCGTCCGGCGTGATCCCGCAATCGACGCCGCCATAGTCGAGATCGAGGCGGCGGCCGATCTCCTTGATCGTCTCGGCGAGCGCGCCGGGGAAGATCCGGGTGTAGTCCGCGAGGAAGGCTTCCTCCTCCGCCCGCATCCACTGGGCGCGCTTCATGTCGGCGCGCCAGTAGTGCAGCAGCCAGTGGTCGGAGATCGCCAGGTGGTAGGGGAACGCTTCGCGGTCGACGTAGACGAAGCGGTATTTCCGGTAATTGCCGTCGGCGCTGCGATAGTCGACATACTGGGTGACGTAGTTCTCCTCGCTGGCGATCTCGCGGAGATAGGCGGCAACCTCCGCCGGAGTCTCGACGCGCTGCAGATCGTCGCCACCATGGGCGCCGAGGGGGCGCAGCAGCAGCGTATGCGGCAGCCGCTCCCGTTCCGCCAGCGCCACAAGCTCGGCGCGGCGCACGCGGCGCGTCTCCGGCACCACGAGGTTGGGAATGCCCGCGAGCAGCGCCTCCACCCGGTCGCGGCGGGTGCGCGGCATCTGCTCCGGCGGGTTGAGCACCGGGCAGGAGAGCCCGGCGCAGAGGGCGCTGGCCTCGGGGAAGAAGATCTCGCCGCGATCCACCTCGCCGATGGCGTTGAACGCGATGTCGAACGGCGGCAGATGCTTGAGCGCCTCCACCTCGTCGGCGCTCGCCGCGCCGGGCGGCAGCAGGTGGATGGTGATGGTCTCGTAGCGGCGGATGCTGAGCAGATGCTCGGTCGGCACGTTGCACATGCGAGAGCCCGCGATGATGAGGACGCGCGCCTCGGGCTTTCCCGTGAGGCAGGGCTTGACCAGCACGCGCTGCCGCCGCGCCCACTCGGTGCCGAACGCCTCCGCCTCCTCCGGCCGATGCGCCCGGTCGAGCGTGAGCGAGAGCTGCAGATAGGCGTCGATGCAATTGGCGTCGATCTCCAGCGCGCGCCGACAGGCCGCCTCGGCCCCGGCGAGATCGTTGGATTTGTGGCAAGCGGTGCCGAGATGGCACCACGCCTCGGCGGAGTTGGGGTCGATCCGCAGCGCCTGTCGGAATGCGTCACCGGCCTCCGCCGGACGGTCGAGCTCGATGAGCACCAGACCGCGGTTGGTGTGCGCCATCAGATAATCGGGATCGAGCGCGATCGCCCGATCGAAGGCGGCAAGCGCGTCGGCGAGATCGCCGGTCCGGTGCAGGGAGACGCCGAGATCGTTGAAGGTTGGCGGAAAGGCGGCCACGCCGGCCGCCTGCCGGTAGAGCTCGATCGCCTTCCGGTCCTCGCCACGCTTCTGGTAGAGCTTCGCAAGGTTATGGAGCGAGAAGCCGTCCGTGGGCGCGTCGGCGAGTCGGCGGCGGAACAACGCCTCGGCGCCATCGAGATCGTCGGCTTCCGAGCGCAGGATGCCGAGCAGGAGCAGCCCCTCCGGGTGGTGAGGGTTGCGCTCCAGCAGACGCTCGAAGAGCTTGGCGGCTTTCTTGGCGCGGCCGGATCGCTGATAGCGCAGCGCATCCGAGAAAATCTCCCGTTCCGAGCCGGCGCTCTGCACCTTTGCCATGCCTCATCCCCTCGCGCGCAGCCGGCCCGATCCCTCTCGAGTCGGGGCCCCGCCCGGTGATAGGTGGGCGTGCGGGAGTCTAATCCCCGCTGCCGCGGAATTCCGAAGAAAAAGGATCGCCGGGCCGGCAGATCAGGTCGCGGTCGGCGTCCAGCGCAGGAAGACCAGCCGGCCGGCGCCGTAACGGCGCTCCTCCAGCAGGGCGAACCCCTCCGGCGCCGCGAACGGGCCGCGCGCGGGCAGCTCGACGATGACCAGCGCGTCGGGCGCGAGCCAGCCGCCCGCCGCCAGGGCCGTCAGCGCCGGGGTCGCGAGGCTGCTGCGATAGGGCGGGTCGAGGAAGGCGAGGGAATAGGGCCCGTCCGGTCGCGGCGGCCGCGTCGCGTCGGCGTTGAGAACGCGGGCCCGGCTCTCCTCGCCGAGGGCGCGAACGTTGGCGGCGAGCACGTCGCGGGCGGCACGGTCGTTCTCGATGAACGTCGTGAACCGCGCGCCGCGGGAGAGCGCCTCGAGTCCGAAGGCGCCGGTGCCCGCGAAGACGTCGAGGACGCGCGCGTCCTCGCAGACCGGCCGCTCCCCGAAGCGCCCGTGCGCGAGGATGTTGAAGAGCGCCTCGCGGGCGCGCGCGGAGGTCGGCCGCACGGCGCTGCCGGGCGGCGCCGTCAGCTTGCGGCCGCGATTCCTACCGGCGACGATCCGCACCCGGTTTTCCCTTTGCAACATCGGCTCCCAGCTGCTCGCGCAATACGCGCCGCGGCACTTCCTCCACCGCGCCGCGGGCGAGATGGCCAAGCTGGAAGGGCCCATAGGCGACACGGATGAGCCGCGTCACGTCGAGGCCGAGATGCGCCATCACCTTGCGGATCTCGCGGTTCTTGCCCTCGTGCAGCCCCACCGCGATCCAGGCGTTGCTGCCCTGCTGGCGCTCCAGGCTCGCCCTGATCGGGCCATAGGATATGCCGTCGAGGGTAAGGCCCTTCTCGAGCGCCGCGAGCCGAGCCGGATCGACGGTGCCGTGCACGCGCACGCGATAGCGCCGGAGCCAGCCGCGGGCCGGCAGCTCGAGAGAGCGGGCGAGCTCGCCGTCATTGGTGAGCAGCAGCAGCCCCTCGGAGGTGAGATCGAGGCGGCCCACCGAGATCACTCGCGGCAGTTCCGGCGGCAGCCGGTCGAAGACGGTGGGACGGCTCTTCTCGTCGCGGTGCGTGGTGACGAGGCCCGCGGGCTTGTGATAGCGCCACAGCCGCGCCGGCTCCCGCGTCGGCACCGGCTTGCCGTCGACGCGGAGATCGCTCGCCTCGGTCACCAGCACCGCCGGGCTGGTCAGCACGGCGCCGTCGACGCTGACGCGCCCCTCGGCAATCCAGCGCTCCGCCTCGCGGCGCGAGCAGAGGCCGGCGCGCGCCATCGCCTTGGCGACGCGCTCGCCCTTGGCGGGCTCGGGGGAGATCACCGGCGTCAGCGGCCCGCCGCCTGGACGAAGGCGGCGAAGAGCCGGATGTCTGCCTCGCTGAGCGCGTACTCGGGATGCCATTGCACGCCGATGCAGAAGCGGCGCCTCGGGTCCTCGATCCCCTCGATGACGCCGTCGGGCGCCGTCGCGTCCACCACCATTCCCGGGGCCGGCGCCTTCACCGCCTGATGGTGCGCGCTGTTGACGCCGATCTCGGCGACGCCGGCGATCCGGCGCAGCAGCGTGCCCTCGGCGAGCCGCACGGTATGACCGGGCTCGGTGCGCGGGTTCGGCTGCTCATGGGCCAACGCGTCCGGCACTTCGTCGGGGATGTGCTGGATGAGCGTGCCGCCCAGCGCCACGTTCAAAAGCTGCTGGCCGCCGCAGATGCCCAGCACCGGCAGGTCCGTCTCGAGGGCGAGGCGGGTGATCGCGAGCTCGAAGGCGGTGCGCCGGTCCTTGGTGGTGACGCTCGGATGGCGCTCGCCGGCGCCGAACAGCGCGGGATCGACGTCGAAGGCGCCGCCGGTCACCACCAGCCCGTCGAGCACCTCGAGATAGGCACCGGCCTGCTCCGGCTCGTGCGGCAACAGGATGGCGAGCCCGCCCGCCCGCGCCACGGCGTCGCAGTAGTTCTCGCGCAGCGCGTACCAGGGCAGCTTCGAATAGCCGCCGGGCGGCTCAGAATCGAGGGTGAGGCCGATGATGGGGTGTGACATGCTGGCGTATCCGCGGCGCACTCTAGGCTCGGGGCGCCGCGCCCGCAACTTGCGAAGCCGAGGCCGTGGTGGCGTCAGTGCCAGCCGATCCGAGACGCGTGGTGGAGATGCCGCTCCCGATCCGCACCTATGACATCGACTTCGCCGGTATCGTCAGCAACATCGTCTACGTGCGCTGGCTGGAGGATCTCCGCATCGCGATGATGGCGGAGGTCTATCCGCTGCCGCAGGCGGTGGCCGAGGATGTGGCGCCCGTGCTGCTGGAGACCCGCGTGACCTATCAGCATCCGCTGACCCTGCAGGACCGGCCGGTCGGCCGCATCTGGGCGACATCGATGAAGGGCGTGCGCTGGCGGATCGCGGCCGAGATCCGCGTCGGCGAGACCGTGCACGCCCGCGCCGAGCAGACTGGCATCTTCATCCGCCTCTCGACGCGGCGGCCGGTGCCGCCGCCGGCGCCGCTGGTCGAGCGCTTCGCGCCCCCGCCCGAGAGCGCGCCATGAGCGCGGACCAGCCGTCCTCGCCGATGGCGCTGGCGCTTGCCGAGGCGGCGCGCGCGGCGGCGCGCGGCGAGGTCCCGGTGGGAGCAGTGGTCGTCGACGGCACCAGCGGCGCGGTGCTGGCATCCGCCGGCAATCGGACCGAGGAGCTCCGCGATCCGACCGCCCACGCGGAGCTGCTGGCGATCCGAGCGGCGGCGGCGAAGCTGGGCTCGCCGCGACTCACCGGCTGCGATCTCTACGTGACACTGGAGCCCTGCCCGATGTGCGCGGCGGCGATCTCCTTCGCCCGCGTGCGCCGGCTCTATTTCGGCGCCGAGGATCCCAAGGGCGGCGGCGTCGAGCATGGGCCGCGCATCTTCGCGCAACCCACCTGCCACCATCGGCCCGAGGTCTATGGCGGCCTCGACGAGGCGCGCGCCGGCGAGCTGCTGCGGAACTTCTTTGCCGCCCGGCGCTGATTGGAGGCACCAGACAGCCTGTCGCGAGAGAGTCTGTCGCGCCAAGAGCGCTGAACGCGAATTCGCATCATTCCGTTCTATTTAACCTTCGCGCGATAGCATGAATGGCTGGGGAGTCGAACGTTCCATCATGGCCTGAGGGACATGCGCCCGCATGCCGCAGTAACGGGCAAGGTTCCGACGATGTCCAAGGCGGTTCAGCAGGGAGAGGCGGCAGCCGGCAAGGCGGGGCTACTCGCACGTCTGCGCCATGGTATTGCCGCGCTGCTGGGAGGCGGCGAGGGCAGCGATCTCCAGGTTGACCCGGATCTGGCGGAAGCCGCGCGCCGGCGCTTGCGCGAGGGCGGCAGCAACCGCGCGGAGGAGGTGCACCTGGTGGAGGGCATCCGTCGCCTCCTGGGCAGCAACGCGGCGCCGCTGGTCGGCCGCCTCAACCTCATCGGGCTCGCCAGGATCAGGACGCGCTTCGGATCGGAATGGCCGCGCATCGCGCAGCGCGCCGACCGCATCGCGCGCAATGTCATCGAGCGCCACATCGCGCCCGGCGACGTCTACGCGAGCTGGGGCGAGGATGCCTACATCATGGTGTTCGCGCGGCTGGGCGAGGCGGAAGCGCGGATCAAATGCGTGCTCATTGCCAGGGAGATCGCCAAGATGCTCCTGGGCGAGGACAGCCATGAGGAGCTGGAGACCCGGACCGCGGTCTCCCGGCTCGACGGCGCGCTCGATTTCGCGGCGTTGAACTCGCTGGACGATCTCCTCGACACCGCCAGGCCCGTCGATTCCAGCACGCCGGACAAGGTCGAGCTGGCGCTGAGGGAGATGGAGGCGAAGCCGGAGCCGCATGCCGGGCACGCGCCCGATTCCTCTGCCCCGCCGTTCGCCGAGCCGGCCTTTGCCAGTGTCCCGGCAGAGCCCGCCGTCACCTATGTTCCGATCGAGCATCGGCACCGCAGCAAGGTGACGTTCCAGCCCGGGCTTCATGCCAATGTGCTCGCCGGCATCGATTTCGTGTTCCGCCCGATCTGGGACCCCCGGCTCAGCGTGATCGCGACCTATTACTGCGCCCCGCGCGTGCAGCTTTCCGATTGCGGCAGCGCCGGCGATGCGGAGCTGGCGGTTGCGGGCGACCCGGAGGCGATCGCGCGGCTCGATGCCGCCACCGTCGAACGGGTGAAGCAAGAGTTCGCCGCCATGGCGGCGGCCGGGCGCCGTCTCGTCATCGCGGCGCCGCTGCATTTCGAGACCCTGAGCTCGCTGGCGCAGCGTCGCCGCGTCGCCGCCACCATCGGCCAGATCGCGGAGGGGATGAAGAGCCGCCTGATGATCGAGATCGTCGGCGTGCCGATCGGCATCCAGCATTCGCGGATCATCGACATCGTCTCGCCGCTCCGGCCGCATTGCCGCGGCGTCGCGCTGCAGATGCCGATGGAAGCGATCGATTTCAGCCAGCTCGCCGGCACCGGCATCGCCGCGGTCGGCGCCGATCTCAGCAACACCGCCAAGGCCGAGTTCATCCAGATGCAGCAGCTGAGCCGGTTCCAGCGCGCGGCGGAGAAGGTCCGGGTGGCGACCTTCGTGCACGGCGTGCACACGGTGAGCATGGTGGCGGCGGCGCTCGGCGCCGGCTTCCATTTCATCGACGGCGATGCGGTGGCGCCGAGCGTCTCCCACGCGGGTCGTGCGCTGGAGTTTCGCCTTGCCGATCTCTATCACGTTCGCTGAGTCGCCCTTGATTTCTTGCTCCTGTCGCAGTTTCCGCGCCGACCGGTTTCCACTTCGGCGGAAACTGCTCCAGGTCAATGAAATCTGTGGGAATTACCGATAGTTTTCCTCGATCCGATGCGTGCCTACGGCGGTATGTCGGCACGAATTCCAGACGGCGGAGGCGAGAGTGCAGGTCCTGGTGATCGATGACGACGTTGCGGTCCGGCAGACGATCGCGCTGCTGCTCGAGGACGCGGGCATCAGCGTCACCCAGGCGGCGGACGGCAAGGAGGGGCTGCGCTGCTTTCAGCGCTCGCGCCCGGATGTCATCCTCACCGACATCATCATGCCGGAGAAGGAAGGCATTCAGACCATCGTCGATATCCGCAAGCAGGACGCCAGGCTGCCGATCATCGCGATCTCCGGCGGCGGCCGCATCGGCAACACCGATTTCCTGGAGATCGCCTCGATGCTGGGCGCCACGGTGACGCTCGCCAAGCCGTTCGATCCGGAGACGCTGGTGGAGCTCATCCGCAAGCTTGCCGCCGAGGCCGGCACTGCCGCGACGTGAGCGATCAGCGGCGCGCGATCGCCCGCCAGCCGATGTCGCGCCGGCAGAAGCCCTCCGGCCACTCGATCCGGTCGACTGCCGCGTAGGCGCGCTGACGCGCCTCCATCACGTCCTTGCCGAGCGCCACCACATCGAGGACGCGGCCGCCGTCGGCGAGGATGCGGGTGCCGTCCCGGCGGGTTCCCGCATGGAAGAGGGTGACGGCCGGATCCTGGGCAGCCGCCGCGAGGCCGCGGATCTCGGTACCCTTCCGCGGCTCGTCCGGATAGCCCTCGGCGGCGAGCACCACGCAGACCGCGGCCTCGTCGTGCCAGCGCAGATCGAAATCGCCGAGCACGCCGTCGCGCGCCGCGCGAAGCGCCGGCAATAAATCACTCTTGAGGCGCGGGATCAGCACCTGCGCCTCGGGATCGCCGAAGCGGACGTTGTACTCGATGAGCTTCGGCCCCTGAGCGGTGAGCATGAGGCCGGCGTAGAGCACGCCCTTGAAGGGCCGGCCCTCCGCCGCCATCGCCTTCACCGTGGGCTCGATGATCTCGCGCCGGACCCGCGCCTCGATCTCGGGCGTGACGCAGGGCGCGGGAGAATAGGCGCCCATGCCGCCGGTATTGGGGCCGGTGTCGCCGTCGCCGGCACGCTTGTGATCCTGCGCCGAGGCGAGGAGCAGGCTGTGCCGGCCGTCGACGAGGGCGAAGACGCTCGCCTCCTCGCCGTCGAGGAACTCCTCGATGACGAGCTCGGCGCCGGCGCCGCCGAAGCGCCGCTCGAGGAGCGCCGCGTCGATGGCGGCGAGCGCCTCCTCGACGGTCATGGCCACGGTGACGCCCTTGCCGGCGGCAAGCCCGTCCGCCTTCACCACGATGGGGGCGCCCTGCTCGCGCACATAGGCCTTGGCGGGCTCGGCCTCGGTGAAGCGGCGATAGGCGGCGGTCGGGATCGCGTACTTGGCGCAGAGGTCCTTGGTGAAGCCCTTGGAGCCCTCGAGTGCCGCCGCCGCAGCGCTCGGTCCGAACGTGGCGATGCCGGCCGCCTCGAGTCGATCGGCGAGACCGGCCACCAGCGGCGCCTCCGGCCCCACCACGACGAAATCGATCGCCTCGCTCCGGGCGAAGTCCGCCAGCCGGTCGAGGTCCATCGCACCGATGGGAACGCAGGTGGCGAGCGCCTCGATGCCGGGATTGCCGGGCGCCGCGTAGAGCCGGTCGCAGAGCGGCGAGGCCGCGATCGCCCAGCAGAGCGCGTGCTCGCGGCCGCCCGAACCCACCACCAGAACCCGCATCTCCCGCCGCTCCCCTCGTGTCGTCGCGCGCCGTCTTGTATCATAGCCGGCGATGGCACAAAGCACTCGCGAAGCAGCCGACTCGGCGCGCGTCAACCTGCCGGAATTCACCGTCGGCGAGCTCTCTTCGGCGATCAAACGGAG
>DATJOK010000048.1:0-8604 GCA_035507155.1 Allostellaceae bacterium
GCCTCGCCCGCGGCATCGATGGTGGCGAGCCGCACCGCCGGCAGCTTGTCCGGCGAGCCGAAATGCGGCCCGCCGCGCTCGGAAAGCCGTTCCGATGCCGTCTCCAGCATGATGCCCTGGGACGCCGAGACCGCGCGGAGCGCCAGGATCTCCTCCTTCGCCATCACGCCCGCGTTGATGTGCGGCAAAAGACCGGTCTCCTTGAGGACGAGGCCCGCCATCTCCCGGAGATAGGAGAGCGTCGTCCCGTGGCCGAGCCGCTCGAGGGCGGCGCGCGCGGCCGCATAGCGGAGCTCAGGCTTGTCGCCGAGCGTGAACAGCGCTTCCTTGCAGCCAGCCCTGGCGCCTGCCGCGGCGATCGCCAGCACGCGGTCGCGTTCGAGATAGACCGGCTCGTCGTCCCGCGGCGGATGGGCGAAGGTGCAGTAGTGGCAGCTGTCGCGGCAGAGCTGGGTCAGCGGGATGAACACTTTCCGCGAATAGGAGACGAGACCGCCGTGGCCGCGATCGCGCAGATCGCCGGCGATCCGCATCAGCGCCGCGAGGTCGTCGCACTCGGCGAGAGCCAGCGCCTCCGCGTCGGAGAGCATGGCGCCCTCCGCCGCCCGCTTCAGAATGTCCGTGACTGCCATCATCGCCTCAGCTTGCCAGCGCGCGGAGCGCATCCGCGCGGTCGAGAAATTCCGTCGTGCGGGTCGGCCAGCGGCGTGCCGCGAAGGCCAGCAGATCCTCGGGATTGTCGATGTCGAGCCCGATGCCGGAGAGGCGCAGCACGCGCGGCTCAAGGCCGCGCTCGCGCGCCGCCGCTAGGTGCGGCAGGAAGCTGTCGTTGCCGAAGGCGAGCGGCACCAGATCCGGCGGCGAGGCCACGATGGTGTTGGAGCCGCGGCTGTCATGCGCCGGCACGATGGTGAAGGCGGGCGCTGCGCCATGCGCCGCCAGCACTGTCTCGATCTCCGCCGCGGTGACGCCCGGCACGTCGCCGGGAATTGTCAGCATGCCCGAGGCACCCTCGGCGGCGAGAACGCGGACCGCCGCCGTCACCGCGCCCGTGTGGCCGTCCCGCGCGCCCATGGTCATCACCCGTGCGCCCATCCGCCGCGCCAGCACGTCCGAGGTCGGATCCACGGTCACCACGGCAACGCCGGCGAGACCTTTGGCGCCGGTGAGCGCCGCCAGCACGTCCTCCAGCATCACCGCCGCGAGGCCGCGGCGGAATTCCGGCGCGAACATGCCGGCGAGGCGCTGTTTCGCGCCGGAGAATTCCTTCACGGGAACGATCGCCCAGATGCCGCTCATCGCGCACCCCCGGCAAGGCCGTCTGCCACCTCGAGCGCGCGCCGGGCCAGCGCCATCTTGTCCTCGATTGTGGTCATCAAGGTCTTTGCGGCGAAGATCGGCGCGCCATGATCGGCGCTGTCCCGCGCGTCGGCTTCGTCGACGATCACCGCGTCCAGCAATCCGCGATAGCGGCGCGACACCGCGGCGGCGGTGGTCGGGAGGCCGAGCTCGCGCATGATCTTGGCGGTCGGTCCCTTGACGGCGCGGCCGCCGATGATCGGCGAGACCGCGATCACCGGCACCGGGGAGGCGGCGATGGCGTCGCGCACCCCTGGCAGGTCGAGGATCGGCTCGATGCTGATGAAGGGGTTGGACGGGCAGAGCAGCACCGCGCGCAGACCGGGATCGCGGAGTGCCGCGACGAAGTCGGGCTGCGGCTTGGCGGCGTCGATGCCGGCGAAGGCGACCTCGCGTACCGGCGGCTCGCAGCGGCGGCGCACGAAATAGTCCTGGAAGTCGAGCCAGCCCGCGTCGGTCCTGAGCCGCGTGCGCACGCGATCGTCGCTCATCGGCAGGAGGCGGGTGACGAGGCCGAGGCGGCGGCAGAGCTCGTCGGTCACCTGGGAGAGCGTGGCGCCTTCGCTGAGCCGCCGCGTCCGCTCCACATGGGTGGCGAGGTCGCCGTCGCCGAGACGGAACCAGGTCTCGCCGCCCAGCTTCTCCAGTGCCGCCATGAAGGTCCAGGTCTCGCCGCGCCGGCCCCAGCCGAGCGTCTGGTTGTTGAGGCCGGCGAGCGTGTACATGAGCGTGTCGAGATCGGGCGAGACGTGGAAGCCCAGATGCTCGAAATCGTCGCCGGTATTGGCGACCACGATGAGCTTGCCCGGCGGCAGCACGCGATCGAGGCCGAGCGCCAGCTTGGCGCCGCCGATGCCGCCGGAGAGCGCCAGCACCGCGCCCGCGAATTTCGATGGAAGCGCTCCGGTCATCGGAAGAGATCCTGCTCGGCCGGGCGCAGCAACGCCTGCGCCGGCGACGGCGGTGCCGACCAGCGGAGGCCACGCAGCAGCACCACCGGACGGCCTTCCGCCGCCTGTCCCATGAGGAGCGAGGCGGCGGCGGCGATCTCGTCGGCAAACCCCACCTCGGTCACCAGCAGCGCGCGGCCGAAGAGATCGGGCAGGCCGCGCATGTCGACGAGCGCGGGCAGGCCGGAGACGCCGAGCGCCACGCCGACGGTGCCGCGGCGCCAGGCACGGCCGAAGCTGTCGTTGATGACGACGGCGAGGCGGCACTGGAAATGCGCCTCCAGCCGCCGGCGGAGCGCGTCGGCGCTGGCGTCGGGATGCGCCGGCAGCAGCAGCACCTGCTCGCGGCCGTCGGGTTCGGCGACGTTCGAATGATCGACGCCGGCATTCGCCATCACGAAGCCGTCGCGATGCTCTACCACGATGAGGCCGGGCCGATGGCGCAGCACGCGGCGGGATTCCCCGAGGATCACCTCCACCATGCGAGGATCCTTCCCGGTCTCCTCGGCGAGCGCCAGCGCGCGCGGCGACGGCGTCACCGTCGCGAGATCGACGAAGCGGTTCTCCGCCTTGGAGACCGCCTTCTGGGCGACCGCCAGCACATCGCCATCCCGCGGCGCGGGGCCGGCCTTCTCCAGGGCAGCGATGATCAGCGCGGCGAGATCGTCGCCGGGCCGGATCAGCGGGATCCCCGCGATCGCGAACAGCGCCGCCGTCGGTGCCGCCTCTTCCGATGTGCCCGCCATCGCGGTCCTCTGCCTAAGCCTCGCCTCGCCGGCGGTCGCGCCTTTCCTGCCACACCGCCGCCCGCCTCGATGGTGATCGGGAACCGCTTGTGCGGCCATCGAAAAATGGCGGCGCTCGGAAGGGGTGTGCATCGCGGCGGAACGATAACCGATCCGCGGGCGGCGGAGGCCCATCAATTTGCCGTGTCTCCTCTGCGGTTTCCAGCGCCGGGGGCGCCGCTCAGGGCCACGCCGGCGAGCCAGATGACAAGCCGGGCCCGCGCCTCTACAAATTCCAGGGAGATCATCGCGATCTCACGCGGGGATGCGCTCATGCCGACACCGTCGCTGAACCTTGGCCGCTGCTTCGATGCGGCGCAATCGCCGGAGAAGACGGCGATCATCGATATCCGCGAACCGGAGCGGCCGATCGAGCTCAGCTACCGCGACTTCGACGCGGAATGCAACGCGGTGGCGCGCGGCCTGCTGCGGCGCGGATTGCGGCGCGGCGACCGGGTCGGCATCCTGTCGCTCAACCGCTACGAGATGCTGGCGGCCTATTTCGGCACCATGCGCGCGGGGCTGGTGAGCGTTCCCGTCTCGTTCAAATTGAGCCGCGAGACCGTCGACTACATCATCCGCGATTCTGGCATGAAGGCGGTCTTCCACGATGGCGAGCGCGCGGCGCTCTGCCCGCCGGACCTGCCGAGCATCGATTTCGATGCACCCGAAGGCTACGCGGCGCTCCGGGACCCCGGCCCCTTCGAGACCGTCGAGCCCGAAGGGCGGGAGCTCGGCATGATGCTCTACACCTCCGGTTCTACGGGTCGGCCCAAGGGTGTGCTGCTCTCCCATGAGTCCCAGCGCTGGGCGCTCGAGAGCCTGATGCGGCTGATGGGCGACATGTCGCACCACCGCTTCCTGGTAGCGGCGCCGATGTTCCACATGAACGCCACCTTCAGCGTGAAGCAGGCGCTGGCCGCCGGCGCGAGCCTGGTGCTGATGCCGAGCTTCGATGCGAAGGCCTATGCGCGGGCGATCGAGCGCTTCCGCGTCACCTGGCTCACCTCGGTGCCGACCATGCTGGCGCTGGTGGCGCGCGAGCGCGAGCTGATCGAGAGCCTCGACCTCGCCTCGATCGAGCGCGTCACCATGGGCTCGGCGCCCTTGACCCAGGCGCTCGTCGACAAGGTGCGGGCGATCTTCCCGGGGGCGCTCATCAACAACAGCTACGGCACCACCGAGGCCGGCCCCTGCCCCTTCGGCCCGCATCCAGAGGGCATTCCGCGCCCGCCCACCGCGGCGGGCTATCCGATCCCCGGCTCCGAGGTGGAGCTCCGCGAGGGTCCGTCGTCCGACGAGGGCGTTCTCTACATGCGCAGCCCCATGCGCATGGAGGGCTACAACAATCTGCCGGAGAAGACCGCCGAGGTGGTGCGCGACGGCTGGTACCGCTCCGGCGACGTGATGCGCCGCGGCGAGCACGGCTTCTACTATTTCGTCGGCCGCGCCGACGACATGTTCGTGGTGGGCGGCGAGAACGTCTGGCCCGGCGAGGTGGAGCGCCTCATCGAGCGGCTGCCTGGCGTGCACCAGAGCGTGGTCGTGCCGGTGCCGGACGAGATCAAGGGCGCGCTCCCCTTCGCCTTCGTGGTGCGCCAACCCGGCGCCAGCGTCGACGAGGCGGCGATCAAGGTCTTTGCGATCAAGAACGGTCCCGCCTTCGCGCATCCGCGCTTCGTCAATTTCGTCGAGGCGATCCCGCTCGCGCCCACCAACAAGCCCGATCGCCGCCGCCTGACCGAGGAGGCGACGCGGCTCGCCCGCGAGCAGCGCCCGACCGTCGGCACGAGCTGAACCAGGAGAGTCCCGATGCGCGCCATGGTGCTCTACGAGCACGGCGGGGTGGAGAACCTCACCTACGAGCGGAGCTACCGGGATCCGACGCCCGGTCCCGGCGACGTCATCCTCCGCATGCGCGCCTGCGCGCTCAACTATCACGACGTCTTCACCCGCAAGGGCATGCCCGGCATCAAGGTGCCGCTGCCGATCATCCTCGGCAACGACGCCGCCGGTGACGTGGCGGCACTCGGACCCGACGTCACCGGCTTCGCGGTCGGCGACCGCGTGCTGGTGGACCCGATCGAGCGGGTGAAAGGCGGGCTCCTCGGCGAGACCATGGATGGCGGCCTCGGCGAGCTGATCCGCGTTCCCGCCTACATGCTGGTGAAGCTCGATCCCGCGGTGAGCTACGCCGAGGCGGCGGCGCTGCCGGTCGCCTACGGCACCGCCCACAAGATGATGCTGAGCCGCGGCCAGATCAAAGCCGGCGAGAAGGTGCTGATCCTCGGCGCCTCCGGGGGCGTCGGCACCTGCTGCGTGCAGCTCGCCAAGGAGGCCGGCTGCACCGTCATCGCCTGCGCCTCCAGCGACGACAAGCTCCAGCGCCTCAAGGCGCTCGGCGCCGACATCGGCATCAACTACGCGACCACGGACTGGGTCGCCGAGTGCCGACGGCTCTTCGGCCGCGCCCATGTCTACGACAAGACCTCGGGCGGCATCGACGTCGTGGTCAACTTCACCGGCGGCGACACCTGGGTCAAATCCCTGAAGGTGCTGAAGCGGGACGGGCGGCTCCTCACCTGCGGCGCCACCGCCGGCTACGATCCGCCCGAGGACATCCGCTTCATCTGGACCTTCGAGCTCAACATCATCGGCTCCAACGGCTGGCGGCGCGAGGACGTGACGGCGCTCCTGGAAATGGTGAAGGCGAGGAAGCTCACCCCGGCGATCCATCCCCAGCGCTTCGCCATCGAGGACGCGCGGGCGGCGATGGCGCTCCTCGACGATCGCGGCGTCATCGGCAAGGTGATCGTGGAGCCCTGATGAGCGGGATCGAGGCGGCGCTCCAGCGGCTCACGGACTCCGGCGCCTTCCACGAGTTCCTGCGCCTGGAGCTTCTCGGCCACGACAGCGCGGCGGGCACCGTCCGCCTGCGCCTGCCCTGGCGGCCGGAGTTCGAGCGCGGCCCTGGCACCAAGCAGTGGCACGGCGGCCCGATCGCCGCCTTCATCGATATCGCCGGCGATTTCGCCCTGGTGACCCAGCTCGGCGAGGCGATCCCCACCATCAATCTCCGCATCGACTATCTGCGGCCCGCGGTCGACACCGATCTCGTCGCCGCGGCCCGGGTGCTGCGCGCCGGCAAGTCCGTGGGCACGGTCGACATCGAAGTGAGCGACAAGGCCGGCAAGATCGTCGCCGTCGGCCGCGGCACCTACTCGACGCTGGTTCCCGGGAGATGACCTGATGAGCGCGATCTCCGGCATCGATCACATCGTCATCGCCGTCAGCGATCTCGACCGCGCTCAGCGCGCCTTTGAACGCCTCGGCTTCACGCTGTCGCCGCGCGCCCGGCACAGCGACCTGATGGGCACCGCCAACCACACGATCATGCTGCAGCGCGACTATTTCGAGCTCCTCGCCGTGCTGACGGCGACCGAGCGCAATCGGCGCTGGCGCGACGCGCTGGCATCCGGCGAGGGCATCGCCGGTCTCGCGCTCGCGCCGGCGAGCGCCGCCGCCGCGAAGCAGGCCTGGGAGGAAGAGGGCTTCGCGCCTGGCGATCTCGTCAGCTTCTCGCGGCCGGTGGACCGGCCCGACGGCAGCCGGATGGAGGCGCGTTTCGAGATCGTGACGCTGCCCAAGGGCTCGGTGCCCGGCGCCTCGGTCTTCGCCTGCGATCAGCTGACGCGGGACGCGGTCTGGCTGCCGGAGCTGATGACGCACGCCAACACCGCGACCGCGATCCGACGCCTCATCGTGGCGCTCCCCGATCCCGCCGCGGAGAAGCAGGTGTGGATGCGGGCGCTGCCGGGCGCCGCCGCGACGGCGATCGAGGGCGGCGTGCGGCTGCGGCTCGGCGCCCATGCGGTCGATCTCATGACGCCGCGGGCGGCGGCTCGTCTCTATGGTCCGGCAGCGCTGGCGCGGCGGCCAAAGGCGGTCGCCATCGAGTTCGCCGTCGCCGATGTCGCGCAATGCCGCGCCGCGCTGATCGGCAACGGCGTCGCCGCCTGGGCCGCGGGCGACCGCACCGCGGTTGCCGCCGCCGAGGCCTCGGGCGCCATCATCCTCTTCGCGCCCGAGGGCGCGCCGCTCGCTTGAAGCTCAGCCGGGCCGCTGCTCCGGCGCGGCGAAGTCGCCGCCGGCGCCGCTGAGGATGCCGGCGCCGGTCTCGCGCTGGAAGATCAGGAGATCGAGCGACGGCACGGCGCCGCCATGGCGCGTCAGCAGCGCATGCGCCTGGCCGCGGTGATGGGTCTGGTGATTGAAGAAGTGGAGCAGCAGCGGCGCCAGCCGCTGCTCGATGTCGGCGGGCGCGCGCACGGTGCGATAGCGGACGGTGCCGGCGAGATCGGCTTCGGTGAGCGCGCCGACATAGCCGGCGATGCGCGCGTCCTCGGCGCGGCGCGCGGCCGCGAGCGACGGCAGATCCTCGCAGAGGATCGCGTCGAGCTGCCGCGGCTTCTCGCCCTCGCCGGTGAAGACGTGCATCCAGATGCGGTCGCCGACCAGGATGTGGTTGAGCGTCCCATGCAGCGAGCCGAAGAAGGCGCCGCCGTCCGCGCGGTACTGCGCCTCCGGCAGCAGCGCCGCCGCGGCGTAGAGCCGCTCGTTGGCCCAGGCGTTATAGGCCGCCATCATCTCCAAGAGCGGCTTCGCGTCCATGCCGATCTCCCGATATTTCTGGTGAATAAAGATGTGAATTTCTGTGGATTTGGGGTCTGGCCGTGAAGTAACTACAGAGGTAGTCATGGAGTCAAGGAGGGCCGGATGGCGCGGGCGGAGAGGCTCATCGCGGGGCTGCAGGCGCTGGGCTTCACGGCCTACGAGGCCCGGGCATATCGTGCGCTCCTGGCGCTCGCCGCCCCCGCCAAGGGCTACGAGGTGGCGCGCGCCGCCGGGCTCCCCAGCTCCAAGGTCTACGAGACGCTGCGCTCGCTCGCCGGGAAAGGCGCGGTGCTGGTGAACGCCTCCGAGCCCGTCACCTACGCCGCCGTCCCGCACCAGGACCTGACCGCTCGGCTCCGCGAGCAGGCGGAGGCGACCCTCGCCGAGATCGAGGCCGAGCTCGCCGCGGTGCCGCGCGCCGGCGCGCCCGGCCTCACCTGGACCGTTGAAGGCGCCGACAACATCCTCGACCTCATGGCGCGGGTGATCGGCCGCGCGCGCCGCACCCTCTTCGCGGCGCTCTGGGATGCGGAGATCCAGCCCCTCGCCCCGGCGCTCGAGGCGGCGCATCGCCGCGGCGTCGAGCTGCAAGTGGCGATCTACGGCGCGGCGACGCTCGAGGTGCCCTTCACCTACGACCTCGCCCTCTGCGGCGCCAGCGCCGAGGAGCGCCTCGCCGGCCGCCGCCTCGCCGTCCTCATCCGCGACGGCGTCGAGGCGGTGGCCTCGGAGATCCATCCCGGCGGCGCGGAGGCGATCTGGAGCGAGAACCGCGTCTTCGCCCTCCTCGCCCAGGAATATGCGAAGTCCGACATCATGGGCCGCTGCCTGATCGA
>DATJOK010000049.1:0-6253 GCA_035507155.1 Allostellaceae bacterium
CCGAGCGGCGATCCGACCCCGTCCCAGGCGGACATCGCGATGACGCGGGAGGTGAAGCAGGCCGCGGCGGCGCTCGGCATCACCCTCCACGACCACGTCATCCTCGGCCGTGGGCGGCACGCGAGCCTCAGGACGCTGGGCCTGCTTTAGCCCGTCGATTGCAGCGGCTTCGTCCGGCCAGCCGCCAATCAGGGCTGCGACGCGCTGGGCGGCGAGGCAAGCCGCGCGACCGCCTCGCTGCCCGAGGCCCCATCGCGCGGATGCGCCATCCAGGAGAAGATCAGCACCGCGGTGGCGAGCGCCAGAAACATCGTGTCGAGCTTCCAGATCGGCTGATGTGCGGGGTGCATGACGGTCTCCCGAAATAAACTGCGGGCGCGTGGTGACGAGGAGAACAGACCACGGCGGCGGCGACACGACTGTGACCTCGCTCACACGATCCCGTGACATTCCGCGACGGGCGCCGATCGCGGTTCATCATCGAATCGCCAGCTCTCGATCGTTCCGACCCACGCCATCTGTGGCGCGCATGGCGGCCGCTGGGCTAGTATGAAGATCCGAGTTGCACCGAGACGCGCCGGCGAGCGGCCGCGCAGAGCTGAGCGGGTGCCATGGCCGACGGCGACAGCGAGAGGGCACGACGCAGGAACCGCGCCTTGCTGGAGCGACTCTGGATCGCCGCCGGGGCGGTCGTGCTGGTGGGATTCATCCTCCGCCCGCTCGGCAGCCTCCTTCACCGGGCGGAGGTTCGCGAGGCCGGCATTGCCGTCATCGGCGTCGGCCTGGTGATCGCCCTCGTGGGGTGGTTCGCCGAGAGGCGCGCCAACCGCCGGCATCTGACCTGAACAAGCCTGCCGCCGCGAGCCTTGCCGGCGCCCCCGGCCTGGGCTAAGCGGTAGCCACATTCCCGTCCCGCACCCGAGGCCTTCCGTCGATGATTCCCCGCTACAGCCGCCCCGAGATGAGCGCGATCTGGGAGCCGCAGAACCGCTTCCGGATCTGGCTCGAGATCGAGGCCACCGCCTGCGACGCCCTCGCCGAGAAAGGGGTCATTCCCAAGGAGGCAGCGAAGAAGATCCGGGAGAAAGGCGGCTTCGACGTCGCCCGTATCGACGAGGTCGAGCGCGAGGTGAAGCACGACGTCATCGCCTTCCTCACCAGCCTCGCCGAACATGTGGGGCCGGAAGCGCGCTTCGTGCACCAGGGCATGACCTCGAGCGACGTGCTCGACACCTGCCTCGCGGTGCAGCTGAAGCAGGCCTCGGACCTGCTGCTCAAAGACATCGACGCCCTGCTGGCGGCGCTGAAGCGGCGCGCCTTCGAGCACAAGATGACCGTCACCATCGGTCGCAGCCACGGCATCCACGCCGAGCCCACCACCCTCGGCGTCAAGCTCGCCGGCCACTACGCCGAGTTTGAGCGCGACCGCGAGCGGCTGCTCAGGGCGCGGGACGAGATCGCCACCTGCGCCATCTCCGGCGCCGTTGGCACCTTCGCCAACATCGATCCCGGCATCGAGACCTACGTGGCCGAGAAGCTCGGCCTTGCCGTCGAGCCGGTCTCGACCCAGGTGATCCCACGCGACCGCCACGCCTATTTCTTCTCCGTGCTGGCGGTGATCGCCAGCGGCATCGAGCGGCTCGCCACCGAGATCCGCCATCTGCAGCGCACCGAGGTGCGCGAGGCGGAGGAGTACTTCTCGCCCGGCCAGAAAGGCTCCTCGGCGATGCCGCACAAGCGCAATCCCGTGCTGTCGGAGAACCTGACCGGCCTCGCGCGGCTCATTCGCAGCGCGGTCGTCCCCGCGCTCGAGAACGTGACGCTCTGGCACGAGCGCGACATCTCGCATTCGGCGGTCGAGCGCGTCATCGCGCCCGACACCACCATCGCCCTCGACTTCGCCCTCGTCCGCGCCACCGGCCTCATCGAGAAGCTGGTGATCTATCCCGAGGCGATCCGCGCCAATCTCGACCGGCTGGGCGGCCTCGTCCATTCGCAGCGCGTGCTGCTGGCGCTGACGCAAGCCGGCATGAGCCGCGAGGATGCCTACAGCGCCGTGCAGCGCAACGCCATGCCGGTCTGGGAAGGCCGCGGCAAATTCCTCGATCTCCTCAAATCCGATCCCGGGGTGACGCGACACCTGAAGCCGAAGGAGATCGAGGCGCTCTTCGACGAGGCCTATCACACCAAGCACGTCGACACGATCTTCCGCCGCGTCTTCGGCAGCGCTTAACCGCGGCCGCGGTGGAGGGCGACGCCGGCGATCACCAGCGCGATGCCGGCGATCTCGGGCGCGGACGGGATCTGCCGCAGCACCACGATCCCGATGACCGACGCCATCGCCGGCAGCAGCGAGAGCAGCAGGGCGAAGCTGGCGCGCGGCAGCCGCGCCATCGCGAGCTGATCGCAGACATAGGGCACGACCGAGGACGAGATCCCGACGCCGATCCCCGCCGCCAGCAGCACGGGATTGGTGAAGGCCGGCGCGGCATCGCCGAAACCGATCGGCAGCGCCGCGACCATCGCCACCAGCATGGCGGCGCCGAGGCGATCGATGCCGGCGCGGCCGCCGCCCGCGGCGATCCGGTGCCCGAGCACGATATAGAGCACGAAGAGGCCGCAATTGAGGAAGGCGAAGAGATAGCCGAGCGGCTCGCCGGCGATGCGGACGTCGGTCAGCACGTAGACGCCCACCACCGCCAGCGCGAGCGCGGCGGCATTCCGTGCCGAGCGCATGCCGAGAGCCGCGAGTCCGATCGGGCCCAGGAACTCGATCGCCCCCACGGTGCCCAGCGGCAGCCGGTCGATCGCGAGATAGAAGCAGGCGTTCATCGCCGCCAGCACCACGCCGAGCGCGATCACCAGGCGACGGTCGGCGGCGCCGAGCCGGCGGAAATAGCGCCAGGGCCGCCGCCAGAGCGCGAAGACGGCGGCGGCGCTCGCGATCCGGAGCCACGCGACGCCGAGCGGCGCAACTTGCGCGAAGAGCAGCACGGCGCAGGCCGGGCCCAGATAATGGAACACCGCGCTCACCGCGAAGAAAAGATGCGGCGGCGCGCGGTCGACGATGCCGGGGGGCGCCGGCGGGTTCGCAGCGAAGTTCATGAGGCCGGCAGGATGCGCCCTCGATACCCTCTGGTACATGCCGGATCGAAGGTGATATGAGAGTTTATCCTTCGATACGACGGGAGTGCGGCCGATGCGCCTTCAAGGCTCGGAGCTGCTGCGGGACGAGCGCAATCTCGCGCTGCTGCGCCTGCTGCGCGAGAACCCGCGGGCCGCCATCTCGGATCTGGCGCGCGGGATCGAGATGTCGGCGCCTGCCGTGCGCGAGCGGCTGCTGCGGCTGGAGGAGAGCGGCGTGATCGCCGGCTATCGCACGCTGACCGATCCGTCGGCATTGGGATATCCGATCGCGGTCTTCATCCGCGTGCGGCCGATGCCGGGCAAGCTGCCGAAGATCGTCGAGGTGGCCGAGCGAACGCCGGAGGTGGTCGAGTGCTACCGCATCACCGGCGAGGACTGCTTCATCATCAAGGCGCATCTCAAGCGGCTCGAGGAGCTCGACCAGGTCCTCGACCGCTTCCTGGTCTACGGCCAGACGACGACCTCGCTGGTGCAGTCGGCACCGATCCCGCTGCGCGACCTGCCGCTGCCGGGAGATATCCGCCGCTGACGCAGAGCGGCCTAGTTGATGCCGAGCTGCTTCCTTGCCTCCTCCGCGCAGCGGGCGAGCTCGGTGGCGACGCGGCGCGCATCGTGCCTGACGCCCTTGGCGGCGAAATCGCGCGCCACCTTCTCGATCACGTCGTCGTCGCCGGGGCGCTGGAGATCGGCCGCCACCACCGTCTTCGCATAGTCCTCCGCGGCCGCGCCCGCGAGGCCGAGCTCTCCCGCCGCCCAGAGTCCGAGCAGCTTGTCGCGCCGCGCCTTGGCCTTGAAGGCGAGCTCCTGATCCCGCTCGAACTTCTTCTCGAAGCTCTTCTCTCTGTCGTCGAAGCCGGTCATCCCTGGCAACCCCCCATTGCAAAAATGCTGCGGCCGACCGGCTAGGCAGTGCCGCCGGCTTCCCCTTATATGTGGCACCTGCCGGTCCATTGCGAGTGATCCCATGTGCACCGTCGTCCTGCTGCGCCGTCCGGACCACGACTGGCCGCTGATCCTCGGCGCCAACCGCGACGAGATGGCGGGGCGGCCCTGGAAGGCGCCGGCGCGGCACTGGCCGGACCGGCCGGAGGTGGTGGCCGGGCTCGACGAGCTCGCCGGCGGCTCCTGGCTCGGCTGCAATGACCATGGCGTCGCGGCGGCGATCCTCAATCGTCACGGCACGCTCGGTCCGGCAGCGGGCTTCCGCTCGCGCGGCGAGCTGGTGCTGGAGGCGCTCGATCACGCCGATGCCGCCGAGGCGGTGCACGCGCTGAAAGAGATTGATCCCCGCGCCTACCGGCCCTTCAACATGGTGATCGCCGACAACCGCGATGCCTTCTGGCTGCGCCACGCGGATCCGACCGGCACGCTGCCGCTCTCGGCGACTGCCTTTCCGAAGGGGATTGCCATGCTGACCGCCGGCGATCTCGACGACCCCGAGAGCAGCCGGATCCGCCGCTACCACCCGCGCTTCGAGCAGGCGGCAGCGCCCGACCCCGCCCGCAACGACTTCAGGGCCTGGGAAGCATTGCTCGCCTCCACCGAGACCGGGCCCGAGGAGGGGCCGACGGGAGCCATGCGGTTCAGGACCGAGACCGGCTTCGCCACCGTCTCCAGCGCCCTGATCGCGCTTCCCAAGGCCGGCAGCAATCCCGGCCGGCCGCGCTTCCGCTTCGCCACCTGGGCGCCGGAAGCGAAGCCCTGGCAAGAGGTTAGCGCCTAGCCTGGAGCGCGAGAGAGGCGTCATTGTTTCGCCCCCCTCTCCTTGCTATACCAGCACCCCATATATCCGGGACCGCGACCCCGCGCCGATCGCCATCCCGGGGGCCGGAGCCCGCCGCGCCGTCTCACCTCAAGGTCCAGAACTTCATGTCCCGCCGCCGCCAGATCTACGAGGGCAAGGCCAAGGTGCTTTTCGAGGGGCCGGAGCCCGGCACCCTCGTGCAGTACTTCAAGGACGACGCCACCGCCTTCAACAATCAGAAGAAGGGAACGATCACCGGCAAGGGGGTGCTCAACAATCGCATCAGCGAATACCTGATGGTGAAGTTGGGCGAGGTCGGCGTCCCCACTCATTTCGTGCGCCGCCTCAACATGCGCGAGCAGCTGGTGCGCGAGGTGGAGATCATCCCGATCGAGGTGGTGGTGCGGAACGTCGCCGCCGGCTCCTTCGCCAAGCGCTTCGGCCTCGCCGAGGGGACGCAGCTGCCGCGCTCGGTGCTGGAGTACTATTACAAGAACGACACCCTCGGCGACCCCATGGTGTCGGAGGAGCACATCACCGCCTTCGGCTGGGCCAACACCCAGGATCTCGACGACATGATGCAGATGTCGCTCCGGGTGAACGATTTTCTGAGCGGCCTCTTCCTCGGCATCGGCATCAAGCTCGTCGACTTCAAGCTGGAATTCGGCCGACTCTACGACAACGACGAGATGCGGATCGTGCTCGCCGACGAGATCAGCCCCGACAACTGCCGGCTCTGGGACCTCAAGACCAACGAGAAGATGGACAAGGACCGCTTCCGCCAGGATCTCGGACGCGTCGAGGAGGCGTACCAAGAGGTGGCGCGGCGCCTCGGCATTCTGCCGGAGGGCGGCCCCACCGACCTCAAGGGCCCGAAGACGATCCAGTGACGGCGCGGTCAGGAGTGGTTCAGTAAGCCGGGGGAGTTCCGCATATCATGAAGGCCCGTGTTCACGTGATGCTCAAGACCGGCGTGCTCGACCCTCAGGGCAAGGCGATCGCCCATGCACTGGGCTCGCTGGGCTTCGCCGGCGTCAACGAGGTGCGCCAGGGCAAGGTGATCGAGCTCGACCTCGCCGAGACCGACCCCGGCCGCGCCCGCCAGACCATCACCGCCATGTGCGAGAAGCTGCTGGCGAACACGGTGATCGAGAACTACGCGATCGAGCTCAAGGGGTAGAGGTTCGGCGACACCCCCTTGCTGTCTCTGGGTTCGACCGAAAGCGTCAGGAATTCTCGATCAGCTCAAGAATTTCCGACGGGTCTGTCACCACCGTTGGTTCCCCCAGACCCTCGATGAAATCCTCCGGCATGTGCTTGGCGACTTCGATATTGGCCACGACGCAGCCGCCGCCCGGCCAG
>DATJOK010000050.1:0-3646 GCA_035507155.1 Allostellaceae bacterium
CAGTGGCCGCCGCGCCGCGCGCTCGCCGCGCTCGGCCTGCTGCTGGAGGCGGAGCGCCAGTGCAAGCGCACCGGCTTTCCCGACCACACGATCTGCAGCGAGGTGCTGCTGCGCCTCGCCCGCGGCGTGAAGCGGCGCTGAGCGGATCTCGCGCTATAATAAGGACGTCATCTCGGCCGCGATGCGCGAGAGCGGCAGGCCGGCGCCAGCACCGGAAGCCCGCGGGATCGCTGGTCCCGCGTCCCGGCCGCCGATGGTAGCTCGCGGGTGGTAACGCGCCCGACGCCGAGGGAGCGCCCGCGAAGATCGCGATGGCGGCGCTCGCCTTGCCGCGCCGACGCCGGAACCGCTCCGTTTCGATGGCGCAACGAGTCCGTTTCGGCGGCGAAACGAAGGGCAGCGTCCGTTCCATCACCGGAATGAAAACCGTTTCGGCAGCGAAACGGTCGGAGCGGCGGCCCGTCAGGTCTTCGGCGTCGGCGGCTGGCTCAGCCGGCGCAGCACGTCGTCGAGCTGCTCCAGCGTCTGGTAGCGGATGGTGATGGTGCCGCCGGTGCCGGTGGGGTCGATGCTGACGATGAGCCCCAGCACCATGGAGAGCTCGCGCTCCAGCGCCCGGGTGTCGGCGTCCTTTCCGGCGGCGCCGTCGGAGGCGCCGGGGGGCCGCGGCGGCGGGCGGTTGCTGGGCTTGAGCTTGCCGCGCTTGGCGAGGCGCTCCGCCTGGCGGACGTTGAGGCCGCGCCGCACCACCTCGTTGGCAAGCGCGATCGGGTCCTCGGTGCCGAGCAGCGCGCGGGCGTGGCCGGCAGTCAGTTTTCCCTCGCCGATCAGGCGCTTGACCGTCAGCGGCAGCTCCAGGAGCCGGAGCGTGTTGGCGACGTGGCTGCGGCTCTTGCCGACCGCCTGAGCCACCGCCTCCTGGGTATGGCGGAACTCATCCATCAGGCGCTGATAGGCCTCGGCCTCCTCCAGCGCCGAGAGATCCTGCCGCTGCAGGTTCTCCACCAGGGCGATCTCGAGGGCCTCGCGGTCGTCGATCTCGCGGACGACCACCGGCACCTCGTGCAACTGCACCACCTGCGCCGCGCGCCATCGCCGCTCGCCGGCGATGATCTCATACTCTCCGGGTAGCGTTGGGTGCTGGCGCACAAGCAGAGGTTGCAACACCCCCTTTTCCCGGATCGACTGCGCCAGGGTCTCGATGGCGCCGGGATCGAACTGGTGGCGGGGCTGGTACCTGCCGGGATGCAGCAGGTCGATGCGCATGGTGCGCGGCGCGGCGTCCGGAGCTCCCTCCTCGTCATCGCCGAGGAGAGCCGAGAGGCCGCGTCCGAGGCCGCGGCGTTTGTTGTCGTCGATCACGCGCTCAGCCGATGCTCGCGGCGCAGCACCTCGCCGGCGAGATGGACATAGGCCTGAGCGCCGGGGCACCGGAGATCATAGAGCAGAACCGGCTTGCCGTGGGACGGCGCTTCCGACACCCGGACATTGCGGGGAATGACGGTATCGTAGACCTTGCTGCCGAAATGACCGCGCACATCGGCGGCGACCAGGTCGCTGAGGTTGTTCCGCTTGTCGAACATGGTCAGCACCACCCCCTGGATGTCGAGGCCAGGATTGAGATGCCGCTTCACCCGCTCGATCGTGCGGACCAGATGGCTCAAGCCTTCCAGCGCGTAGAACTCGCATTGGAGCGGCACCAGCACGGCGTCGGCGGCGACGAGGGCGTTCAGGGTCAAGAGCCCGAGAGACGGCGGGCAATCGATCAGAACGTAGTCGTAATCGAGGCTCGCTCGCGACAACGCGTCGCGCAGACGATACTCCCGTCTTTCGAGCGCGACCAGCTCGACCTCGGCCCCCGAGAGATCGACCGACGCCGGAACGACATATAGGTCGGGAACCAGGGTCGGCACAGTCGCCTGCTCGAGAGGCCGGTCGGTCAGCAGGATGTCGTAGCTGGTGACCGACCGCGCCTGGCGGCTGATGCCGAGGCCGGTGCTGGCATTGCCCTGGGGATCGAAATCGATCACCAGGACGCGCTTGTGCACGGCGGCCAAGGCGGTGGCGAGGTTGATGGCGGTGGTGGTCTTGCCGACGCCGCCCTTCTGATTGACGATGGCGAGAATTCTCTTCTCGGCTCGCGCATCGAGGGTGGCGAGGTCGCGTATGGGCTCAGGGAGCATGTTGGAGCTCCTCCAATCTCAAGATATGGCCCGTTGGATCCGAATCGCTGGCCATAACTTGTAGGTTCATTATCCACCCCCGTCGCGCCGCGGTCAATTCGGCCTCGGCATCGCCGCCCTTCAGAAACAGGCAGACCGTTCCCGGCCCGGCGAAAGGCATCGCCAGCCGCAGCAAATTCGGCAATGGCGCCAAGGCGCGAGCGGTGATCACGTCCGCCACGAAGGGCTCGATCGCCTCGACCCGCGCCGCGTGAAGGGTGACCGCGGTGCCGGTCACCCGCGCCGCCTCCCGCAGGAATGCCGCCTTTCGCTGGTCCGACTCGACGAGATGGACGCCGGCCGCGCCCATGATCGCCAGCACCAAGCCCGGCAAGCCGGCCCCGCTGCCGAGATCGACGAGGGTCTGCGCCGCCGCCGGCAGATGGCGGAAGAGCTGCCCGCTGTCGAGGATGTGCCGGCGCCAGACGTCCTGCAGGCTCTCGGGGCCGACGAGATTGATGCGGGGGTTCCAGCGCCGCAGCAGATCCACATAGCGCTCGAGCCGCTCCCGCGTTTCACGTGAAACGCCGAGAGCGGCGGCGCAGTCGTCAGAGGTTAGAGCGGGCTTCGCCATATCCCGAGTCACTGCTCCTCTCCCCGTCCGGGAGAGAGATTGCGCTTACGCCGCGTCCCGCCGGCGCACATGCCTCAGGAGCGCCACCAGCGCCGCCGGCGTCATGCCGGGAATCCGCGCCGCGGCCCCGAGACTGGCAGGCCGCGCTTCCCGGAGCTTGCCGCGAATCTCGGTGGAGAGGCTGCCGATCCCGTCGTAATCGAGATCGGCGGCGAGCTGCAGCGCCTCGTCTTTCCGGAAGGCGTGGATATCCGCCTCCTGGCGCTCGATATAGCCGGCGTAGCGGGCGTCGATCTCCAGCTGCTCGGCAATATCGGCCGGAATCGCCGCCAGCTCAGGCCAGATCGCGCTCAGCCGGCCCAGGGTGATCCCGGGATAGGCCAGGAGCTGGGCGGCGCTGCGCGCGATCCCATCCTCGTTGACCGCGAGGCCGCGCTGGCGAAGCGCGGTCGGGCTGAGCGACAGGCCGCGCGCCAGGGCCCGTGCCGCCTCGAGGGCCGCGAGCTTGTCGCCGAAAGCGCTCGCGCGCACGCCGCCGACGCAGCCGATCCGGATCCCGAGCGGCGTCAGCCGCTGATCCGCATTGTCGGCGCGCAGCACCAGGCGGTATTCGGCGCGGGAGGTGAACATCCGATAGGGCTCGTTGGTGCCGCGGGTCACCAGATCATCGATCAGCACGCCGATATAGGAGCTCGCGCGATCGAAGGTGACGGGCTCGCCGCCGCCGGCGGCCAGGGCGGCGTTGAGCCCGGCGACCAGGCCCTGGGCCGCCGCCTCCTCATAGCCGGTGGTGCCGTTGATCTGGCCGGCGAAATAGAGGCCCGGCACCTTCTTGGTCTCGAGGGTCGGA
>DATJOK010000051.1:0-12603 GCA_035507155.1 Allostellaceae bacterium
CGCACATCGACCGCGAGCGGGAGCATCTCCGCCTCGGCGCTGCGCCGCCGCAGCGCGTCGAGATTGCCGATGATGACCTGCAGCAGATTGTTGAAATCATGGGCGACGCCGCCGGTGAGCTGGCCGATCGCCTCCATCTTCTGCGACTGGCGCAGCGCCTCCTCGGCCTCGCGCCGCCCGGTGATCTCCACCGCCTCCGGGACGATCGCGACCACCCTGCCCGTGCGATCGCGGACCGGACGCACCTCGAAATCGAACCAGCGCCAGCCGCCGACCGGCAGGTTGATGTGGATCTCCTGGCGCATGACTTCGCCGCCGCCGGCCCGGGACACCGCCGCGCGCACGACCTCCGGCATGTCCGGCGTACCGGTGAACCAGGGCGTCTCCCAGAACGGCTTGCCGATGACGTCGCGAAGCGTCGCCGCGATGCCGGCGAGTGCCGTCGCGTTGGCGTCGAGCAGCGTCCCGTCCGGCGCGATCAGGCCCTGGTAGGTGTAGCTGGTCTCGAAGATGGTGCGCAGGCGCGCCTCCTTCGACTGCAGCTCCGAGGTGCGCTGGATGACCTGGACTTCGAGCGTCTCGTTGAGGCGGCGGAGCGCGTCCTCCGCCCGCTTCCTCTCCGTGATGTCCTGGAAGTAGACCGAGATGCCGCCGTCGCGGGCAGGATAGGCGCGGACGTCGAACCAGCGGCGCCATGGCGCATAGTAGTTCTCGAAGGCGCCGTCGATCCGCTCCACCATGGCGCGGCGGAAATGGGTCTCCACCGCCGAGCCGACGGCGGCCGGGAACTCTTCCCAATGGTTCCTGCCGATCAGATCTCCGGCGGACCGGCCCACGATGCGCTCGGCCGCCGCATTCACGTAAGTGAAGCGCCAATCGCGATCGAGGGTGAAGAACCCGTCGTTGATGCTGGCGAGGATGGCCTCGGCGCGCTCCTGCGCCAGCTCCGCCTGGCGGCGAAGCTCGTTCTCGACCCGGAGGGCATCGCGCCGGAGCGCCGCCAGCTCCAGATTGGCGCGGACGCGGGCCAGCAGCTCGCGGGCGCTGAACGGTTTGGTGAGGTAGTCATCGGCTCCGGCCTCGAGCCCCTCGACGCTCGCCTCCTCTCCCGCGCGCGCAGAGAGCAGGATCACCGGAACGTCGCGCAGCTCGCTGTCGCCGCGCAGCTCGCGCAGGAGCCCGATGCCGCCGAGACGCGGCATCATGATGTCGGAGAGGATCAGGTCCGGTCGCCGCCGGCGCGCTGCCGCCAGCGCCGCCTCGCCGTCGCCGACCGTCTCCACTTTGTACCGCGCGGCAAGCAGGCGCTGGACGTAGCCGCGCATGTCGGCATTGTCATCGGCGAGCAGGACCGTCGGCCGCTCGCCGCCGAGCGTCGCGAGGAGACCCAGCCCGGGAAGATCGTTGGCGACGATCGAGCCCTCCGCCGGCTCTTCGTCGGGAAGCCAGCGCAGCGCCTCTTCGACGAAAGCCGCCGCGGTCACTGCCTTTGCCGGCAGGGCGCGCGCGGCGCGCACGCGCTCGGCGGGGAGATGCGCGGCGCCGGCCGGGATCGAGACGGTGAAGGCAGTGCCGCGCCCCAGCGCGCTCTCCACTCCGACGGTGCCGCCGTGCAGCCGCGCCAGCTCCTGCACCAAGGCGAGGCCGATGCCCGTGCCCTCCTGGGTTCGGCCGCGCTGTCCCTCGATGCGATGGAAACGCTCGAAGACACGCGGCAGCTCCGCCGCGGGAATCCCGACGCCGGTATCCCGCACGCGGAGCTCGACGCCGCTTGCGTCAGAGGTCGGACGGAGAGCCACCTCGACCTTGCCGTCCAGCGTGTACTTGAAGGCATTGGAGACGAGGTTGAGAACGATCTTCTCCCACATGTCGCGGTCGACATGGACGGGGAACGGCAGCGGCGGGCAGTCGACGACGAACTGCAGGCCGGCCTTCTCCATCGCCGAGCGAAACGTGCTCGCGAGCTCGGCGGTGAGCGCCGCGAGGTCGACGGGCTCGTAAAGGGCCTGCACCCTCCCCGCCTCGATGCGCGAGAAATCGAGCAGAGTATTGACCAGCTTCAGGAGCCGCAGCCCGTTGCGATGGATGAGCTCGAGCTCGCGCCGCTCCGAGATCACGTTGCGGGCGGTCGGATTGCGCACCAGCATGTCCTCGAGCGGACTCAGCATGAGGGTGAGCGGCGTGCGGAATTCGTGGCTGGCGTTGGAGAAGAAGGCGGTCTTGGCGCGATCGATCTCGGCGAGCGCCTCCGCCCGACGGCGCTCCTGCTCATAGGCCTGGGCGTTGGCGATGCCGGCGGAGAACTGTCCGGCAACCAGGTTGAGCAGGCGCTGATACCCGTCATCAAACAGTCGATAGGGATTGAGTCCCGCCACCAGCACGCCGGCACTGCCGGTGTGGCCTTGCGGCGCGATGGGAAGGAGCGCCGCATGACTGGGGGGCGTGTCCCACGCGCCGGGGGGCAGCGCCGTCGGAAATCGAGCGAGATCGACCAGCTCCACCCCGCCGCGCGTCAGGACGCGGGCAAGCGGCCAGGTCGCCGGCCCGTCGAGCGGAATTTCCATCGGTGCGGCGGCGTCGCCTGCAATGACGCCCGAAGCACCCGCCAGGACGGCGCGCCGGCGATCCGCATCGACGAGGTAGACGAGAGCGAAGGGCAGATCGCGCGGATTGGTCGCCAGCGCGCTCGCGCCCAGGCGGCAGGCATCCTCGATGCTTCGCGCCTCGGGGATCCTGGCGGCAAGCTCGCGCAGCAGCGCCAGCTGCCGCTCGCCGATGATGCGCTGGGTGTCGTCGGTGTTGGCGCAGATGATGCCGCCGATGCCGCGCTCATCGTCGGGGACCGGGCTGTAGGAGAAGGTATAGTAGGTCTCCTCGCGATAGCCGTTGCGCTCCATGATGAGCAGCAGCGCCTCGTCGTAGGTGCCCTCGTTGCGCTGCATCGCGTTCTGCGCGCGCGGCCCGGCCTGGTCCCAGATCTCGCGCCAGACCATGGAGGCAGGCTGCCCCAGGGCCTCCGGGTGCTTGCCGCCGACGATCGCCCGATAGGCGTCGTTGTAGAGATTGATGAGCTCGTCACCCCACCACACGAACATCGGCTGACGCGAGGTCAGCACGATGCGCACGCAGGTCTTGAGGCTTTGCGGCCAACGCTGCGGCGGTCCAAGCGGCGTCTTCGACCAGTCCTTGGCGCGCATCAGCGCGCCCATCTCGCCGCCGCCAACAAAAAGGTCCGGCATCCGATCGATGCCCTGGTGCATCCGCGCCACTCTTCGCTCTTCGATTGCCAGGTCACCTCCGCCCGCGACAGGCGCGGCCGAATACCGGAGACTAGGACAGAGCCATGCGGTTAAGGAACCGCTGTGGGCGGCGGAGCCGCGCGATCTTGCAGGAGAGGATGCTCAGCTTGCGGCAGGCGACAGGCGGCGCGGCGCCCGGAAGGGCGCAAAACCGGCCTTCCCGCAGGGTCGCTACGGCCTTCGAAATACCAAAGGATGAAGCTGCGACAATGTTGGGATGCGAGGACTCTCGCCGCCCCTCGCGCCCGTCCGGCGCGTTCCGACGCAGCGCCGCGCCTAGTCCGTCGGGCTCTGGGTATCGACCCAAGTCGGCAAGCGATAGCCCGCATAGGCGGCGGGCTCCGGACTCTTGAGGGAGAGAGAGCCCACAAGCACCGCCGCGGCTGCCGCCATCAGGAACCAGGCAGCGGCGACGTCGCGCCAGCCGTGACCCGGCAGTGCGTGTGCCGCCGCGCTCAGCGGCCGGATGCGCCGGGCGAGGCGGCGCAGCGTGCCCGGCACCGGTGCGCAGCCGATGGCATCGGAATCCTGCAGAACGCTGACGGTGGCCGCTGGCCGCGGAGTGAGTTCGACGGCGATCCGCGCCGCTACCCGATCATCGAGGCTCAATTCAGTCATGGGGAAACCTTCCTTCAACGGATATCAATGAGCGCCGCCGGTCTCGACGCCGCGCGAGCGCCCGAGGCAGAGCGTCGCGCCGGCGGCCAGCACCAGCACCGCGCCCAGCAGATAGAACGTGTCGCCATAGGCCATGATCGACGCCTGCTGACGCACGCTGCGGCCGATCGCCACGATCGCCTCGTGGCGCGCATAGCCAGGATCGGCGACGCCATGGGCGAGGAAATAGCTGGTGAGCTCGCTGATGCGCGCCCGCGTCGCCTCGTAGAACGGCGACACCCACTGCATCAGCACGTTGGAATGGTACTGCTCGCGCTTGGTGAGGAACGTCTGCAATCCCGCGATGCCGATGGCGCCGCCGAGATTGCGCATCATGTTGAAGAGCGCCGAGGCGGAGCCCGCGTTCTCGCGCTCCACCCCCGCGGTCGCCATGCCCGCGAGCGGCGCCAGCACCACCGCCTGGCCGATGGCGCGCACGATGTTCGGCCAGAACAGCTGCTGCCCGGCGACATCGCCGGTGAGGTCGACGTTCATGAAGTTGCTGACCGCGAACAGCAGCAGCCCGACCACCACGAGGAGCTGCGGCCCGACCAGCCGCATGAGCCTCGGCACGAAGGGGATCAGCACCAGCTGTGGCAGCCCGACCCAGGCCAGCACCTCGCCGATCTGCTCGGAGTTGTAGCCCTGCAGCTGCGACAGGTAGAGCGGCAGGATGAAGGCCGAGCCGTAGAGCGCGGAGCCGAGCAGGAAGTTCGACAGCGTGCCGAAGCCGAAATTGCGCCGCGTCATCAGGCGCAGGTTGAGGAGCGGCTTGCGGCTTCTGAGCTCGATCCAGAAGAAGAGCGAGAGCGCGACCGCCGCGATGACCGCGAGCCGCAGGATGAAGGGCGAGCCGAACCAGTCGTCCTTGTTGCCCTCCTCCAGCACGGTCTCGAGCGCTCCGAGCCCCACCGCCATGGTGAGGATGCCGAGCCAGTCGCCGTCGCGGAGCAATCCCAGCCGCATCGGCGCCCGCTCCAGCGACACCCAGAGCAGTCCCAGCATGACGAGGCCGGGCGGCAGGTTGACGTAGAAGACGTAGTGCCAGCTGTAGTGCTCGTTGAAATAGCCGCCGATGGTCGGGCCGATCGCCGGCGCGAAGACGGCGGAGAAGGCGAAGAGCGCCATGCCGATCGGCTGCTTCCCGCGCGGCAGCATGGTGATGATGATGGTGAAGGCGAGCGGGATCAGCACGCCGCCGGCGAAGCCCTGGAAGGCGCGCAGCACGATCATCTGGCTCAGATTCTGCGCCGAGGCGCAGGCGGCGCTGAACAGCAGGAACAGCGCGGTGTTGGCGAGGAGATAGCGCCGGAGCGAGAACACGCCGGTGAGCCATGCGCTCAAGGGAATGACGACGATCTCGGTGATGAGATAGGAGGTCGAGACCCAGCCCCCATCGTCGATCCCCGCACCGATCGCGCCCTGGATGTCGGCGAGCGCCGCGTTGACGATCTGGATGTTGAGGATCGCGAGGAAAGCGCCGAGATTGGCGCCGATCACGGCGAGCCAGGTCTTGAGCGGGACCGCGGGCTCGGCGCTCTCGTTGGCTGGCGCCGGCACGGGCACCGGCCGCATCGCGAGCGGCCGCGGCGTCAGATCGAGGGTCTCAACGGCGGACATGGCTGGTTCGCGGGTCAGCGCTCGGCCAGCGCGGTGTCGTGGCGGCGCTCGGCCAGCACGGTCGCCTTGGTGTCGATGGTGGCTTCCACCGACATGCCGGCGCGCAGCCGTCCGAGCAGGGGATCGTCGGCATCCACGGTGATCTTCACGGGGATGCGCTGCACGATCTTGGTGAAGTTGCCGGTGGCGTTATCGGGCGGCAGCAGCGCGAATTCGAGCCCGCTCGCCGGCGACAGGCTGTCGACGCGACCATGGATCTCGGCGCCCGGAAAGCTGTCGACGGTGAGCGTCGCCGGCTGGCCGGCGCGGACGTCGGTGAGCTGCGTCTCCTTGAAATTGCCGACGACGTAGACCGACTGCAGCGGCACCACTGCCATCAGCTGGGTTCCGGCCTGCACGTACTGGCCGACCCGGAGCGAGCGCGCGCCCACCGTGCCGGCGAGCGGCGCGGTGATGGTGGTGTAGCCGAGATTGAGCTCCGCCTGCCGCGCCACCGCCTTCGCATGCTCGAGCGTCGCCTGCGCTTCGGCGAGCTGGGTCTGCAGCACCGTCACCTGCTGCTGCGCGGCGCCGAGCGCGGCCTGGTCGCGGCGGAGCGCCGCCTGGCGCTGCTGCAGGTTCGATTGCGTCTCCTGGGCGCGCGCCACCGAGCCGGCGCCGGTGCGGGCGAGTGCGGCATAGCGCTGCTGGTCCTCCTGGGCGAAGCGCAGCACCGCCTGATCCATGTCGATCGCCGAGCGCGCCTGATCGATCACCAGATGCTGCTGCTCGATCTGCGCGGCCGCATTGCTGATCGCGGCCTTTCCCGCATCGACATCCGCATTGGCCTGGGCGAGCGCCGCCTTGAAGTCGCGGTCGTCGATCCGCGCCAGCACCTCACCGGCCTTCACGGGCTGGTTGTCGTCCACCAGCACCTCGGCGATGTAGCCCGAGACCTTGGGCGCGATCGTGGTGTAGTCGGCCTGGAGATAGGCATCGTCGGTGGTCTGCAGGAAGCGGCCGACGGTCCAGTACTCGTGACCGTAATAGCCGCCGGCGGTCACCGCGGCGATCGCCCCGACGGCAAGCACCAGCCGCTTGATCAGAGGACGCACGGCATTTCCTTCCTGTTGCCACCAAGCCCCTCGTGCTTTCCTGACGGGCGGCCGGCGGCGATTTCGACAGTGACGTCGAACGGGAGAGGCCGCGCGGCATGCGCCGCCAATGCCCGGATGGCGGCCTCGTCGACGCCGTCGCGCCGCATCAGCAACTGCAGGGTGCAATCCATCAGGAGCTCTTCAAGCTTCGGTTCAGATCCCCATCCCATGGCCATGGCGCGTCTCCTGATTAAATACGCTACGCAGCGTTACTTAATTACGGGCGGCGGAAATCAAAGGCAGATCAGCCTTGCGCGATACGCAACGGTGCGTATCTTATTTGTGTGGGGACAAAGGAGCGCTTGGACATGCAATCCGTTTTGGAGCACCGGAGCCCCGGCCGGCCGCGCTGCGAGGAGACCCGGAACGCCATCCTCCGCGCCGCCTACGAGATCCTGGAGGAAGGCGGCCTCGACGCCTTTACCATCGAGGCGGTGGCAGAGCGCTCGGGCGCCGCCAAGACCACCATCTATCGCTGGTGGCCCAATCGCGGCGCCCTCGCCATCGAGAGCTTTCTCGAGCTTTCGGAGAAATACGCGCAATTTCCCCAGACGGAGTCCGCGATCGCCGATCTCAGGACGCAGATGCGCCGCTTCGCCCGCGCGCTCCGGGGACGCATCGGCCAGATCGTCTCCAGCATTCTCGCCGAGGCGCAGACCTGTCCCGAGACCCGCCAGGCCTTCGTCGAGGGCTACATCAATCCGCGCCGCGCGGCACTGCAGCAGCTGATCGACCGCGGGGTCGCGCAGGGCGAGTTCCGCCCCAACCTGCCGCTTAACGATATCGGCGATGCGCTCTACGGCTCCCTGCTCATGCGCGTGCTGCTGCGCCATGCGCCGCTGAGCGACGCCGCGGTCGACCAGCTCGTCGACACTACGCTGCAAGGTCTGGGCGCCCGCTAGTTCAAGCGCCTGTATTTTCTCTATTTCCGGGTGTGGTCAAGGAAGGGCACCCGGAATTTCGCCGGGCACGCCGCGTTCTCTCAGGGCATAGAACTGTCCACCTGAACGGCTCGCCTTCCCGGAGAGAAAAGCATGTTCCGCCCTGACCGCTCTTCGTTCCTTCTTGGCCTCACCGCGGCTGCCGGCCTGACGCTGGCCAGCGCCGCTGGAGCCGCACCGCTGCCCCCGCCGCCGGCGCTTCCCGCCATGGTGCTGCCGGCCCAGGCGGTGATCATCGCCCCGAACGCGCCGCCGCCGCCCCGCTATGAGGTCATCCCGCCGCCGCCCGGGCGCGCCGTGGTCTGGGATCCCGGCCATTGGAACTGGAACGGCCGCGCCTGGATCTGGGTCGCCGGCCACTACGAAGTGCGGCCGCATCCCCGTGCGGTCTGGGTGGTGGGCCACTGGGCGCACCGCCGCGGCGGCTGGGTCTGGGTCCCGGCACATTGGCAGTGAGGGAGAAGCATCCATGCGTCGCATTCCCATGAGTCCGCTCCGCCACGCCCTCCTCGCCGCTCCGCTGGCCAGCCTGCTGCTCGCCGGCTGCGTGGCCCCTCCGCCACCGCCGCCGGTACAGGCAGAGGTCGTGGTGGCACCGCGGCGCCCGCCGCCGCTGCGCGAGGAGATCATCCCGCCGCCCCCGCCCGGGCGTCGGGAGGCCGTGGTCTGGGACCCCGGCCACTGGCGCTGGGCCGGTCGCGACTGGGAGTGGGTGCCCGGCCACTATGCCGAGCGGCCGCACCGTCAGGCGAACTGGATCCCCGGCCATTGGGACGAGCGGCCGAACGGCACCTGGGTCTGGGTTCCCGGCCATTGGACCTGAGCTGAGAAAGCACACCTCCTCCGGAGGTGTCGGCGCGGCGCTCCTGTGACCTGTCGGTGCCCGATTTGGCGTTGAAATCGGGCGCCGAGGTCCAGCAACGGTCACGGGAACACCGCCGGGTTCTCCGCGTTTCCTCCCATGACGTTCATTTAGCGAAGGCTATTCCGCCTCGCGGGAGGATCTCTCATGCCGTTCATCACCGCGCGCAGCACCAGCCTTACCGTCGCCGCGCTGATCACGCTCTCTCTTGCCGCCTGCGGCCCGCCCCCGCCGCCGCATTCCAGCGATCCGATGCCGCCGCCCGCGCCGGTTACCGTGGCGCCCACGCCCCCGCCGCCGCCGGAGGCGGAGGTGATTCCTCCGTCGCCCGGCTCCACCATGGTCTGGGAAGCCGGTCACTGGAACTGGACCGGCGGCACCTGGGTATGGGTCGCCGGCCATTACGAACAGCGCCCGCAGCCGACGGCGCAATGGGTGCCCGGCCATTGGGCGCAGAATTCCAGTGGCGGATGGGTCTGGGTACCCGGCCGCTGGACCTGATCCGGCACCGCGCCTGAGCTGAGAGGCGGAGTGGAGAAATCCGCCTCCGACCGGTAGGATGCGCCGCCATTGGAAGGGCGGCGCATTCCTATTCATGAGCACTGAGCGAAGCGAGGCACCGGCAAGACCGGCCGGGGGCGGCGTGGCCAGCGTGGCGGTCCGCGGCGAGGACGCCGACATCCGGTTGGACCGCTGGTTCAAGCGGCATTTCCCCGGCCTTTCCCATGGCCGGCTGGAGAAGCTGCTGCGCACGGGCCAGGTCCGCGTCGATGGCCGGCGCGCCCAGGCGGGCGATCGGATCCAGGAAGGCCAGACGATCCGTGTGCCGCCGCTCGGCGATTTCGCCAGCACCGAGGGCCGGCAACGCCGCCAGGCGGAGCTTGAGCCGAGCCCGGAGGACGCCAAGGCGCTGCAGGCGGCGGTGCTCTATCGCGACGACGATCTCATCGCCCTCAACAAGCCCGACGGCCTCGCGGTGCAGGGCGGCACCAACACCGAGCGCCATCTCGATGCGCTGCTCGATGCGCTGCGCTTCGGCAGCGCCGAGCGGCCGCGCCTGGTCCACCGTCTCGACAAGGATACCAGCGGCGTCCTGGTGCTGGGGCGCACGCCCCGCGCCACCGCCGAGCTCGCCGCCGCCTTTCGCGGCAAGACCACCCGCAAGATCTACTGGGCCGCTGTCGTGGGAGTGCCGAAGCCGCGCGACGGCAAGGTGGACCTGCCGCTCGCCAAGCTGCCGGGCCGCCTCGGGGAGCGCGTGGTTCCCGACGAGGAGACCGGCAAGCCGGCGGTGACGCGCTATCAGACCGTGAGCCACGCCGGCAACAAGGTCGCGTGGCTGGCGCTGATGCCAGTGACCGGCCGCACTCATCAGCTCCGCGCCCATTGCGCCTATCTCGGCACGCCGATCCTCGGCGACGGCAAGTATGGTGGCGCCGCCGCGCGTCCCGACGGCGTGCCGGAACCGCGCAAGCTGCATCTCCATTCCCGCACGCTGATCCTGCCGCGGCCCAACGGCAGCGTGCTCAGGATCACCGCGCCGCTGCCGCCGCACATGAAGGCGACCTGGCGCTTCTTCGGCTTCGAGGAATCCGAAGGGCGCGGCGTCTTCGACGCGGAGTGAGAGCATGAAGCGCTTCTACAAGACCGCCGACGTCGTGGAGGCCGAAGGCGGCTTCGCGGTGCGGCTCGACGGCAAGCCGGTGCGGACGCCGGCGAAGCAGGCGCTGCTGCTGCCGAGCCGCGCGCTCGCCGAGGCGATCGCCGAGGAATGGCGGGCGCAGGGCGACACCGTCGACCCGCGCAGCCTGCCGCTTACCCGGCTCTGCAGCATCGCCATCGACCTGGTCGAGCCGCGGCGCGACCAGGTGGTGGCGGAGATCGCGAAATACGCCGGCACCGATCTCGTCTGCTACCGCGCCGAGGCGCCGGCGGAGCTCGCCGCGCGCCAGCATGCGGCCTGGCAGCCGCTGATCGACTGGGTGGCGCTGCGCTTCGACGCGCCGCTGGCGGTGACCGCGGGCGTGCTGCCGGTGGCGCAGGCCGAGGACACGCTCCGCGCCTTCGAGCGCGCGATCGCCGCCTACGACACGCCGCGGCTCGCCGCGCTCCATCTCGCCACCGCCGCCTGCGGCTCGCTGGTGGTTGCGCTGGCGCTCATCGAGGGTGAGCTCGACGCCGAGGCCGCCTTCGCGGCATCCGAGCTCGACGAGAGCTTCGAGATCGAGCAGTGGGGCGAGGACAGCGAGCAGACCCGTCGCCGCACCGGCCTCAAGGCCGACATCGCGCTCGCCCGCCGCTTCGTCGAGCTGCTGGCGCCCCCAGCGCAATGATGCTATTCCCGCCAGACGGTTAGCGCGCTCGCGGAGTCGCCATGCAGGGGATCCTGGAACAGCTCGAGGAGAAGCGCCGCCTGGCGGCGCTGGGCGGCGGCGAGCGCCGCATCGAGGCGCAGCACGCCAAGGGCAAGCTCTCGGCGCGCGAGCGCATCGACCTGCTGCTCGATCCCGGCTCCTTCGAGGAGTGGGGCATGTTCGTCGAGCACCGCTCGCAGGATTTCGGCATGGCGGAGCAGAAGATCCCCGGCGACGGCGTGGTGACCGGCTTCGGCACCGTCAACGGAAGGCTGGTCTTCGTCTTCAGCCAGGACTTCACCGTCTTCGGCGGCAGCCTCAGCGAGGCGCATGCGGAGAAGATCTGCAAGATCATGGACGAGGCGATGAAGGTGGGCGCGCCCGTCGTCGGCCTCAACGACAGCGGCGGCGCCCGCATCCAGGACGGCGTCGCCTCGCTCGCGGGCTACGCCGAGGTGTTCCAGCGCAACGTGCTGGCGTCGGGCGTGGTGCCGCAGGTCTCGCTCATCATGGGGCCCTGCGCCGGCGGCGCGGTCTATTCGCCGGCGATGACCGACTTCATCTTCATGGTGAAGGACAGCTCCTACATGTTCGTCACCGGTCCCGACGTGGTGAAGACGGTGACCCACGAGACGGTGACCCAGGAGGAGCTGGGCGGCGCCGTCACCCACACCGCGCGCTCGGGCGTCGCCGACCTCGCCTTCGAGAACGACGTCGAGGCGCTGCTGCAGCTCCGGCGGTTCCTGGGCTTCCTTCCCGCCAGCAACCGCGAGAAACCACCGGTCCGGCCGACCCGCGATCCCGCCGACCGCGAGGAGCGCTCCCTCGACACGCTGATCCCCGCCAATCCCAACAAGCCCTACGACATGCGGGAACTCATCGAGAAGGTGGTCGACGAGGGCGAGTTCTTCGAGCTGCAGCCGAGCTTCGCGCGCAACATCCTGATCGGCTTCGGGCGGCTCGAGGGCCATCCCGTCGGCATCGTCGCCAACCAGCCCATGGTGCTGGCGGGCTGCCTCGACATCGACAGCTCGCGCAAGGCGGCGCGCTTCGTGCGCTTCTGCGACTGCTTCGACATCCCGATCGTCACCTTCGTAGACGTGCCGGGCTTCCTGCCGGGGACCGCGCAGGAGTATGGCGGCATCATCAAGCATGGCGCCAAGCTGCTCTACGCTTACGCCGAGGCGACGGTGCCGAAAGTCACGCTGATCACCCGCAAGGCCTATGGCGGCGCCTATGACGTCATGAGCTCCAAGCACCTCCGCGGCGACGTCAACTACGCTTGGCCCTCGGCCGAGATCGCGGTGATGGGGCCGAAGGGCGCCGTCGAGATCATCTTCCGCGCCGACGCCGGCGATCCCGCAAAGATCGAGGCGCGCACCGAGGAATACCGGCAGAAATTCGCCAACCCCTTCGTCGCCGGCGCGCGCGGCTTCATCGACGACGTGATCCTGCCGCACGGCACCCGCCCCCGGCTTTGTCGCGCGCTCGCCATGCTGCGCGGAAAGCGCCTGGAAAATCCGTGGAAGAAACACGACAACATCCCGCTCTGAGCACGGCCGCCGATGCCCGACCCCAGCCCGCGGCAGGCGCAGCTCCGCCGCTTCCTGATCCATCTCGGGATCTATTTCGTCGTCACGATCGCGCTGCTGGGCGCCAATCTGAGCCTGGCTCCCGACCATCCCGTGGTGATCTGGCCGCTGCTCGCCTGGGGCGTGCTGGTGGCGCTGCATG
>DATJOK010000052.1:0-28074 GCA_035507155.1 Allostellaceae bacterium
CGCTGGCTCGGCAAGCGTCCCTCGGTCCGCGGCGTCGCCATGAACCCGATCGACCATCCGCACGGCGGCGGCGAAGGCCGCACCTCGGGCGGTCGCCATCCGGTCACCCCCTGGGGCAAGGGCACCAAGGGCACCAAGACCCGCCACAACAAGGCGACCGACCGCTACATCCTGCGGCGTCGCCGCTCAAAGTAACGGAGATCAGACGTGGCACGCTCAGTCTGGAAGGGGCCGTTCGTCGACGGCTATCTCTTGAAGAAGGCCGAGAAGGCGCGCGGCTCCGGCCGCAACGAGGTGATCAAGACCTGGTCGCGCCGCTCGACCATCTTCCCGCAATTCGTCGGCCTCACCTTCGGCGTCTACAACGGGCACAAGTTCATTCCGGTGCTGGTGACCGAGAACATGATCGGCCACAAGCTCGGCGAGTTCTCGCCGACCCGGAACTTCCACGGCCATTCGGCCGACCGCAAGGTCAAGAAGGAAGACTAGATCCATGGGCAAGCCCGCCACCCCCCGCCGTCTCGCCGAGACCGAGGCCAAGGCCTATCTCTACGGTCTCAAAGTGAGCGCGCGGAAGCTCAACCTGGTCGCCGGCTCGATCCGCGGCAAGCGCGCCTCGGCGGCGCTCGCCGAGCTCACCTTCTCGCGCAAGGCGATCGCCCGCGACGTCAAGAAGGTGCTGCAGGCGGCGATCGCCAACGCCGAGAACAACCATCAGCTCGACGTCGATCGCCTCTACGTGAAGGAGGCGAGCGTCGGCCGCGCCTTCGCGCTGAGCCGCTTCCACACCCGCGGCCGCGGGCGCGTCGCGCACATCGACAAGCACTTCAGCAACCTGACCGTCATCGTTCAGGAACGCGAGGAGGAGAAGGCTTAATGGGCCAGAAGGTCAATCCGGTCGGGCTGCGGCTCGGCATCAACCGGACCTGGGACTCGCGCTGGTTCGCCCGCCGCGACTACGGGAACCTGCTGCACGAGGATCTGCGGCTCCGCAAGTTCCTGGTCGAGCGCTTGGGCCAGGCCGGCGTCAGCCGCATCGTGATCGAGCGCGCCGCCAAGAAGACGCGGATCACCATCCATTCCGCGCGCCCGGGCGTCGTCATCGGCAAGAAGGGCGCCGATATCGAGAAGCTGCGCGTCGATCTCGGCAGGATGACCAACAGCGAGGTCAGCCTCAACATCATCGAGATCCGCAAGCCCGAGATCGAGGCGAAACTGATCGCCGACAGCATCGCCCAGCAGCTCGAGCGCCGCGTCGCGTTCCGCCGCGCCATGAAGCGCGCCGTGCAGTCGGCGATGCGCTTGGGCGCGCTCGGCATCCGCATCAATTGCTCGGGCCGTCTCGGCGGTGCCGAGATCGCGCGGCTCGAGTGGTACCGCGAGGGCCGGGTGCCGCTCCACACGCTCCGCGCCGACGTCGATTTCGGCTACGGCACCGCCAAGACCACCTACGGCACCTGCGGCGTCAAGGTCTGGGTGTTCCGCGGCGAGGTGATGCAGCACGACCCGATGGCGCAGGACAAGCGCGCGGCAGAAGCGCAGCCGGCGCGCGCCTGAGGGATGTTCGGAAGGTAGATCGTCATGCTCAGTCCCGCACGCACCAAGTACCGCAAGGCGCACAAGGGCCGCATCCACGGCGTCTCCAAGGGCGGCACCGACCTCAATTTCGGCAACTGCGGCCTGAAGGCGCTGGAGCCGGGCCGCGTCACCGCGCGCCAGCTCGAGGCGGCGCGGCGCGCGATCACGCGCCACATCCGCCGCGTCGGCCGCATCTGGATCCGCATCTTCCCGGACGTGCCGGTGTCGCAGAAGCCCGCCGAGGTGCGCATGGGCTCCGGCAAAGGCAATCCGGAATTCTGGGTCTGCCGCGTGAAGCCGGGCCGCATCCTCTTCGAGATGGACGGCGTCCCGGCGCAGATCGCCCAGGAGGCGTTCGAGCTCGCCGCGGCGAAGCTGCCGATCGCCACCAAGGTGGTGCGCCGGCTGGGTGAGGGAGCAGCGCCATGAACGCCGCCGACGTCAGAGCAAAGAGCACCGACGAGCTCGCCGCCGAGCTCGACCAGCTTTCCAAGGAGGTCTTCAACCTCCGCTTCCAGAAGGCCAGCGGCCAGCTCGAGAACACCGCGCGGGTGCGCGAAGTCAGGCGCACGATCGCGCGCATCAAGACCGTTCTGGGCGAGCGCCAGCGGGCTGCGTCCTAAGGAGTCATCAGGGTATGCCGAAGCGAATTCTCCAGGGCGTGGTCGTCAGCGACGTGCAGAGCAAGACCGTCGTCGTGCGCGTCGAGCGGCGCGTCATGCACCCCGTCTACAAGAAGTTCATCATGCGCTCCAAGAAGTATGCGGCGCATGACGAGGCGAACGCCTACAAGGTGGGCGACGTCGTGCGCATCCAGGAAAGCCGGCCGATCTCGAAGTCGAAGCGGTGGGTGGTGTTGGGCGAGCAGGGTATGACGCGCTCCTCGACGGCGAGCGAGAAGCGGGCTGCCGAGAAGTCGACGGCGGGCGAGAAGACCGCTGCTCGGCGCCGTGCGCGCAAGGCCGAGGCCGCGGCGACCAAGGAGTAGCGCAGTCATGATCCAGATGCAGACCAATCTCGATGTGGCCGATAACTCCGGCGCGCGGCGCGTCCAGTGCATCAAGGTGCTGGGCGGCTCGAAGCGGAAATACGCCACCGTCGGCGACGTCATCGTCGTCTCGGTCAAGGAGGCGATCCCGCGCGGACGCGTGAAGAAGGGCGACGTGCACCAGGCGGTGATCGTGCGCACGGCGAAGGAGATCCGCCGGCCGGACGGCACCGCGATCCGCTTCGATCGCAACGCCGCGGTGCTGATCAGCAAGCAGGGCGAGCCGATCGGCACCCGCATCTTCGGACCGGTGACCCGCGAGCTGCGCGCGCGCAAGTTCATGAAGATCGTCTCCCTGGCGCCCGAGGTGCTCTGAGCCATGGCGAAGCTGAAGATCAAGAAGGGCGACAAGGTGGTGGTGATCACCGGTCGCGACCGCGGCAAGACCGGCGAGGTGAAGCGGGTTTTCCCGGACCTCAACCGCGTCATCGTCGACGGCGTCAACATGGTGAAGCGGCACACCCGCCCGTCGGCCGGCAATCCCGGCGGCATCGTCGAGAAGGAGGCGTCGATCCACGTCTCCAACGTCGCCTATGTCGATCCCAAGACCAGTAAGCCGACCCGCGTCGGTTACAAGACCCTCGAAGACGGTCGCAAGGTCCGCATTGCCAAGCGGTCCGGCGAAGTCATCGACGCCTGAGCCAGAGGAAGCCATGACCCGGTTGAAAGAGCACTACGACACGGTTGTGAAGCCCTCGCTGATGAAGGAGTTCGGCTATGCGAACGCGCATGCCGTGCCGCGCCTCGACAAGATCGTCATCAACATGGGCGTCGGCGAGGCGGTGCAGGACGGCAAGAAGGTCGAGGCCGCCGTGCGCGATCTCACGGCGATCACCGGGCAGAAGCCCGTGGTGACCCGCGCCAAGAAGTCGATCGCCACCTTCAAGCTGCGCGAGAACCTGCCGATCGGCTGCAAGGTGACGCTGCGCCGGCAGCGCATGTACGAGTTCCTGGACCGGCTGGTGAACATCGCGCTGCCGCGCGTGCGCGACTTCCGCGGCGTCTCGCCGAAGAGCTTCGACGGCCGCGGCAACTACGCGCTCGGCCTCAAGGAGCAGCTGGTGTTCCCGGAGATCAATTACGACCAGGTCGACCAGACGCGCGGCATGGACATCATCATCGTGACGACGGCGAAGACGGACAAGGAAGCGAAGGCGCTGCTCGCCGGCTTCCAGATGCCGTTCGCCAGCTGATCAGAGCGAGGTTCCTCTCATGGCGAAAACCAGTGCTGTCGACAAGAACCGCAAGCGCGCAGCGCTCGCCAAGCGCTTCGCGGCCAAGCGCCGCCGCCTCAAGGCGATCGCCGACGACCTCACGGTCCCGGCGGAGGAGCGCTTCGCCGCCCGCCTCAAGCTCGCGGAGATGCCGCGCAATTCCTCGCCGACGCGCATCCGGCTTCGCTGCGAGCTGAGCGGCCGGCCGCGCGGCAACTACCGCAAGTTCAAGCTGTCGCGCATCGCGCTGCGCGACCTCGCCTCGGCCGGTCAGATTCCCGGCATGGTCAAGTCGAGCTGGTAAGGGAGACGAGAGTATGTCGATGAGTGATCCTCTCGGCGATATGCTGAGCCGGATTCGGAACGCGCAGCGGGCCCACAAGCCCGTCGTGCGGACGCCAGCGTCGAAGATCCGCGCCAACGTGCTCGAGGTGCTGCAGCGCGAGGGCTACATTCGCGGCTACACCCGCGAGAACGTCCGTCCGGGCGTCAACGAGCTCGCGATCGAACTCAAATACGTCGACGGCGAGCCGGTGATCCGCGAGATCTCCCGCGTCTCGACCCCGGGCCGGCGGATCTATTCGCGCATCGCCGATCTGCCGCGCATCTACAACGGCCTCGGCATCGCGATCCTGTCGACGCCGCGCGGCGTCATGTCCGACAACGAGGCCCGCGCTGCCAATGTCGGCGGCGAAGTTCTCTGCCGGGTATTCTGAGGAAACCGCCATGTCTCGCGTCGGCAAGCATCCCGTGGTCGTTCCGCAAGGCGTCACCATCGACGTCGCGGGCCAGACCGTCACCGCCAAGGGCAAGCTCGGAACCCTGAAGACCGTGGTCGGCCAGGACGTCACCGCCGCCTTCAAGGACGGCAAAGTCACCGTGACGCCCAGGGCCGAGACCAAGCGCGCCCGCATGCAATGGGGCACCGCCCGCGCCCTCATCAACAACATGGTGAAGGGCGTTTCCGACGGATATAAGGTCGGGCTCGAGATCAACGGCGTCGGATATCGCGCCGCGGTCCAAGGCAAGATGCTCAATCTCCAGCTGGGCTTCAGCCACGAGGTGAATTTCCCGATTCCGGAGGGCATCAAGGTCGTCTGCGAGAAGCCGACCTCGGTCTCGATCTCCGGCGCCGACCGCCAGCAGGTCGGCGAGATGGCCGCGAAAGTCCGCTCGTTCCGCAAGCCCGAGCCCTACAAGGGCAAGGGCATCAAGTACGAAACCGAGACGATCCGGCGCAAGGAAGGCAAGAAGAAGTGACGGGAGCGCGCGAGCGATGAGCAGCAAGTCCAAACAGCTTTTCATGCGGCGGCGCGGTCGCGTGCGGCACCGCCTGGCGAACGCCGCCGGCGGCCGGCCGCGGCTCTCGATCTTCCGCTCCTCGATGCATATCTATGCGCAGGTGATCGACGACGGCACCGGCAAGACGCTCGCCTCCGCCTCCACCGTGGACAAGGCGCTGCGCGAGAGCCTGAAGACCGGCGCCAACATCGCGGCGGCGCAGGCGGTCGGCAAGCTGGTGGCCGAGCGTGCGGTCGCCGCCGGCGTCAAGGCGGTGATCTTCGATCGCGGCGGGTATCTCTTCCACGGCCGGGTGAAGGCCCTGGCCGACGCCGCCCGCGAGGGCGGTCTCAACTTCTAGGAAAGTCCGGACATGGCACCTCCGCAAGAAAGCAGCCAGAGACCGCGCCGCGGGCGCGACGGTGGCGATCGCCAGCCGCGGGACCGCGGCGACCGCGAGGACAGCGAATTCGTCGAGAAGCTCGTCGGCATCAACCGCGTCGCCAAGGTGGTGAAGGGCGGCCGGCGCTTCGGCTTCGCGGCGATCGTCGTCGTGGGCGACAGCAAGGGCCGCGTCGGCTACGGCGCCGGCAAGGCGCGCGAGGTGCCGGAGGCGATCCGCAAGGCGACCGAGCAGGCACGGCGCAACATGGTGCGCGTGCCGCTGCGCGAGGGCCGCACGCTCCATCACGACATCATCGGCCGCTACGGCGCCGGCGAGGTGGTGCTGAAGGCGGCGCCGCAGGGCACCGGCATCATCGCCGGCGGCCCGATGCGCGCGATCTTCGAGGCGCTGGGCGTGCAGGACGTGGTGGCGAAGTCGATCGGCACCTCGAACCCGCACAACATGATCAAGGCGACCTTCCAGGCGCTGACGCGCTCGGCGAGTCCGCGGTCGGTCGCCACCCGCCGCGGCAAGAAGGTCAGCGACATCCTGCGCGGTCGCGAGGCCGGCGGCGAGCTGCGGGAGTAAGGACGATGGCGGAGACGGAAAAGAAGCCGGCGGTCGAGAAGAAGAAAGCCGCTGCCAGGAAGCCGGCGGCGAAGAAGGCCGCGCCGGCGTCGGCGGCGGCTCCCAAGCCCGCGGCTAAGCCCAGGGCGGCGGCGCCCGCGCCCGCGCCCAAGAAGGTGCCGGAGAAGGCGGTCCGGGTGACGCAGATCAAGAGCCCGGCCGGCCGCTATGCCTATCAGCGCGCGACGCTGAAGGGACTCGGTCTCAACAAGATGAACCGCACGCGGGTGCTCGAGGATACGCCTGCCGTTCGCGGTATGATCGAGACGGTGCGGCACTTGATCCGCATCGATCCGGTCTGAGGGTCCGCGCGCCCTGCAAGGCCACTGATACGGAAGCACAGGCCCGGCGACGGGCGGAACGATGGTGACGGCGATGAAGCTCAACGAGATTCGCGACAACGAGGGAGCGCACTACCGCTACAAGCGGGTCGGGCGCGGCATCGGCTCCGGCAAGGGCAAGACCAGCGCCCGCGGCGGCAAGGGCCAGACCGCGCGCACCGGTGTTGCGCTCAACGGTTTCGAAGGCGGCCAGACGCCCCTCCACCGCCGGATGCCGAAGCGCGGCTTCCGCCGCACCGCCTTCCAGCTCGACTACCACATCGTGAACCTCGGCCGCTTGCAGCAGGCGGTGGAGGCCGGCAAGCTCAAGGCGGATCAGACCGTGGACGCGCCGACGCTGGTGGCGGCGGGGGTTCTCCGGCGGTCGGGGGACGGCGTTCGGTTGCTCGCCAAGGGCGAGCTCAAGGTGCCGCTCACCCTCGAGGTGGCGGGCGCTTCCAAGGCCGCGATCGAGGCGGTCGAGAAGCTCGGGGGCAAGGTGGTGGTGAAGCCGGTGGCTGCGCCCAAGGCGAAGCCGGCGGAGTCCGCCAAGGCATGATCGAAGCGGGCCGCCCCGGCCCAGGGATGGAGTAGATGGCCTCAGCCGCCGAACAGCTCGCGTCCAGCCTCAATCTCGGCGCCTTCGCCAAGGCGACCGAGCTCAAGAAGCGCATCTGGTTCACCCTGGGTGCGCTGGTGATCTATCGGCTCGGGACCTATATCCCGATGCCCGGCATCGATCCCAACATCCTGGCGCAGATCTTCAAGAGCAATTCGGGCGGCATCCTGGACATGTTCGACATGTTCTCGGGCGGCGCGCTCGGGCGCATGACCATCTTCGCGCTGACGATCATGCCGTACATCTCGGCCTCGATCATCGTGCAGCTGATGACGGCGGTGTCGCCTAGCCTCGAGGCGCTGAAGAAGGAGGGCGAGGCCGGCCGCAAGAAGCTCAACCAGTATACCCGGTACGGCACGGTGGCGCTCGCCGCGGTGCAAGCCTACGGCATCGCCGTCGGCCTCGAGAATTCCGGCGGCAGCTTCGGATCGCCGGTCATCGATCCTGGCCTCTTCTTCCGCCTCACCACGATGATCACGCTCACCGGCGGCACCGTGTTCCTGATGTGGCTCGGCGAGCAGATCACCGCCCGCGGCGTCGGCAACGGCATCTCGCTCATCATCTTCACCGGCATTGTCGCCCGCATGCCGAGCGCCATGGCGCAGCTCCTGGAGCTCGGGCGCACCGGCGCCATTTCCGGCATCACCATCGTCTTCTTCATCGTGCTGGCGATCGCCGTCATCGCCTTCATCGTCTTCATGGAGCGCGCTCAGCGCCGCATCCTGGTGCAGTATCCGAAGCGCCAGGTCGGCAACAAGATGTTCGGCGGCGAGGCCTCGCACCTGCCGCTGAAGCTCAACAGCTCGGGCGTGATCCCGCCGATCTTCGCCTCCTCGCTGCTGCTGCTGCCGGCGACGGTGGCGAGCTTCAACGCCCAGGGCACCGGGATCGTGGCCGAGATCGCCGCCTATCTCCATCGCGGCAGCTTCGTCTACATGGGGATCTACGCGTTCCTCATCATCTTCTTCTGCTTCTTCTATACGGCGATCGTGTTCAACCCGACCGAGACCGCCGACAACCTGCGCAAGTACGGCGGCTTCGTGCCGGGCATCCGGCCGGGCAAGCAGACCGCCGACTATCTCGATTACGTGCTGACCCGCCTCACGGTGGTGGGCGCGCTCTACCTGGCGGCGGTCTGCCTGCTGCCGGAATATCTGATCTCCGAATTCAACGTGCCGTTCTATTTCGGCGGCACCAGCCTGCTGATCGTGGTGAGCGTCACCATGGACACGGTGGCACAGATCCACTCGCATCTGCTGGCGCACCAATACGAAGGACTGATCAAAAAGTCGAAGCTGCGGGGGAGACGCGGGTGAACATCATCCTGCTGGGACCGCCCGGTGCCGGCAAGGGGACGCAAGCGAAGCGGATCGAGGAGGCGCACGGAATGGTGCAGCTCTCGACCGGCGACATGCTGCGTGCCGAGCGCGCCTCGGGCAGCGAGCTCGGCCGCCGGGTCCAGGCGATCATGGACGCCGGCAAGCTGGTCTCCGACGACATCATGGTGGCGATGATCGAGAAGCGCATCGGCGCTCCCGATGCGACGAAGGGCTTCATCCTCGACGGCTTCCCCCGAACGGTGCCCCAGGCCGAGGCGCTCGATGCCATGCTGACCCGAAAGGGTATGGGGCTCGATTACGTCGTCGAGCTCGCCGTCGACGAGGCGGCGCTCATCGATCGGATCGCCGGGCGGTTCTCCTGTGGCGATTGCGGCGCCAGCTATCACGACCGCTACAAGCGGCCCAAGGTGGAAGGGGTCTGCGATGCCTGCGGCAGCCGCAACCTGGTCCGGCGCCCGGACGACAACGCCGAGACGGTGAAGACCCGGCTCGCCGCCTACCGGGCGCAGACGGCGCCGATCCTGCCCTACTACCAGGCCAAGGGGATCTTGCGGCGGGTCGATGGGATGGCCGAGATCGGCGCGGTGGCACGTCAAATTGACGCGATCCTTAGGGGTGAGAAGGGGGGCGCCAATGGTTGACTCCCGTACTTTTATTCCTATAATGCGCGCCCTTGGCCCCCCGTAGCCGCAACCGGCCATAGCCTGAAATCCAAGAGCTGTTTTTGAGGAGAAGCGCCCGTGGCGCGTATCGCTGGCGTCAACATTCCGAGCCAAAAGCGAGTCCCGATCGGACTCATGTACATCCACGGCATCGGCCGCACGTCCGCCGAGAAGATCTGCGCGACTCTCGGGATCGATGCCCAGCGTCGGGTGCATGAGCTGACCGATGACGAGGTGCTGCGCATCCGCGAGCTGATCGACCGCGACTATCAGGTCGAGGGCGATCTCCGCCGCACGGTGGCGATGAACATCAAGCGCCTGATGGATCTCGGCTGCTACCGTGGTCTGCGCCATCGCAAGGGGTTGCCGGTGCGTGGCCAGCGCACCCATACCAACGCGCGCACCCGCAAGGGTCCGGCGCGGCCGATCGCCGGCAAGAAGCCGGTCGTCAAGAAATAGCCGATCAGGGACGAGGGTTCATAGGAAATGGCGACCAAGCCAGCTGCTGCTGCCGCGCCTGCGGCTTCGAGCGCCGCCACCGGCGGTGCCGCGCCGCGCCTGCGCCGGCGCGAGCGCAAGAACATCACCTCGGGCGTGGCGCATGTGAACGCCACCTTCAACAACACCATGATCACCATCACCGACGCCCAGGGCAACACCATCGCCTGGTCGTCGGCCGGCACCATGGGCTTCAAGGGCTCCCGCAAGTCGACGCCCTATGCCGCCCAGGTCGCCGCCGAGGATGCCGGGCGCAAGGCCATGGAGCATGGCATGCGCACCCTCGAGATCGAGGTGAAGGGGCCGGGGTCGGGACGAGAGTCGGCGCTCAGGGCGCTGCAGACGGTGGGATTCACCGTCACGTCGATCCGCGACGTGACGTCGATTCCGCATAACGGGTGCCGGCCGCCCAAGCGGCGGCGGGTGTAACAGGAATTTCGCGACGGTCCGGGGCCGCGCGAGCAGCAACAGCAGGGGCGGAAGCCGGCGCCGAGCGTCGGCAACCGCCCGTTGGGCTGCGCGGTCTTTGCCGGACAGGGTCGGGTCAGTGAATGTGAGGATCGGCCGGTGATTCAGAAAAATTGGCAAGCTCTCATCAAACCGAAGCAGCTCTCGGTTGAGCCGGGCGACGACCCCAAGCGGGGCGCGACCGTGGTGGCGGAGCCGCTCGAGCGCGGCTTCGGCCTGACGCTCGGCAACGCGCTTCGGCGCGTGCTGCTGTCCTCGCTGCAGGGGGCGGCCATCACCTCGATGCAGATCGAGGGCGTGCTGCACGAGTTCTCCTCGATCCCCGGCGTGCTGGAGGACGTGACCGACATCGTCCTCAACGTGAAGGGCATCGCGCTCCGCATGCACGGCGACGGGCCGAAGCGCATGCGGCTCAAGATGCAGGGTCCCGGCGAGGTGCGCGCCTCGGCGATCGAGACCGGCCATGACATCGAGATCATGAACCCCGATCAGCTGATCTGTACCCTCGACAAGGGCGCCAAGATCGCGATCGAGTTCACGGTGGAGATCGGCAAGGGCTACGTTCCGGCCTCGCAGAACCGTCCGGAGGACGCGCCGATCGGTCTCATCCCCGTCGACGCGCTCTTCAGCCCGGTGCGCAAGGTCAGCTACAAGGTCGAGAACACCCGCGTCGGCCAGGTCACCGACTACGACAAGCTCTCGATGCGGATCGAGACCAACGGCGCGGTGACGCCCGAGGATTCGGTGGCGCTCGCGGCGCGCATCCTGCAGGACCAGCTGCAGCTCTTCATCAACTTCGAGGAGCCGCGCGCCGCGGTCGAGGCGGAGGCTCCGAGCGAGCTTCCCTTCAACAAGAACCTGCTGCGCAAGGTGGACGAGCTCGAGCTCTCGGTGCGCTCGGCCAACTGCCTCAAGAACGACAACATCGTCTACATCGGCGATCTCGTGCAGAAGACCGAGGCGGAGATGCTGCGGACGCCGAACTTCGGCCGCAAGTCGCTGAACGAGATCAAGGAAGTGCTGGCGCAGATGGGCCTCCATCTCGGCATGGAGATCCCGAACTGGCCGCCGGAGAACATCGAGGAGCTGGCGAAGCGCCTCGAGGAACCGTACTGAGCGGCAGGGTAGGGAGTATCGATCCATGCGTCATCGTCTGAGCGGGCGCAAGCTCGGCCGCAAGAGCGCCCATCGCAAGGCCATGTTCGACAACCTGGCCCATGCGTTGCTGAAGCACGAGCAGATCAAGACCACGCTGCCGAAGGCGAAAGACCTCCGCCGCGTGGTGGAGAAGCTGATCACCCTCGGCAAGCGCGGCAACCTGCATGCGCGTCGCCAGGCGATCGCGACGCTGCAGGACCCGAAACTGGTGGAGAAGCTGTTCTCGACGCTGGCCGAGCGCTACAAGGGCCGGCCGGGCGGCTATACCCGCGTGCTGAAGGCCGGCTTCCGCCAGGGCGATGCCGCTGCGATGGCGCTCATCGAGCTCGTCGACCGCGATCCAGATGCCAAAGGCCAGGACTCCGGCCCGGTGCAGACCGAAGCGGAAGAGGGCGAAGCCGCCGCGGCCTGAGCCGCGGGCTCGATCCCGGGACAAGAAAGGCGGCCGCGCGGCCGCCTTTTCCTTTTCGACGATGCCTCCTCGACTGGAACGCGTCAGGCCGGCTGAAGCGCGGCCATTTCCGCTGCCGTCGCCACGCGCGACGCCGGCAATCGCATGTGCGCGGCGGTGCCGGCGCCGAGCGCGCTCGCGATCTCGAGGCTGCCGCCGTGCATCGCCAGCAGCTCCTTGGCGATCGGCAGGCCGAGGCCGGCGCCGCCGAAGCGCTTGGACATGCCGTCGTCGACCTGCCGGAAGCGCTGCTGCGCGATCTCGATCTCATCCGGCGCCATGCCGATACCGGTGTCGATGACCGCGATGGAGAGCGAGCCGTCGCGCTCCAGATGAGCCTCGATCCGGATCGAGCCGCCGCCCGGGGTGAACTTGACCGCGTTCGAGAGCAGGTTCAGCAGGACCTGGCGCAGACGGTTCTCGTCGCCGCGGATCGGCGGAAGGTCGGGAGCGAGATCGAGGGCGAGGGAGATGCCGCGCTGGGTCGCCTGCGGCGAGATCGCCGGCAGGCTGCCGCGAACCAGGTCCGCGACATCGAAGACCCGCTCGTCGAGGACGATCTTCCCGGCCTCGATCCTGGAGATGTCGAGGACGTCGTTGATGATCCCGAGAAGATGCTCGCCGGAGCCCGTGATGTTCTCGGCATAGCTCAGATAGCGCTTCGGCAGCGCACCCAGGAGCTGGTCCCGCATCACCTGCGAGAGACCGATGATGGCATTGAGCGGCGTGCGCAGCTCGTGACTCATGTTCGCGAGGAAGCGGGATTTGGCCTCGTTGGCGCTCTCCGCCCGGGCCTTGCTTTCGGCGAGCTCCACATTTGCGGCGGCGAGGCTCGCCTCCTGCTCCGCGCGGCTCCGGATCTGCACCGCGAGCATGCCGGCGCCCACCAGCAGGATGATCGTCGCGGCGATGCTGATCCCGGCCAGCTCCAGCGCGTGCCGGTCGGCGGGGATGAACACCTCGTCGAGGGCGAGCCCGACCGAGGCCACCAGCGGATAGCCTTCCACCCGCCGACGGCTGAACAGCCGATCGATGCCGTCGACCTTGCTGGGGGTGATGTAGGTGGCATGCGCCGCGCCGCCGCCCGCCGTGAAGAAGGGCGTGCCTGCCAGCGAGACGATCTCGGGCATCGGCTCCTTCGGTATCATGCGGCCGAAACGGGCGCGGATGACGCCATCCGTGCCCGCGAGGACCATGACGCCATGGGCGCCGAGATCGACGTCGCGGTGGAGGGTCGTCAGCTGCTCGGGATCGAGGGAGAACACCAGCACGCCGAGGAACGCACCCGTGGCGCTCTCCAGGCGCTTGGATACCTGGATCGTCACCCGCTTGGAGACGCGGCCGAGCACCGGTTGGCCGATGTAGATGCCGTAGTGGGGATTCTGAATGTGGATACGGAAATGCGGCCGGTCCGAGAGATCGATCGGCGCCGGGCTTGGCTCCGAGGTGGACGCAACCACCTTGCCGTCCGGTCCGATAAGAGAGCCTTCGACCGGCTTCTGTTCCGGCATCAGCGTGCTCGCGATCAATTTGCCGTCAGGCCCGATGATCGAGCCCTGGATGGTCGGCGCCGCCAGCTCCGGGATCTGCCGCGCCCAGTCCAGCAGATCGAAATCCTTGCCCTCGATCCGCATGCGCTGCTCGAGGAGATCCATGGTGCTGACGGTCGAGCGCATGACCTGCCGCACCTGCTCGGCAAAGGCGGCGGAGAGGTTGTCGGCCTCCACGCGCGCGGACTCGATCGCCATGCGGCGCTCGGTGAGCGTTGCCATGACGACGACGGTCCACAGCAGGAAGACGATCCCGAACGCGGCCAGCAACGTGTTGCGGGCCAGGCGGCGTGCCCGCTCGCGCGGATCGGGGCAACGCCGGTGCCGCACGGGCTCGGAAGGCGTGGTCTGCGACGGAGACTCAGGCACGGAGCGTCTTTCTCGGACCGGGCTCGGACCGGGCATGGGACTGCGATTCCGCGCGGGACCGTCGGTCGGCCCCGCACCGAGGAATGATCCCCATCGGGCCGCCGCAAGCGCCGCGTCCCGCCCCGAAACGAAAATTAGTTCGGAAGTCCTAAGCGCCGGCTAATTGCGAACAAAGCCAGACATGCAGTCGTATTCAAAACGATGATTTAAAACGACGGCCGTGCCCGCTCGCCGACCGAGATCCGAGGGATCAGGCGGTGCCCGTCCGTGCCGTCCCCTCGCGCGCTGGGAGCTGCTGTTCCGCCAGCCTCTGGGCCTGGGCGTAGTCGATCTTGCCGGCGGCGAGCAACGGGAGCGCCGGCAGCACCAGAACCGTGCGGGGCGCCATCACCTCGGCGATGCCCTGAGCGCGCGCATCGGCCAGCAGGAGCTCGGCGGTGGCCGCCGCGTTCTCCGTCAGCAGCACCACCTGCTCGCCTTTGCGGGCGTCCGGAAGCGCCACCGCGGCGTGGCGGGAGTCCGGCCAGAGCCGCGCCGCCTGCGCCTCCACCGCGGCGAGCGACACCATCTCGCCGGCGATCTTGGCGAAGCGCTTCGCCCGGCCTTTGATGGTGACGAAGCCCTGGTGATCGATGGAGACGATGTCGCCGGTGTCGTACCACCCTTTGGGCGGCGGCTGCAGCAGGCCGGGCACGCTCGGCAGCAGGTAGCCGAGCATCACGTTCGGCCCGTGGACGATGAGCCGCCCGCCTTCCGCGATGCCCTCTACCGGCTCGAGCCGCGTCTCGATGCCGGGCAGCAACCGGCCGACGGTGCCGGCCTTGAAGTGCATCGGCGTGTTGGTGGCGATAACGGGCGAGGTCTCGGTCGCGCCGTAGCCCTCCAGGATCCGGAGGCCGAAGCGCTCGGTCCAGAGTCGCCTTGTTTCCTCCCGTACGCGCTCGGCGCCTGCGAAGACATAGCGCACGTTGTAGAAATCATAGGGGTTGCCGGCGCGCGCGTAGCCGGTGAGGAACGTGTCGGTGCCGAAGAGGATGGTCGCGTTGGTATCGTAGGCGAGCTCCGGCACGATCCGGTAATGGAGCGGCGAGGGGTAGAGAAAGATCCTGACGCCCGAGATCAGCGGCAGGATGGTGCCGCCGGTGAGGCCGAAGGAGTGGAAGATCGGCAGCGCGTTGAAGACGAGATCGCTCGGGCTGAAATCGACGCGGGCGCCGATCTGGCGGCAATTGGCGAGAATGTTGCGATGACTGAGGACGACGCCTTTGGGCGTGCCCTCGGAGCCCGAGGTGAACAGCACCACCGCGGGATCATCGGGCGAGGGCTCGAATCGGCGGTGGAGTGTGCGCGCGAAGGGCAGGGAGCCGAGGGCGCGCAGCCGCTCGAGGAAGCCGATCTCGCCGCGGAGATCCTCGAGAAAGACGACCCGGCGGTTCTCGGCGAGGCTCGCCAGCGCCGCATCGAGGCGGGCACGCTCGATGAAGCGGCGCGAGGTCACGATGGTGCGGATCCGCGCGCTGGTGCAGGCGAGGCTCATGCTGTGGGCGCCGGTCGAATAGTTGAGCATCGCCGGCACGCGCCGGAACGCCTGCAGTCCGCAGAACGCGGCCACCGTCGCGTTGGCGTTCGGCAGCAGCAGGCCCACCTGCTCCAGCGGCTCGGTGAGCTCGCTGAGCCTGCGGCCGATCGCCAGGCTGCCGGCGAGCAGGCGGCGATAGGAGAGCGGATGCCGCTCGACGTCCTCGACGATCGGCCGCGTTGCGCCGTGGATGTCGCGGGCGTCGAGCACGGCCTCGAACAGCGTCTTGTTGATGTCGGCGGTCTCGAACATCATCGTGGACATGATGTCGTAGAGCTTGAGACCGATCTCGCGCCGGCGGACACGGCCGCGGATCTCCGGCGGCACCTCGATCCGCCGCGGCTCCTGGATGGTGATGCTGACCGGCGGGAACCAGCGCAGGCGGAGTTTGCCGCGCAGCCGCGAGAAGTTGGTGTATTGCGGACCGTCGAGGCGCACCGGCAGGATCGCTGCCTTCGCCTTGTCGGCGATCATGCCCGGGCCCTCGTAGATCTTCATCAGCGCGCCGGTGACGGTGAGCCGGCCTTCCGGAAAGATCACGCAGTGCCGGCCCTGCTCGACCGCGCGGATCAGCGTCTTGGTGGCGAGCGGCTTCAGCGGATCGATCGCTACCGCGTCGACCAGGCCCAGGAACGGCTTGATCCACCAGGTGGCCGCGCGGTTGGCGGCGATCGCGAAGGCGGGGCGGCCGGGCAGGAAGGCGGCGAGCAGCAGCCCGTCGATGAAGGAGAGATGGTTGGCGACGATCACCGAGCGCTCGCCGGCCTTGCCGACATTCTCGAGGCCCCGGACCTCGACGCGGTAGAGAAGGCGGAGGAGAGCGGCGAGCCCGGTCTTCAGCACCACCCCGGGAACCAGCCGCATCACCACGACGGCCGCGGCGGCATTGGCGATCCCGACGGTGAGAAAGATCTGCGGCACGGTGAGGCCGAGCTTCAGCATCACCGCGCTCACGGCCCCCGAAGCGACGATGAAGATCGCGTTGACGATGTTGTTGGCGGCGACGACGCGGGAGCGGTGCGCCTCCTCGCTGCGCGCCTGCAGGATGGTGTAGAGCGGCACGGTGAAAAGGCCGCCGCAGAGCGCGATCATGAAGAGATCGGTGCAGAGCCGCCAGCTCGCGGGATGCGAAAGGAAGGCCAGCACGTCGATGAGGGCGCCGTCGCCGCCGCTGACGCGCTCGCTGGCGTAGAAGAGATCGAAGGTGAAGAGCGTCATGCCGAGCGCGCCGAGGGGCGCGAGACGCGCGCTCACCTCGCCGCGCAGCAGTCTTCCGCAGAGCACCGAGCCGGCGCCGATGCCGACGGAGAACAGTGCGAGGAAGAGCGTCTCCACGCTGGCGTCCGCGCTGAGCGTGTCCTTCGCATAGGTCGGGAACTGCGACAGGAAGACCGCGCCCACCAGCCAGAACCAGGAGATGCCGATGATCGAGAGCTTGAGGTCGCGGTGGACGCCGACGTGGCGCAGGATCGCCATGGTCTCCGCCCAGATGTTGGGATTGATGCGGAGATCGGGTGCCGAGCGGTGAGCGCGCGGGATGAAGAGGCTGGCGAGCCAGCCGGCTCCGGCGAACAGCAGCAGCAGCGTCGAGACGATGGTCGGCCCGTGCGGCGCCACGATCAGCAGCACGCCGGCGATGGTGCCGAGCAGGATGGCGAGGAAGGTGCCGGCCTCGATGAGGGCGTTGCCGCCCATCAGCTCGTCCTCGCGGAGATGATCGGGCAGGATGCCGTACTTCACCGGACCGAAGAACGTCGCCTGGACGCCGAGCAGGAACAGCACCACCAGCTCGAAGTAGAGGAAGGTCGTGCCGCCGAAGGTGAAGCCTACGGCGGCCAGCGTCATGACGCCGACCTCCCAGAGCTTGATCAGGCGGATGAGGCGCGATTTTTCGAATTTGTCGGCGAGCTGGCCGGCGGTGGCGGAGAACGGGAAATAGGGAAGGATGAAGATCGCGGTGGCGATCGCCACCACGATGCGGGTGGTGGTGGGATCGGCAAAGGCGCGATATGTGGCGATCGTCACCAGCGCCGTCTTCAGGAGATTGTCATTCACCGCGCCCAGGAACTGGGTGATGAACAGCGGCAGCAGCCGGCGGCTCTTGAGGAGATGAAGCTGGGTCTCGGCCATGGGGCTGGTCTCCCGGTCGAATGATCAGGCGCCGAGCACCCGCCAGCAAGCGGCGGCGAGGCTCGGGGCAAGCGACAGCATGGGGCCGGGCAGCCGGCCATAGGTCTTGAAGGTAGCGGGCTGCACGATCACGCCCATGACAAGGGCGGCGGCGAGATCGGGGTCGGCGGGCGGGATCTCGCCCCGTGCCATGCCGTCGCGCAGAACCTGGCGCACCACATCCACCGGCGTCACCGCGTCGTCGTCCAGGCGGCGCAGCGAATGATGCTGCACCAGCAGCAGGAACTGGAAGAGGACGGGATCGGTGTCGAAGACCCGGGCGCATTCCTCCACCATGGCGCGGAGCTTCTCCCGCGCCGCGGTCTGGCCGGCGGCGAGGGCGTGCAGGCGCTTGGCGAAGGCGGCGTAGTTGCGCTCGAAGAGGGCCAGGACGAGCTCGTCCTTGCCCCGGTAGTGGCGGTAGAGCGCGCCCTCGGCGACGCCGGCAGCCTGGGCGATGTCGCGGATCGTCGTCTCGCTCACGCCCTTGGAGACGAAAAGCTCCATGGCTTTCCGCTCGATCCTTTCCCGTGTCGGTGTGCCGTCGCGCATCGGAGCATCATGTGAGTGAACAGTCACTCACTTATACTGCTGCCCGAACCTGCCGTCAAGCACGGTTCCGCACGCGCGGAAACCAGGGTGGCTTTCAAAGATTTAATGGCTGAGCCGGGAACGCCGGGCGGCCGCCCGCACATATAAGCATCAACTATCATAGTCGATGTCTACGAATGCACGGCGACGCGCAGTGTTCCGAGGCGGAGGTCAGCTTCCTGGTTCGCGATCTGGCGCGGCTGCTGCGCCGGCGTTTCGAGCAGGGAGCCGCGCTGGAGGCCCTGGGGCTGACCAGGAATCAGAGCTTTGTGCTCGTCTATATCGCCCAGCAGCAGGGGCTGAGCCAGGCGCGGCTCGCCGAGCTGCTGCAGATCGAGCCGATCGCCCTCGTGCGCCTGCTCGACCGGCTCGAGGAGGTGGGACTGGTGGAGCGCCGGCTCGATCCGCGCGACCGGCGGGTTTGGCGGCTCTACCTGACTGCGGGCGCCGGACCGATGCTGGAGCGCATCCGCCGGATCAACCGCGCCGTTGGCGCGGAGGCGCTGGCGGGGCTCGCCACCGCCGAGCAGACGGCGCTGATCGAGGCGCTGCGGCGGCTCAAGAGCAACCTGTCGGAAGCGACGCAGGACGGGGTTGGTGTTTCGGAGCCGCCGACCGCGGCTTGATGGGGTGCAGAGGACAAAGCCGATGCGAAGAACCACGGCGGCGCTTGCGGCCGCCGCCATTATCGTCGGCGCGGGCGGGCTGATCTATGCGCGCGTGAGCGGCTCCGACGCAGCCGCGCAAACCACGCCGGCGATGCCCGCGGTGCCGGTGACCGCGGGCGTGGCGACGGCGCGCGACATGCCGGTCTATGTGCGCGGCATCGGCTCGGTGCAGGCCTACAATACCGTCACCGTGAAGAGCCGCGTCGACGGCCAGATCATGAAGGTGGATTTCACCGAGGGCCAGGAGGTGAAAGCCGGCGATCTCCTGTTCGAGATCGATCCGCGGCCGTTCCAGGCGGCGTTGGCGCAGGCGGAGGCCAACAAGGAGAAGGACGAGGCGCAGCTCACCAGCGCCCAGGCCGATCTTAGGCGTTACGGAGCGCTGGTCGGCAACGGCTATCAGACGCGCCAGTCCTACGACCAGCAGAAGGCGCTGGTCGGCGAGGTCGAGGCCTCGATCAAGGCGGATCAGGCGCAGATCGATGCCGCTGAGCTCAATCTGCAATATGCCGACATCCGCTCGCCGATCGACGGCCGCACCGGCGCGCGGCTGGTGGACATCGGCAACATGGTGCGTGCCACCGACAACACCGGGCTCGTCACCATCACGCAGCTGCATCCGATCTATGTGAGCTTCACCGTGCCCCAGGGGCAATTCGAGACCATCCGCGAGAGCGAAGCCCGGGCGCCCGTCCCGGTCCTGGCCTATTCGGAAGACAATCAGAAGAATCTCGCCACCGGCAAGCTCACGCTGATCGACAACCAGATCGACCAGTCCACCGGCACGCTGCATCTGAAGGCCACCTTCGACAATCGGGACGGCGCGCTGTGGCCGGGAGAGTTCGTCAATGCCCGCCTGATCGTCGGCATCGACAAGAACGCGGTCACCGTCCCGGCGCGCGCGGTGCAGCGCGGGCCCAACGGCAGCTATCTCTTCGTGGTGAAGCCGGACGATACCGTCGAGATGCGGACCGTGCAGGTGGCCCAGGAAGAGGACGGCGTGGCGGTGATCGGCAAGGGCCTCACCGCCGGGGAGCGCATCGTGGTCGATGGCCAGTATCGCCTGGATGACGGCACCAAGGTTGTCGCCCAGGCGGCACCCTCCGGTAAGAGCTGAGCCCCCGCGCATGGTTGCCGGATCGGAGGCCGGGGATTTCGTTCCATGAGCATCTCTCAGCCCTTCATCACGCGGCCGATCGCCACCTCCCTGCTGATGCTGGGGATGGTGGTTTTCGGCCTCGCCGCCTACAGCCTGCTGCCGGTGGCGGCGCTGCCCAATGTGGACTTCCCCACCATCACCGTGACGGCGCAGCTGCCCGGCGCCAGTCCCGAGACCATGGCCTCCTCGGTGGCGACGCCGCTCGAGCAGCAGTTCGCGGCGATCCCCGGTCTCGACCAGATGACCTCCACCAGCGGGTTGGGCTCGACCTCGATCACGCTGCAGTTCGCGCTCAGCCGCAACATCGACGGCGCCGCCCAGGACGTGCAGACCGCGATCAACGCCGCCGGCGGCCTGCTGCCGAAGAACCTGCCGAACCCGCCGACCTATCGGAAGGTCAATCCGGCCGACCGCGCCATCCTGATCTACGCGGTCCACTCGGATACCATGCCGATCTACAAAGTGGACGACTACGCCTACACGATCCTGGCGCAGAAGATGTCGGCGATCCCCGGCGTGTCGGAAGTCGACATCGCCGGCCAGCAGAAATATGCCGTGCGGGTACAGGTCAATCCTACCGCTCTTGCCGCCCGCGGGGTGTCGCTGGAGGACGTGCGGGCGGCGCTCGCCAACACCAGCACCGATCAGCCGAAGGGCAATCTCGAGAACGCCCACCAATCGCTCACCCTCGACACCAACGACCAGATTTTCAACGCCGCCGGCTTCGACAACGTGATCGTCGCCTATCGGAACGGCGCGCCGGTGCGGGTGCGCGACATCGGCGACGCCCTCAATTCCGTGCAGCTCGATCGGGTCGGGGCCTGGTACAACGGCAAGCAGGCCGAGATCCTGCTGGTCCGCCGGCAGAGCGACGCCAACACCGTCGAGACGGTGAACCGCGTCAAGGCGCTGATGGGGCAGCTCCGGGCCTCGATTCCGGCGACGGTGAAGATCGACCTGGTCTCCGACCGGACCCAGACGATCCGCGCCTCGGTGGCGGACGTCCGCTTCACCCTGATCCTCACCGTCGGCCTGGTGGTGATGGTGATCTTCCTCTTCCTGCGCAAGCTCTGGGCCACCATCATTCCCGGCATCTCGGTGCCGTTGTCGATCATCGGCACCTTCGGCGTGATGTACGCGCTCGGCTACAGCCTCGACAATCTCTCCCTGATGGGCTTGACGATCGCGGTGGGCTTCGTCGTCGACGATGCCATCGTGATGATCGAGAACATCGTGCGCTATATCGAGGCCGGCGACTCGCCGATGGAGGCGGCGATGAAGGGCGCCGGCCAGATCGGCTTCACCATCATCTCCATCACCTTCTCGCTCATCGCCGTCTTCATCCCGCTGCTGTTCATGGGCGGCATCATCGGCCGCCTGTTCCGCGAGTTCGCGGTGACGGTGTCGGTTGCCGTAATCGTCTCCGCGCTGGTGTCGCTGACGCTGACGCCGGTCATGTGCTCGCTCTTCCTGAAGCACGAGGATCCGCACAGCGGCGGCCGCCTCAATCGGATGGCGGAGGATTTCTTCGACGGCATGCTGCGCGGCTACGACCGCGGCCTGCGCTGGGTGCTGCGGCATCAATTCCCGATGCTGCTGCTGACCCTGGCGCTGATCGGCGTCACCGGCTGGCTCTACGTGGTGATCCCGAAGGGCTTCTTCCCGCAGCAGGACACCGGCTTCATCTTCGGCGAGGCCGATTCGCGCCAGGACATTTCCTTCCAGGGAATGTCCGGACTGGTGCGGCAGGTGGTGGACAAGGTGCGCCAGGACCCCGCCATCTCCGGCGTGGTCGCTTTCGTGGGCGCCACCGGCGGCAACGCGACCGAGAATACCGGCCGCGTCTTCATCCAGCTCAAGCCCTTCGATCAGCGTGACGCCACCGCCGACCAGGTCATCCAGCGCCTGCGGCCGATCACGGACAAGATCGAGGGCGTGAAATTCTTCATGCAGGCCGGCCAGGACATCACCGTCGGTGGCCGCCTCAGCCGCACCCAGTACCAGTACACCCTCACCGATACGGACATCGACGAGCTCGATCACTGGGCGCCGATCTTCGAGCAAGAGATGAAGAAGCTGCCGGGGCTGCAGGATGTAGCGACCGACCAGCAGATCGCGGCGCCGCATATCGCGATCAACATCGATCGCGACGAGGCGTCGCGCCTCGGCCTCACGCCGCAGCTCATCGACGACACGCTCTACGACGCCTTCGGGTCGCGCGAGGTCGGGACGATCTTCACGTCGTCGAACCAATACAAGATCGTCCTCGAGGTGCAGCCGCGATTCCAGCAGGACGAGAACGCGCTCTCGGACATCTATGTGGTCTCCTCCAGCGGCGCGCGGGTGCCGCTCAGCGCCTTCGCGCATTTCGAGCCCAAGATCGAGTCGCTCTCGGTCAATCATCAGGGCGAATTCCCGGCGGTGACGCTGTCGTTCAACCTCGCTCCGGGTACGGCACTCGGGCAGGCGGTGGGGCGCATCAACGCGATGCGCGAGCGCCTCAACGCGCCGGCTTCCCTGCAGGGCACCTTCCAGGGCACCGCGCAGGCGTTCCAGCAATCGCTGTCATCGACGCCGCTCCTCGTCGCGGCGGCGATCCTGGTGGTCTATATCGTGCTGGGCATGCTCTACGAGAGCTACATCCATCCGATCACCATCCTCTCGGCGCTGCCCTCGGCGGGCGTCGGCGCGCTGCTGATGCTGATGCTTTTCCATTATGATCTCAGCGTCATCGCCATCGTCGGCGTCATCCTGCTGATCGGCATCGTGAAGAAGAACGCGATCATGATGATCGACTTCGCCCTGGAGGCGGAGCGCAAGGAAGGCAAGGGGCCGCTGGAGGCGATTCACGAGGCCTGCCTGCTGCGCTTCCGCCCGATCATGATGACCACCATGTCGGCGCTCTTTGCGGGCCTGCCGCTGGCGATCGGCCAGGGCGCCGGCTCCGAGCTGCGCCGCCCGCTCGGCATCGCGATCGTCGGCGGCTTGCTCGTCTCGCAGGTGCTGACGCTCTACACGACGCCGGTCATCTATCTCTATCTCGACCGCATCAACCAGCGGATTTCCGGACGCCGTCATGCCGCGGCGGGCGCTGCCGCGCGGCCCGAGGCCAGCGCCGCGGAGTGACCGGCTACTGCCCGACCAGGGCGTCGCAGTTGCTGCGGCCTGCCATCAGGCAGTCCTCGATAGCGCTTTCCCGCCGCAGGTGCTGAAACAGAAAGAAGCCGCCGACCGCCAGCGCCAGCACGATGGCAAGCCCCGCCAAGGCCTTGGTCTGCCGGTTCCTGTCGTCGTCCTCGTCCATGGCGGTTGCCGCGCTAGAGAACGGTGCGCAAGTCCCAGAGCTCCGGGAACAGCCGGACCTCGAGGAGATGGCGGAGATAGGCGACGCCGGAGGTGCCGCCGGTGCCCGGCTTCAGGCCGATGATGCGCTCGACCGTAGTGACGTGGCGAAAGCGCCATTGCCGGAAATAATCCTCGAGATCAACCAGCTTCTCGGCGAGCTCGTAGAGGTCCCAATGCTCGTCGGTGTCGCGATAGACCTCGGTCCAGGCCGCCGCCACCGAGGCATCGGCGCGATAGGGCAGGCTCCAGTCGCGCTGCGTCGCCGCCGCGTCGATGGCGAAGCCGCGACGCCCCAGCAGCCGGATCGCCTCGTCATAGAGGCTCGGACTCTCCAGGCTCGCGAGCAGCTCCCCATGGATGTCCGGCCGGTGCGCGTGCGGCGCGAGGAAGCCGCGATCCTTGTTGCCGAGGATGAATTCCAGCAGGCGGTACTGGTAGGACTGGAAGCCCGAGGAACGGCCGAGCGTCGCGCGGAACTCGTGATACTCGCTCGGCGTCAGGGTCGAGAGGACGTCCCAGGCCTGGATGAGCTGATGCATGATCCGGCTGACGCGCGCCAGCATCTTGAAGGCGGGATCGAGATCGTCGGCCTTCACGCCGTCCCGCGCCGCCCTGAGCTCGTGCAGCGCCAGCTTCATCCAAAGCTCGCTCGTCTGATGCTGGATGATGAAGAGGAGCTCGTTGTGATTGCCGGAGCGCGGATGCTGCGCGGTCAGCACGGCGTCGAGATGAAGATAGTCGCCATAGCTCATGTCGCCGGCGAAATCGGCATGCGCCTGGCGCGCCTCGTGCCGCGCCCCGGCGCCCGGCTCAGCGTGATCGCTCATGGCGCAATCCTTTCCCGGTGCAACCTCTCCCATGTTACACCGGGCGGGCGGAGGGGTCAGCGCGCTCGATGCGCCGTCACGGTCGTCGTTCCGCCTCTCAGAGTCCGACGACGGCGTCGGCGCCGATGACCAGGCCGAGGGTGAGGAGGGCGACCACGACCTCGCCGAGCGCGCCGACGATGAAGGGCCGAGCGCCCTGCTTCCGCATCTCGCGGAGATCGGTGCGCAGGCCGACGCCGGCGAAGGTGAGCAGAAAGGCCCAGCGCGAGAGGTTGGCGAGGCTCGCGGCCTGATCGGCGCGGAAGGCTCCCGCCGTCGCCAGCAGCGAGATCAGCAGGAAGCCCAGAACGAATTTCGGGAACTTCTGCCAGAGGAAGCGCGCCTTGTTCTCGACCCGCCGGGCGCTGCCCCGGCTCGCCCAGTAGATCGCATAGCCCAGCACGACGAAGCCGATGGTGGCGTTGCGCGCCGTCTTGGCGAGGACGGCGAATTTGCCGGCGGCATCGGAGTAGAGCGCCCCGGCGGCCGTCGCCTCGGCGGTGTTGTCGACGGCGAGGCCGGCCCAGAGCCCGAAGGCGTGATCGCTGAGGCCGAGGGCATGGCCGATGAGCGGAAAGACGAAGAGGCTGGCCGCGCCCAGGGCCAGGATCGCGGCGATCGCCAGCGAGGCGTCCTCGTCCTCCGCTTCGATCGCGCCCTGGGCGGCGATGATCGCGCTGACGCCGCAGATCGAGGAACCGACGGCAAGCAGGCTGGTGAGCTTGGGGCGGAGGCCGAAGACCCGGCCCAGCACGCTCATGAAGGCGATCGCGACCGCGAGCTCGATCGCCACCAGCGCCAGGCTCACGCCGCCGAGCTTCAGCACGTCGCCGAGCAGGAAGCGCACGCCCAGCAGCACGATGCCGGCTTTGAGCCAGAACTCGTAGGTGGCGACGCCCGGGCGGAAGATCCGCGGGACGCCGACGGTATTGGCGATGACGAGACCGAACAGGATCGCCCACAGCACGTATTCGATGTTGGGAAGCGGCAGCGCGTTGGCCTTGCCGTAGGCAGCGATCGATTGCTCGGTGAGCTTGCCGAGGTAGCCGATCGCCGCCAGCAGCAGGATGCCGGGAAGGAGGTCGAGGAAGCGGCGCGGCAAGCGGAGATTGCCGGGCTCGGAGAGGACGAAGTCGGTCATGATGTCGTGCTTTCGTGTCGACCGGATGGGCTCACCAGCGGATCGCCGGCAGCAGATCGGCCCAGACGAGAACGGCGAGAGCGAGCGCGGACAGCACCGCCCAGCCGTCGATGCCGAGCCGCCGTCGAGCGGCTGGATCGGGTGGCGCAACGTCGGTCATGGCAGGTCTCCCATCAGAGCGGCCGCCGCCCTGGCGGTGCGGGTTTGCTTCGGCGGAATGGGTGCGGCGACCTCGTCGGCCGCCGCGCGCACCGCGCCGAGGCTGCGGAAAAGACGGCTGTCGAGCGGCAGGAAGCGCGCTTCCGAGGCGTAGAAGCGGAAGCCGCCGCGCTCGCGGACGGCAATGCCGGCGGTATGCCGCGCGGTCTCGATGACGAAGGCGTCGGACATGATGCTGCTCCTGGGGTGGCCGCCGCGGCGCGGCGGCCGGTGTCTGTGCGTGGCGTGGACGAGGTGACGCGCGAAGGCGTCAGGCGCGTTGCACGCGACAACAGCAACGGGAGCAGAGAGAGGCTGGGGAGCGGCGAGGGGTGTGGCGCATCAGCGATCTCCGAGTCCGGTCGACAAGGGGCCCACGGATCGCTCCGTGGCGCTTTAGCGGTTGGTCACGCGGCGCAAGCTGCCCGTCAAATTGCCGCGGATCCTTTGCAGGGGATCAGCCTGAGGGGCAGAGGATAAATTCACAGCGATAATAGTCAAGATATAATTTCAATACAGTGTAATTATGTTATTTCAGAATAAAGCCAACCCTCACGATCAGGCCGAGCTCAGAGCGTCGGCAGTTGGCGGAAACCGGCGGAGCCGTCGTCGTCGGTGGCGAAGCGCTCGACGCGATCGACCTTCGAGAGCCGCGAGCCGCGACGGCAGTCCTGCTCGATCTCGGCGAGCGCGGCCTCGGCGCCGATCACCAGCGCCTCCACCGTCCCGTCGCGGCGATTGCGAACCCAGCCGCGCAGCGCCCGCTTCAGCGCCTGCCGCTCGACGAAGGCGCGGAAGCCCACGCCCTGCACCCGGCCGCTGATGACGAGGCGGATGGCCTGCATCGCCCGCTCCTCACGCGAATTCCAGGATCACCTGATCGACCGCGAGACTGTCGCCGGCCTTGGCGCGCAGCTTGGCGACCGTACCGTCGCGCTCGGCGCGCAGCACGTTCTCCATCTTCATCGCCTCCACCACGGCGAGCGCCTCGCCGGCCTTGACGTCCTGGCCCTCCTGCACGGCGAGCGAGACCAGCAGGCCCGGCATGGGGGAGAGCAGGTGGCGGGAGTGATCGGGCTCCGGCTTCGCCGGCATGGCGGCGAGAAGCTCGGCGGCGCGCGGGGGCAGCACCTTCACCGGCACCGTCACGCCGCGATAGGTCAGGCGATGGAAGATGCCGTCGCGATCGACCTGCACGGTGACCGGCCTGCCGTCGACCTTGCCGCGAAAGAACGGCTCGCCGGGCCGCCAGGGCGAGGTGACGAGGCAATCGATGCCGCCGTTGCGGACGCGATAGCCGTCGCCTTCCGGCGCGATGTGAGCGAGGTAGGTGGCATCGGCCAGCACGACGGACCAGTCGGCGAGCGGCTTCGCCTCATGCCCCGCGAGCTGGCCGTCGATCGAGGCCTCGGCCTCGGCGACGCGGCGCGCGATCGCCACGGCGACCGCGACCAGGCTCGGCTGCGCCTCGGCGGGGAGCGCGATCTCGGCGAAGCCGGCCGGGAACTCCTCGGCGATGAAATTGGTGGTAAGCCTCCCCTCGGCAAAGCGCTTGCGCTCCAGGAGGGCGGAGAGGAAACCGATGTTCTGATTGAGGCCGCGGATGTGGAAGCCGTCGAGCGCCTCGATGAGGTGCGACCGCGCCACCTCGCGCGTGTCGCCGAAGCCAACCACCTTGGCGATCATCGGATCGTAGTTGATGCTGATCTCGGCGCCCTCGTAGACGCCGCTGTCGACGCGGATGCCCTCGCCCTTGGGCTCGCTGTAGCGCACCAGGCGGCCGATGGAGGGCAGGAAGCCGCGGCGCGGATCCTCCGCATAGACGCGCGCCTCGATGGCGTGGCCCCGGAGATGGATATCGCTCTGCTTGAGCGTGAGCTTCTCGCCGGCGGCGATGCGGATCATCCATTCGACGAGGTCGAGACCGGTCACGCATTCGGTGACGGGATGCTCGACCTGGAGCCGCGTGTTCATCTCCAGGAAATAGAAGTTGCGGTCCTTGTCGACGATGAACTCGACGGTGCCGGCGGAGCGGTAGCTCACCGCCTTCGCCAGCGCCACCGCCTCGGCGCCCATGGCGGCGCGGGTCTTCGCATCGAGGAACGGGCTCGGCGCCTCTTCGATCACCTTCTGATGCCGGCGCTGGATCGAGCATTCGCGCTCACCGAGATGGATCACGTGGCCGTGGGCGTCGCCCAGCTCCTGGATCTCGATGTGGCGCTGCTCCTCGACGTATTTCTCGATGAAGACGCGGTCGTCGGCGAAGCTCGCGCGCGCCTCGTTCTGCGCCGAGCGGAAGCCTTCCTTGATCTCGGCATCGTTGCGGGCGATCCGCATGCCCTTGCCGCCGCCGCCCGCCGAGGCCTTGATCATCACGGGATAGCCCACCTCGCGGGCGATCTTGGCGGCCGCGTCCACGTCGGGACTGACGCCGAGATGGCCCGGCACGGTGGAGACGCCGGCCTTGTGGGCGAGCTTCTTCGATTCGATCTTATCGCCCATGGCGGCGATCGCCTCGGGCGTGGGGCCGATGAAGGCGACGCCGATCTTCGCCAGCGCCGTCGGAAACTGCGCGCGCTCCGAAAGAAAGCCGTAGCCCGGATGCACGGCCTCGGCGCCGGTCTTGCGGCACGCCTCGACGATGCCATCGATCCGGAGATAGCTCTGCGCCGCCGCCGGCGGTCCGATCAGCACCGCCTCGTCGGCCTCGCGCACGTGGAGCGCGTCGGCATCCGCCTCGGAATAGACCGCCACCGTCGCGATCCCCATCCGCCGCGCCGTCCGCATCAC